>DASXNO010000383.1:0-2927 GCA_036495025.1 Actinomycetota bacterium | reverse complement strand
CCTCCTGTCGTTGGAAGTCTCACGGTAGTGCTGCGGACGGCGCTACGGCAAACGCCAGCGCCGGCGTTATCCGGCCGGCAGCTCGGCGGGGGCGCCGGTGATGAGGGCGACGACCGCCGAGTAGTCCATCTCGCCGAGGCCCCTCGCCTCGGCGTCCCGGAACCAGGACCGAGCGGCCTCGGCGACTCGCAGCTCGAGGCTGAGGCGGGTCGCCGTGTCGTGGACGAGGTCCATGTCCTTCAGGGCCAGCCGGAGCTTGAATTGCGGCTCGTAGCGCCTGCTGGCGATGAGGTTGCGTTTGCCCCGGGCGACAGCGCCGATCGGGGAGCCGACGAGGATGTCAAACACGTCGCTCTGGTCGAGGCCGAGGCGGTCCGCGAGCGCCAGCGCCTCCCCAAGTGCCGTCATCAAGGACCCGAGCGTCGAGTTGGCGACCAGCTTCATCGAAGCACCCGATCCCAGCGGGCCCAGGTGGAAGGGGGTCCCCATGGCCCCGAGCACCTTCACCCACCGGGCGAACTCCTCCGGCGAGGCTCCCACGAATATTTTCAGCTCGCTCCCCTCCGCCTGGGCGACGCTGCCCAGCACGGGGGCGTCAATCACGTGGAAGCGGGGGCGGAGGCGCTTGGCCAACTCCCGGATGGCATCCGGCCCGATGGTCGACATCTCGATGAGCGTTGCCCCTTCCGCCAGGCCTTCGGCGATACCGCCGGGACCGAGGACGACCTCCTCGACCGCTTCGGGGTCGGCCAGCATCGTGATCGCGGCCTCGGCCTCCCGGGCCGCCGCCGCGGGGCTCTCGGCCGGCTTGGCCCCGAGATCGATCAGGGGCTTCGCCTTCTCGGCCGAGCGGTTCCAGACGGTGAGCTCGTGGCCCGCGGCGATGAGGCGGGTTGCCATCGGCAACCCCATCTGTCCTGTTCCGCAAAACGCCAGCTTCGCCATGAACAGGAGGCTACCCAGATCGGTTAAGGCTACCCCGGTTGCCCTGAGGCCCACCGGTGCACCCGAAGCTTAAGATTTCCTGATAGTTGTTCTTTTTGTCCCTCTGGGGGCTACAATGGCGAGCCCCCGGCTGAGCTGGTCGAATCGTGGGTTCGGGGCGACCTCCAAGGGAGGCACACGCATCTCCTACAACCCCTGGTCGCTCCTCGGCCGCATCCAGCGACTCCGGCCCCGTACCCAGGCGATCCTGGCTTCGGGCGTCGTGGTGTCGGTGATGGGGACGCTCGTGATGATCGCCCGGGCCCAGTCGGATCCGGACAAGTCGGTCAGGCTGACGGCAGCCGCCTCGCCGCCGGCCTCCGTCACGCCCACCGCTTCGCCGTCCGCGTCCCCTTCGCCCTCGCCGTCTCCTTCCCCGTCGCCGAGCCCGACGGCAACGGCCGCCCCATCGCCGCCACCGGTCGTGGTTGCCGCCCCACCGCCGCCGAAGCCGACGACCAAGCCCGCCCCGGTGGCCCCCAAGCCCGCCCCGGTGGCCCCCAAGCCGGCAGCCGTGGCCTCCCGGTCCGTCCCGTCGACCCCGGGCCTGATTGCGTACCGGGGCCTCGGCGCCTGGGTGAGCCTCTACGACTTCGTCTTCACGAACGCACCCATCGACCCGGCCCAGGCCACCCAAGCGATGGCGAACCGGGGCGTGCAGACCCTCTACCTCCAGACCAGCCGGTGGAATCTTCCCGACGACATGACCGGGGCCGGCCTGGTCGCCCAGTTCATCGAGCGTGCCCACGACCACGGGATCCGGGTCGTCGGCTGGTACCTGCCCGGCTTCGCGGACGTCAACCTCGACGTCCGGCGCTCGATGGCAGTCATCAATTTCAAGACGCCCAGCGGGCAGCACTTCGACGGCCTGGCGCCCGACATCGAGGACCGCAGTGCCGTCAACCACAACCTCGCCGCCTTCAACGCCGGCATCGTGGCGTACTCGAAGGCGCTGCGGGCCGCCGTAGGCTCGAACGTCGCCCTCGGCGCCATCGTCCCTGACGCCGTCAACAACCAGCGCCTCCCGATGGCCTGGGCCGGCTTCCCCTGGCCCGAGATCGCCCGGGACTACGACGTCGTCATGCCGATGGGCTACTGGTCGGTCACGAAGGGTTCGGACTGCGGCCAGCAGTACGACGCCGGGGCCTACACCCGCAACGTCGTGTCGACGACGATCTCGCTGATGGGCGTCACCAAGCCGATGCTCGTCGTGGGCGGTGTCGGGGACTGCACCACCGTGGCCGAGGTGCAGGGCTACGTCGGCGCGGCAAGTACCGTGGGGATCGGGGCGAGCATCTACAGCTTCGAGACCGTGGAACGCAGCGCGGGAGCCACGGCCATGTGGAAGGCCCTGCAGACCGCCGTCCGGCACTAGTCGCCCGGCCAGGGCATCCTTGTCCGAACGGCCTCTCTACAATTTCAGCGCCCCCGTACCCCAACGGTCAGAGGGAGGAGACTTAAAATCTCCCCAGTGTGGGTTCGAATCCCACCGGGGGCACCGAACAGTCCCTGCGCCCTCGGGCGCCGACAACGTCAACCGGCGGGACATGGGCCGGGGTGGCAGGAATAGTCCACATTATTTGTGGAAAATCCCTGCCACCCCTTTTCAGTGGGTCGTCCACTCGGTGAGCAACGTCGGCGACGGCAACGCGGCGGAGCTCACCGGCACGTCGTCGAGAAGGGCAAGCCGATCGTGCAGGTCGTCCAGTGACGCTCTAGCCGGCCGGGCAGGCTTGCAGAGAGTGGCCCTGACCAGGGAGTTCTGGACTTTCCAGGCGCTATGCTGGGACCGATGGACACTGGGGAGATCCGCGCGCGCTACCTGAGCTTCTACGCGGCGCGGGGTCATGCGGTCATCCCCCGGGCGCCCATCGTGCCGCGCGAGGATCCGACCACGCTGTTCACGGGTTCCGGCATGCAGCCGCTCCTCCCCTACCTCCTCG
>DASXNO010000382.1:0-14472 GCA_036495025.1 Actinomycetota bacterium | reverse complement strand
CGCCCGTGTGACCGCGGCGACCGGCGCCGTCCTCGTCGACCTCCATGCGGCAGGGCTGGCCGCCCGGGCAAACGGGACGGAGGCCTCCCTGGTGAGCAGCGACGGTTTCCACCCCTCCGACGCCGGCTACGCCCTGGTGGCAAAGACCTTCGCGGCGGCCTACGCCAGGAAGTGACCGAGGAGGTCTTCGCGGAGGTCAGTCGCTTTTCGCGCGTATGTGCGCGACCTGCTCCTATCCTCCCGGCTGACCGCACTGCTGCGGGAGCACCGCCCTACAGCCCCTGGCCATCGCCCTCCCGGGGGCCGACGCGGTCAGGGTAGCCCTCAAGGCTCATCCCCTTGCTGACCGGCTCCGAGAGCTCCAGCAGCTTGGCCTCGGCGATCCGGAAGAGGGCCGGGATCGACTCGGCAGGGATGTCGAGGAATGTGGCTACTCCGTCGTCGTCCACGCCCAGGTCTCGCAGACGCAGGGCTCTGGCGTAGACGGCGGGCAGTTGCCTGAGGGCGCTGGCCCGATCCATCGTGTCACTGTAGGGGCCTCCCGCTCCGCGGCCATCCGTAATGACCTACTGATCTATTCGCCCAGGTCTGACGTCGCTACCTACTGGAAACGAGTCCCTATCAGACGTTCTCCCGGCTTCAGCGGCTGAACGAAGTATTGCAAAGATCCCCGATCTGCCGGATATTGTTGGCTAGACGACTTTGCGACGGTAACGAGTCCGATAAAACCGTTATAGGGGTTTTAGTGATATTGTCTCGTGCGGAGAACCCGTCCTGATGCGTCGCGACCCGGGGTTGTCCCGGGCTTGGTCGGGTCCAGAGAGTCCAGAGAGTCCAGAGCAGTGAAAGAACGGGCCACCAGAGCGCTTGGCTCGGTGTAGTGGCAGCGGCGTCCACAACAGGGGGAGCGTGGGGGATGAGCGGACGCGCGAGATCCACAAGGCAGTGGGAAGGGGACCAGGCGAGCGGGGACTGGGTTCCCGTCTCCCTCGTCCACATTCCCACGTACGGGCGCTCGGCCTCCCCGGACGGTCTCCACCTTCCCGCGACATGGCCGCTTGTCGGCAGAGGGGCCGAGCTCGCCTTCGTCGCGGGGGCCATCGCCGACGCCGACTGTGGCGGCATTGTCCTTGCTGGCGGTGCTGGCGTTGGCAAGACTCGGCTGGCGTCCGAGGTGATCAAGGGGGCGGCAGGGCAGCGCTGCGCAACCGAATGGGTGGCCGCCACCCGGGCCGGCGCTTCCATCCCGTTCGGCTCGTTCGCTCACCTTCTGCCCGACCTTGTTCTTTCCACGGTGGACCGGCTTGGCGTCCTTCGCCGAATCATCGACGCGCTGGTCACCCGTGCCAACGGGCGGCGTCTGGTGGTCGCGATCGACGACGCCCACCTGCTCGACGACGCATCGGCCACGCTGGTGCACCAGCTCGCCGGTACCCGCGATGCATTCATCCTCGCCACGTTACGGGCGGGCGTGCCGGCCCCCGATCCCATCGTCGCCCTGTGGAAGGACGGGATGGCCGAGCGGCTGGAGCTCCAGGCGCTTTCCGAGGCCCAGGTGCACGAGCTCGTCGTCCAGGTGCTCGGCGGCCACGTCGATGGACTGACCATGGCGAAGCTGTGGGAAGCCAGCGGGGGCAACGTCCTCTTCCTGCGCGAGCTCATCCTTGCCGGCACCGAAAGCGGGGCCGTGCGCAAGGCCGACGGCGTGTGGGGCTGGAGGGCGCCCATGGCGGTGAGTTCCCGATTGCAGGAGATGATCGCAGCCCGGGTGGGCAATCTCGACCCGGACGAGGCGGCCCTCATGGAGGTGATCGCCCTCGGCGAACCCGTCTCGGCGACCCTGCTCGAGACGCTCTTCTCTCCCGCCACGCTCGAGGCTGCCGAGCGGCGGGGGATGGCGGTGGTCGACCGGCACGGGCGACGGCTGTCCGTCCGACTGGCTCATCCTCTGTACGGTGAGGCCGTTCGGTCCCGGTGCCCGGCGCTCCGTGCCCGGGCGATCCATCGTCAGCTCGCAGACGGCCTCGAGGCCGCCGGGGCACGACGAAGCGACGACCTCCTCCGTCTGGTCACCGCTCGGCTCGAAGCCGGGCAGGGCGGGACTCCGCAACTCCTGGTCGCCGGGGCACGGAGAGCCCTGGGGAGCTTCAACCCCGTCCTGGGTGAACGCCTTGCCCGGGCGGCCGCCGACGCCGGCGGGGGGATCCCCGCTCAGCTCGCGCTCGCCCAGGCCCTGTTCGGCCAGGGGCGCGAAGAGCAGGGCGATGTCCTCCTGAGACTCGACAGGGGACTCGACACGGGCGCCCCCGACGAGGGGGTCCGGGCGGTGACGGCGATTCTCAGGGCGCTCGGTCTTCTGTGGATCGACGGTGGCAGCCCGGTCGAGGCCGAAGTTGTGCTCCGGCGCGCCGAGCAGGGCATCGAAGACCCCGATCTTCGAGACGAGCTCACCGCGGTGCGGGCCCTTATTCTGTTGTTCTCCGGCCGGCCGGTCGAGGCGATCGCCGAAACCCTCGGAATTCTCGAGCGAGTGGGCGCCAACGAGGCGGCCTGCGTGAGAACGGCCCTCGCGACCGTGCCCGCCTTCGCCGTGACCGGGCGCGTCGAGCACGCGGTGACCATTGCCGACGGCTGGATGGAATCGGCGCATCGGTTGACCGACAAGCTCGCCCTCGGCCCCGGTCACCTCCTCCTGGGGAAGACGTACGCCCTCTGCCTGGGAGGGCGGTTGATCGAGGCCGAGACGCTCGCGGAGCGCGAATACCATGTGGCCCTCGATCAGCATGCCCACGTCGCCACCGCCGAGTGGTCGCTGCTTCGGGGGCGGGTTGCCCTGTACCGGGGACGCGTCGTGACGGCATGCCGCTGGCTGATGGAGGCGGCGTCGCTCTTCCGCTCCCCGAGCGGGGTCAACTTCCTTCCCGTCTGTCTCACCGGCCTGGCCCATGCCAACGCGCTCGCGGGAGACGCGGACGCGGCAGAGGCGGCGCTGGCCGAAGCGAAGCATGTGCTGAGGGCCGGGATGGCGCTCTTCGAGCCCGAGCTGGCGCTGGCGGAGGCGTGGATGGCCGCGCTGTCCGGAGAGCAGTCCAGGGCCCGCGGGATGATGCTCGAGGTCGCCGACGCCGCCGAGGAGTCGGGCCAGTACGCAATAGCTGTCCTCGCCCTCCACGACATCGCCCGTCTTGGGGATGCGGAGTGTGTGGCCGTTCGGCTGAGCGCTTTGGCTCCGAGCGTGGAAGGGCCCCTCGCCCGGCTCTGTGCCGAGCATGTCCTGGCGCTCGTGCGCCGTGACGGTGAGCGCCTCGACCAGTTGTCCGAGTCATTCCGGTCACTCGGCGCCGACCTCGTGGCCGCCGAGGCCGCCGCGGAGGCCGCTGCCGTGCATGCTGCGAATGGGAAGAAGGCGAGCATGCTGGCGGCCAGCGCCCGGGGCCGCCGTTTTCTCGAGGCGTGCGAACGAGCACGCACCCCTGCCCTGACGACGCTCGTGGCTGCGCCGCTGACCCCGCGGGAGCGCGAGATAGCGACGCTGGCGGCGGGGGGGATGACCAGCCTCGAGATCGCCCGCCGGCTCGTCATTTCCGCTCGCACGGTCGAGACGCACCTGCAACGGGCCTACGCGAAGCTCGGGGTGGCCTCCCGCGCCGATCTGGCCTCGGTCCTCAAACCTGGACGTTAGTCGTCGATCGCGCGTATGCGCGCGATCGCGGACTACCCTCGTGCGACGTGAGCGGCACCCGCAGCCGTCCCCCGTGGACACGGGTGGGGAACCCGTGCGGGGGTGCACTACGTAGCTGCGGACCACCGCATCCGAGAATTCAGTACCCCCTTACGGATGGCGGGAGCCCCCGTCTCCCATAGCTTCGAGGCCTGACTTCGAGGCAGAAGGGCTGATCCTTCCGGCACACTCCGGGGCGCACGTTCCGGGGCGCACGTTCGGACGCGGGGCAAGGTGCAGGTCGCTCGGCGGGCATGGCGAACGGGCAGGGCGAGGGATCAACCGACCGGGACCGCGGCAGGGACTGGAGGGACGTGGTGGCCAAGCAACGGACGGACACACCCCGGCTGGAGCTCTCACGGGGACGGTCGCAGCCGCTGGGCTCGAGAGCAGATGCCGGTGGAGTGAACTTTTCCATCTACTCGGAGCACGCCACGGAGGTCGAGCTCCTGCTCTTCTCCTCGCACGATCAGGCCGAGCCTGACCACGTCATTGCCTTCGACCCCGCGGTGAACAAGTCCTTCCACTTCTGGCACGGCTACGTCAGCGGCCTTGCGGCCGGGCAGATCTACGCCTTCCGCGTCGACGGGCCGAGTGACACCCGCGAGAGCGGCCGCCGCTTCAATCGCAACAAGGTGCTCATCGATCCCTACGCGCTCGGCAATGTCAACACGCTCTGGGACCGGCAATCGGCGGTCGGACCGCAGGACAACGTGGCGACCTCGATGCGCTGTGTCGTGATCGATCCACACGACTACGACTGGGAGGGCGACCAGCCGCTCAACATCCCGCTGGCCGACACCGTCATCTACGAGACCCACGTCCGGGGACTGACGCGCTCTCCCACGTCGAATACCCAGAACCCCGGAACCTTCCTGGGCGTGATCGAGAAGATCCCCTACCTCAAGAGCCTGGGCATCACCGCGGTCGAGCTCCTCCCCATCTATGACTTCGATGAGCAGGAGGTGCTGCGCATCGGCCCCGACGGGAACCCCCTGCGCAACTACTGGGGCTACGACCCGTACAGCTACTTCGCCCCCCAGTCCTCGTACTGCACGTCGCCCGAGCTCGGCAACCACCTCCGGGAGTTCCGCGACATGGTGAAGGCCCTGCACCGGGCCGGGCTCGAAGTGATCCTCGACGTGGTCTACAACCACACGAGCGAGGGCAACGAGAATGGCCCCGTCATCAGCTTCAAGGGACTTGCCAACGAGGCCTACTACCACCTGTACCCCCCCGACCGGCGGTACTACATGAACTACTCGGGGACCGGCAACACCCTCAACGCCAACCACCCCCTGGTCACGAAGAAGATCATCGAGAGCCTCGAGTACTGGGTCACGGAGCACCACGTCGACGGGTTCCGCTTCGATCTGGGCTCCGTGCTGTCCCGCGGGCCCGACGGCGCGGAGATGCCGATCCCACCCTCGCTGTGGGGCATCGAGCTGTCCCGAGTCCTGGCGGACACGAAGCTGATCGCCGAGGCCTGGGACGCCGGCGGGCTGTACGAGGTCGGGCGGTTCCCGGGCAAGCGGTGGTCCCAGTGGAACGGGCCGTACCGCGACGACATCCGGCGTTTCGTCAAGGGGGATCCCGGTTTGGTGGGAGCGGTGGCCACCCGCATCGGCGGCAGCAACGACCTCTTCGGTCCTGAAGAGGAGCTGCCCACCAACAGCATCAACTTCATCACCTGCCACGACGGTTTCACCCTGAACGACCTCGTCAGCTACAACTACAAGCACAACGATGCCAACGGAGAGAACAACCGCGACGGCTCGGACGACAACAAGAGCTGGAACTGCGGCGTCGAGGGACCGACCGACGATCCGGGGGTGGAAGACCTGCGCCGGCGCCAGATCAAGAACTTCGCCGCCCTCCTCCTGCTCTCCCGCGGGATCCCGATGATCCTCGGCGGCGACGAGTTCCGCCGCACGCAGAACGGCAACAACAACGCCTACTGCCAGGACAACGAGCTGAGCTGGTTCGATTGGGGGCTGGCGGACAAGAACGCGGACATGATGCGGTTCTTCCAGCAGATGATCGGCCTGCGCAAGCGCCTCGCGACGCTCCGGTCGCCTCAGTTCTTCGACGGGAATCGGGTCAACGACCGTGGCGTGCCGGAGGTGGGGTGGCACGGTACCGAGCTGGGCGCCCCGGGCTGGAACGACCCCAACGCGGCGGCGCTCGCCTTCACCCTGGCAGGGTTCGGCGACGACCCCGACCTCCACGTGATCCTCAACATGTCCCACCTCGATCTGGAGTTCGAGCTTCCGGTGATCGGGGGTCGCCAGTGGGTCCGGGCCGTGGACACCTCCCAGTTGTCGCCCTACGACATCGCCGAGCCGGGTGCCGAGACCCCGGTCACCCAGCCGAGATACCCCGCTGGGGCACGCAGCGTCGCGGTGCTGATCTCACAGCCGCTCACCACGAGCAGAAAGGGTAGAGGATGACGTCCGACGGCATGAAGTTCACTTTGGCGGACACGATCGCAGGCTACGTAACCTCCTACGACGAGAACGAAGACACGTTCGGGTTGCGCACCAGCGACGGCAGGGAGTTCAAGGTCTGGCTGGCCCCCAACACGTACTCCTCGGCCCTCCGCAACTTCGGGGACGCCTACCTCGACACGACGGCGCAGATGCGCGACATGCTCGTGCCGGGCCGGTTCCTCTTCACCTATGGCATCTTCTATCCCGACGCCGACGAGCATCGCTTCGAGGCGATGCAGATCCAGTTCCCGGCCCTCAGGGGAACGGAGTACGTCTTCGAGCAGCCCTCGTGGTGGGTCGACGAGGCAAAGGCGGTTGCCGACTTCCACCTGCGGGGTCAGTTCCCGGACGGGAACTACGACTGGAGGAACTACCGCACCAAGCTCAACCTGAGCGGGGAGCACACGCCCGACTACATCGCCCCCGACTTCCGCCAGGAGACGGACACGATCTCGAGGCTGGTGTACGGGCTGGCCTCGGCCTACCTGCTCACCGGGGAGGACCGGTTCCTCGAGGCAGCCGAGAGCGGCACCGACTACCTCCGAGACCACATGCGAGCCACGGTCGAGTCCGAGGGCGTTGTGTACTGGTACCACGGCATCGACGTCTCCGGCACCGCCGAGCGCAAGATCCTCGCCTCCGAGTTCGGCGACGACCTCAATGCCATCCCCATGTACGAGCAGATCTACGCCCTTGCCGGACCCACCCAGACCTACCGGATCACCGGCGATCCCCGCATCCTCGACGACATCGACAAGACCGTGAAGCTGTTCGACCGCTTCTACCGTGACCCGGACAAGGGTGGGTACTTCTCCCACATCGACCCGGTCACCCTCGACCCACGGTCGGATGCGCTGCTACACAACCGGGCCCGGAAGAACTGGAACTCGGTGGGCGACCACGCCCCCGCCTACCTCATCAACGCCCTGCTCGCGACCGGCCGCAAGGACCTCGAGGACTTCCTGGCGGAGACCGGCGACACGATCGCGGCGCACTTCCCCGACTACGACCACAGCCCGTTCGTCCAGGAGCGCTTCCACGAGGACTGGAGCCCCGACCGCAAGTACAAGTGGCAGCAGGACCGGGCCGTCGTGGGCCACAACCTGAAGATCGCCTGGAACCTCACGCGCATCCAGCACCGCCGGCCCAACCCCGCCTACGTGGACCTGGCCAACAAGATCGCGGGCATCATGCCCGGGGTGGGCAGCGACCAGCAGCGCGGTGGCTGGTACGACACGATGGAGCGGACGCTCAAGGAGGGCCAGACGGTCCACCGGTTCTCGTTCCACGACCGGAAGGCCTGGTGGCAGCAGGAGCAGGCGGTCCTCGCCTACCTCATCCTGGCCGGCTCCTACGGTAACCCGGAGCACCTCCGCCTCGCCCGTGAGTCGGCGGCCTTCTACAACGCCATGTTCCTCGACCACGACGAGGGAGGCGTCTACTTCAACGTCCTCGCCAGTGGCCTGCCCTACCTGCTCGGGACCGAGCGGCTCAAGGCCAGCCACTCGATGTCGGGCTACCACTCCATCGAGATCTGCTACCTGGCGGCCGTCTACACGAACCTGCTCATCACCCAGGAGCCACTCGAGCTGCACTTCAAGCCCAAGGCGGTCTCGTTCCCTGACGGGGTGCTCAGGGTCGCTCCCGACCTCCTGCCGCCCGGCCGGGTGCGCCTCACCGATGTCTGGGTGAACGACGAGCCCTACGCCGACTTCGACGCCGAGGCCATGACCGTCCGTCTCCCGCAGGGCCAGGACGTCAAGGTGCGGGTCCGGGTGTCTCCCAGCTCTGACGAGTTCGAGGCCCGCTACGAGTTCAACAACGGCGTGGGCAGACTCGTCCTCCGAGGAGTCATCGAGCCCGAGCACATCCCGGCGCTGCGCCGTCACCTCGAGCGCCTGGCAGCCGACAACCCCACCATGCTTGTGCTCGCGGTCGACGCCCTCGCCCGCATGTCGGACGAGGCAGCGCGCGAGCTCGCCTTCTTCCGCCAGAACCTCGACATCCTGGTGCAGTGCCTGGTCGTCGGGGCGAACGAGCTCGTGGCAGCAGCGTTCCGTGAGTCCGGCGACAGCGAGAGTCGGGCGGGCAACTGGATCCTTACCGACAAGGAGCCTACCCCCGCGACCTAGCGGGAGGGCCGTGTCCGAGACAGGAGGTAACTGTTCATGAGCAGGCGCATTCTCATCATCCTTTCCGAGTGGGGCTACTGGGGCGAGGAGCTCATCGGTCCGCTCGAGACCTTCGACAAGGCCGGCTACCAGGTGGACTTCGCGACCCCCAAGGGCAAGCGACCGGTCGCCCTGACGCCGAGCATGGACCCGAACTTCATCGACCCGCCGCTGGGCCGTTCCGTGACGAGTCCCGAGGTTGCCGAGAAGGTCAAGGCGCTGGAGGCGTCCGACCGGCTCGACTCCCCGATCAGCCTGGCCGACCTGATGCCGGACCGTCCCTACCGGAGCTCACACAACTACCTTCGCGAACAGGAGGCCTACTTCACGGCGCTGACGAAGGTGCAGGCGGACCTCGTCGAGAAATACGACGCCGTCCTCCTCGTCGGCGGGTCGGGCCCGATCATCGACATGGTGAACAACTTCCGGGTGCATGACGTCGTCCTCGGCTTCTACAACGCTGACAAGCTCGTCGGGGCCGAGTGCTACGGGGTGCCCTGTCTCGCCTTCGCGAGGGATCAGGAAGACCGGCGGAGCATCATCCGGGGCAAGCACGTGACGGGGCACTGCATCGAGTACGACTACAAGGACGGAACCGGTTTCATGGGCACCACGTTCAACATGGGGCCTGCACCGTACCCGCTCGAATACATCCTTCGCGATGCGACCGCTCCCGGCGGCCAGTACCACGGCAACTTCGGCAAGCCGACATCGGTCATCGTCGACTACCCGTTCGTCACCGGCCGCTCCACGCCCGATGCCTACCTGACGGGACAGAAGATGGTGGAGGTCCTGGAGGACGGCCTTCGGCAGTGGGGCTTCCACCCATCGGAGGCATGACCGGTCACTGACCAGCTACGACGAACAGGCCACGAACAAGTCACCGAGGGCAACAGCGACGGCGCCACCGTGGCGGTATCCGGGTGGCGCAACGCGAGAGGGGGCTACGACATCAAAACCGGACGCTTCGCCATCATCGAGCAGCTCATTGCCGATGGCATGACGCACATGTTCGGCAACCCGGGGACCGTCGAGCAGGGGTTCCTCGACTCCCTCGGCTCCTATCCGGACTTCGAGTACGTGCTGTCGCTGCAGGAGACCGTCGCCGTGGGGATGGCGGACGGCTACGCGCGGGCGACCCGCCGGCCGACCGCCGTGCAGCTGCACAGCGGCGTCGGCCTGGGCAATGGCATCGGCATGCTGTACCAGGCCAAGCGGGGCCACGCTCCGCTCGTCGTGCTCACCGGGGAGTCGGGTCTGCGCTACGACTCGATGGAGGCCCAGATGTGGGCGGACCTGGTGGCGATGGCCGAGCCGGTGACGAAGTGGGCAACCCGCGTCGTCGATCCCGGCTCGCTCCTGCGGGTGCTCCGCAGAGCGATCAAGGAGGCCGGAACCCCACCGATGGGGCCGGTGTTCGTGTCCCTGCCGATGGATGTCCTCGACGCGCCCAACGAGGAGGAGGTCCGGCCCACCTCGTTCCCCTCCACCCGTGTTGCCCCTCCGCAGGCCGATATCGAACGAGTGGCCCAGTTGCTGGCGGGGGCAGCCCGGCCGATGATCGTCGCAGGCGACGGCGTTGCGGCATCCGACGCACAGCCAGAGCTGACCCGGCTGGCCGAGGTCTGGGGCGCCGCGGTCTGGGGTGCGGACTGGTCCGAGGTCAACATGAGCCACGCCCATCCGCAGTTCCGGGGCATGCTCGGCCACATGTTCGGGGACCACAGCCGCTCGATCACCTCAGAGGCCGACGCGGTGCTGATCTGCGGCACCTACGTCTTCCCCGAGGTGTTCCCATCACTGGCGCCGGTCTTCGCCTCGGGCGCTCCCGTCGTGCACATCGACCTCAACGCCCACGAGATCGCCAAGAACTTTCCCGTCGACGTCGGCCTGGTCGCCGACCCCAAGCTCACATTGGGCGCGCTGGCGGACGCGCTGGTTCGGACGATGAGCCCCGAGCAGGCAGCGCAGGCGGCGGCCCGGGGGCGAGCCATGGCCGCCTCCAAGCAGGCGGACCTGGAGTCGCAGCGCAGCCGGGACCGTTCCTTCCACGACTCGCTGCCGATGCATGCCTCCCTGTTCGCGGAGGAGCTGGCCCGCCAGCTCCCTCCGGACGCCATCATCTTCGATGAGGCGCTCACCACCTCTCCGGACCTCACCCGCTACGTTGTCCCGACCACGCCCGGCAGCTACTACCTGACCCGAGGCGGCTCCCTCGGCGTCGGGTTCCCCGGGGCGGTCGGGCTCAAGATCGCGAACCCCGACAAGACGGTGATCGGGTTCAGCGGCGACGGCGGCAGCATGTACACCTTCCAGGCGCTGTGGACGGCCGCCCGCCACCACGTCAATGCCAAGTTCGTCGTGTGCAACAACCACAGCTACGAGCTCCTGAAGGTCAACATCGAGGAGTACTGGCAGGAGCGGAACATCGCCGACCATGCCTTTCCGGCATCGTTCGACCTGGCCGAGCCGGACATCCACTTCGATGAGCTGGCGCGGTCTCTCGGCGTTGCGGCCACCCGCGTGGAGAAGCCCGACCAGATCGAACCCGCCATCAAGCAGGCCCTGCAGCACGACGGACCGTTCCTGATCGACCTCGTCATTGGCAGCCAGGTGGAGGGGGTCCGCTCCATCGCCGGCGCGGACCGAGCCTGAAAGGAATTTTCGATGACCGAAGCCGCACCGCTCGAAGAGGACGAAGTCCGCCAGCTCGTCGAGAAGTGGTACCTGGAGCTCCTCGACACCCATGCTCCCACCGAGGAGCTGCTCGCCTGCCTCGACGACGCCGAGCTCGAGATGCGGTTCCCCGAAGAGACTGCCCGCGGCTACGACGGGTTCCGGAAGTGGTACGAGCGCATCATCAACACCTTCTTCGACGAGGTCCACACGATCAAGGAGCTCGAGGTCACCACCGAGGGCGACCGGGCCAAGGTCAACGTGGTCGTGAACTGGCAGGCGCACACCTGGACGCCCCCCGCGCCCAAGAGCCAGTGGCTGGGCTTCGACGCCGGCCAGACCTGGGTCGTCAAGCGCTCGGCAACGGGCCAGCCAGTGGTCGTCACCTACATCGTCGACACGTTCGTTCCGATGCAGGGTTCGACAAGCCTCTAAGGGGAGAGACATGGACACCAGAGAAGTGATCGACCGCTACTACGAAACGGTCAACGCAGGAGACTGGGATACCTGGTTGACGCTGTTCGCGGACGACCTCGTCGTCGACGAACAGCTCGCGGGTCATCTGGAAGGCGTCGCCCCGCTGCGCGGGGCGGTGGGCGCGATGAAGAAGGGCTACTCCAAGTTCCTGATGCTGCCGGAGCACGTGGTGATCGAGGCGGAACAGGCGGCGGTCGTCTGGCACTGCGAGGCCGCCAACGCCAGTGGCGTGCCGATCGACGTTCGTGGGGCAAACTACTTCCGCGTCGAGGAGGGCAAGATCGTCTACATGGCGAACTTCCACGACAAGGGCGCCTTCGCTCCCTTCACCTCCCAGAAGCTCGACTAGCCGTGGCCGCCGAGTTCGACTTCATCGTCGTGGGCGCCGGCTCCGCCGGTGCCGCGCTTGCCGCTCGTCTCTCCGAGAACCCCGACGTCGGGGTGCTCGCCCTCGAGGCGGGGGGCCCGGACATCCCACCCAACGTGGCGGTCCCGTGGCTCTGGTACACGCTGCTCGGATCCGACGTGGACTGGTCGTACACCACCGTCCCGCAGCCCGGTCTGGGGGGCCGGACCGTCTTTGAACCACGCGGCAAGATCCCCGGCGGCAGCAGCAACCTCTACATCATGATGCACACCCGCGGCCACGCCTCCGACTACGACAATTGGGCGTACAACGGCTGCCCGGGTTGGTCCTACGAGGAATGCATCCCCTGGTTCCAGAAGCTCGAGGACCAGGAGGACGACACCAACCCCACCGCCGGCAAGGGTGGGGCGATCCACGTCGCCAACGCCAAGCTGCACGACCCCAACCCCACGTCGCGGGCATTCATCGAGGCGTGCCTCGAGCTCGGCTATCCGTCGACCGATGACTTCAATGGCCCGCAGATGGAGGGGGCGGGCTGGCATCACATCAACGTCAAGGACGGCAAGCGCCACAGCACAAAGGTCGCCTACCTCGATCCCGCCGCCGGCCGGCCCAACCTCACGCTCTCGACCAAGTCCCAGGCCACCCGCCTGCTCTTCGCCGGCAACCGCTGCACGGGGGTGGAGTACGTACGCGACGGCAAAACCGAGACGGCGACCGCCCGCCACGAGGTGATCGTGTGCTCCGGTGCCATCGAGTCCCCCAAGCTCCTGCTGCTCTCGGGCATCGGTCCCGCCGCCCACCTCGAGGACGTCGGCATCCCGGTCCGGGTCGGGTTGCCCGGCGTCGGCGAGAACTACCACAACCACGTGCTCACCGCGGTGATCTGCGAGTGCGCCGCCCCCGTACCGCCGCCGCACCAGAACCTCTCCGAAGCCGCCCTGTTCTGGAAGTCCGGTCCCGGCTGGGTCGGCCCGGACCTGCAGCTGGGCTTCGTGCACGTACCCAAGGACATCATCGTCGGGCAGGGACACCCCAACTCCGTCAGCATCCTTCCCGGGGTCGTCCGGCCGATGTCGAGGGGATGGATCCGCCTGGCCGGATCCGATCCGCTGGCCAAGCCGCTGATCAATCCCAACTACCTGGGTGCCCGCTCCGACGTGGACCGCCTCATCGGTGCCGTGAAGCTGGCCCGGGACATCTTCGCCACCGCAGCGTTCTCGGAATGGGTCAAGCAGGAGCTGTTGCCCGGGCCCACGGTGACGAGCGACGCCGACCTCGAGACCTTCGTGCGGGAGAAGGGCGACTCCTATTTCCACGAGGTGGGGTCCTGCAAGATGGGCCTCGACGAGATGGCGGTCGTCGACCCCAGGCTGGCGGTCTACGGGGTCGAGGGCGTCCGGGTGGCCGACGCCAGCGTGATGCCGAGGGTGCCGTCGGCCAACTGCCACGCCGGCATCGTCATGATCGCCGAGCGGCTGGCCGGCATGTTGAAGGAGGAGTACTCGCTATGACACTCGAGGGGCACAAGGTCGCGGTGTTGATCGAGAGCGACTACTACGAGCCGGAGATCCACTACTACCAGCACCGTTTCGCCGAGGAGGGTGTGGACCTGCACTTCCTCACCCGCCTCTGGGGTCAGCCGTCGATTACGTTCACCGGCCACGAGAACAAGGTGCCCTTCGAATGCCACGAGAGCTTCGAGGGGATGAACGACGAGGAGCTGCGAACATACTCGGCCGTCATCGTCCCCTCGGGGATCGTCTCCGACCGCCTGCGCTACACGGAGGACGTCACCAAGCTACCGCCGGCCACGCAGTTCCTGCAGCGGGCCTTTGCCGAGCCCTCCATCCTGAAGGGCATCATCTGCCACGGTATGTGGCTCGTGGCTCCCTGTCCCGACCTGGTCCGGGGCCGGCCGGTCACCACCCACAACAACCTGCTCGGCGACGTCCGGAACATGGGGGCGCGCTACGTCGACCAGGACGTGGTGGTCGACAGCGACCTCGTCACCGGCCGCGCCGGACCGGTGTGCCACCTCTTCGCTCGCCAGATCATCGACATGCTCGCCGATCGGCCTGGACTCGTCGCGTACAGCCATGTTCCCGGCCCGGTGCGCCCGGACCCGCTCTCGCCCCCGGTGCGGACATGACGCCCTTCCCGATCCACCACGTCGCACTGACGTGCGACAACCCCCTCGCCGTCGAGGCCTGGTACACGAAGCACTTCGGGTTCCAACGCCGCCGCGTCTACGCACCGGGGCCGGGGCAGGTCGTGATGATCGAGTCGGGCGGCGTCTACCTCGAGCTGTTTCACTCCAACGCTCAGCGACCGGCGCCCAAAGCTGAAGCCGACGGTCCCGGTTACTCCGGCTTCCGGCACTTCGCCTTCCGCGTCGACGACCTCGACGCCGTCCTTGCCCAGTTGGGGGCCGACGCCAAGGTCACCCTCGGCCCCCTCGACATGTCCCAGTTCATCCCGGGCATGCGGGCGGTCTGGGTGGCCGATCCCGAAGGCAACATCGTGGAGCTCAACCAGGGCTACGTCGACGAGGAGAACCCCCCGCCGCTG
>DASXNO010000381.1:0-3057 GCA_036495025.1 Actinomycetota bacterium | reverse complement strand
CCGTAGCTCGTAGTTCGTAGTTCGTTCAGGAGCGGCGGAGCACCACCGACCACTCTCCGGCGACCGCCCTAACCCCACCCTGGGGCGGTCGGGGAGAGTGGTCGCGCGTCCGGAGGGGTTTGATCGTCTAGAATCTGTCGTGCTGGGACGCACTGAGGGCCGGCCCGCGGGCGATCGTGAAGTTCCGAAGCGGATGGGGTGGGGAGACGTGAGCGACCTCCTGCAGGTGCTCCCGACGAGTGAGCCGAGAACCGTGCGGCTCATCGGGGAACTCGACGCGTCCAACGCCGAGGAGTTCCTGGACACCCTGCTGCCGCAGCTCCAGGGAGGCGGCGACCTGGTGCTCAACCTTGCCGAGCTCAGCTTCGTCGACAGCATGGGCCTTCGCGGCTTCCTCCGGCTCGCGAGGGTGCTGGAGGACAAGGGCAAGCTCGTCCTCGACAGCCCCCAGCGGGCCGTCGCCCGCACGATCGAGCTGGTCGGGCTCGAGCAGGCCCCCAACATCGCGGTCATCGGGGGGCCGCCGGCCGATGCCTAACCGCCCCGTCAGCCCCGTGACGGCGGTCGCGTAGGGCCGGACCCCGCGCCCGTCGCCTCGATCGCCGTCTCCAACTCGTCGAGGTCGTCGTCCGTCAGCTCGAGGTCGCCGGCCGGCAACCACGAGTCGACCTGGTCGGGCCGGCGGGCGCCGACGATGGCGCCGGTGACACCGGGCCACGCCAGCGTCCAGGCGACGGCGATCGCCGCCGGGGTCACCCCGTGGCGCTCGGCGATCGGACGCAGCGCCCGGGCAAGCGCCAGGTTGCGCTCCAGGTTGACGCCCGTGAACTGAGCATCCCGGCGCCGCCAGTCGTCCTCGGGCAGCCCGGCGACACGCTCGACGGAGAAGGCCCCGGTGAGCAACCCGGACTGCATGGGGCTGTAGACGATCACCCCTATCTCGTGGTCCCGGCACCAGGGGATGAGATCGCCGGCGGCTTCCCGGTTGATCAGCGACAGGGGGGGCTGGATCGAGTCGACGTGCCCGAGGCGCTCCGCAGCCTCCACCTGCTGCGTGGAATGGTTGGAGAGCCCCGCGGCCGCGATGATCCCCTCCCGCTTGAGCTCCAGCAACGCACCCCAGTACTCCTCGATCGGCGTGCCGTCCTCGGCGGGCCGGTGCATCTGGTACAGGTCGATGCGATCGGTGCCGAGCCGCTTCAGCGACAGCTCGGCCTCCTCGCGGATCGACTCGGGCCTGCCGACGCGCCGCAGCGGCGCCATCGGGTTCCGGTCGTCCCACCGAAGGCCGCACTTCGTGAAGACATAGGGCCGGTCGGCATCCGAGAACGGCTCCAGGGCCGTGGCGACCACCTCCTCGGAATGACCGAGCCCGTAGGCGGCAGCGGTGTCGACCCAGTTGACCCCTGCCTCCACGGCGTGGCGGATGGCGGCAATCGAGTCGGAGTCCTCCTGGCTCCCCCAGCCGAAGGCCCACTCGCCGCCGCCGATGGCCCAGGCGCCGAAGCCGACCCGGGTGATCTCCATGCCGGTCCTGCCCAGCGGTCGTTTCGCAACCACAGGTTCCTCCTCGTGCTCGGGTGTCGCCCCCCCCGGCTCCAACCTACCCGGCCCGGGGGGCTACAAGCTCCGAAAGCTCGAGGGCCGGATCCGGTTTTGGCTCGGCGGCACCCGGGTAGCGCAAAGGACATGACCCGGTACGGCTACACCCTCATGTGCGAACAGACCCAGCCCAGGCCGCTGGTGCGGGACGCGTCTCTTGCCGAGCAGACCGGCTTCGACTTCGCCGTCATCTCCGACCACTTCCATCCCTGGCTCGACGCCGAGGGTAGCTCGCCGTACGCCTGGACCCTGCTGGGGGCCATCGCCGAGCGGACCGAGCGGATCGACCTCATGACGATGGTCACGTGCCCCTTCCTGCGCTACCACCCTGCCATCGTCGCCCAGGCCGCGGCGACCGTTGCCATGCTGAGCAACGATCGCTTCGTGCTCGGGCTCGGCGCCGGGGAGAACCTCAACGAGCACGTCGTCGGGAAGGGATGGCCACCTCCCGCGGTCCGCCACGAGATGCTGGAGGAGTCGGTCGAGATCACCCGCCGGCTGTGGTCGGGCGGCGAGCACAGCTTCCACGGCCACCATCTGTCGCTCGACCGGGCCCGCCTCTACAGCCTCCCCGACTCCCCACCGCCGATCGCCATCGCGGCCGGGGCTCCCCACGCGGCCCGGCTGGCCGCCGCCGTCGGGGACGCACTCATCACCGTCGACCCCAGCGCCGACCTGGTGCGGACCTACCAGGGCGCCGGAGGGGACGGCCCGCGCTACGGCCAGGTTGCGGTGTGCTGGGCGGAGGACCGGGACAAGGCGGTGCGGACCGCCATCGACTACCAGCGGTTCGCGGTCACGGGCTGGAGCGTGATGGCCGAGCTGCCCACACCCGAGAGCTTCGATGCCGCCACCCGCACCGTCGACGAAGGCGACATCACGGGGCTCATCGCCTGCGGGCCGGATCCGGAGGACCACGTGGCGGCCATCCAGAAGTACAGCGACGCGGGCTTCGACCACATTGCCCTGCTGCAGGTGGGTCCCGACCAGGAGGGCTTCCTCGACTTCTTCCAGCGCGTCCTCCGGCCGCGCCTGGCTTGACGACCTCGGCATGGAGCCAGGGCCACACGACCTCATCCGTCCCGGCGCCTCGCTGAGCGAACTGGCGGCCGCCGTCCAGCAGTGCCGCGGCTGCGACCTGTGGCGTGACGCCACGCAGGCCGTCTTCGGAGAGGGATCGCCACCCGAGGCGCCGGATAGGGCGCCGGATACGGTGCAACCGCCCGTCGCGCTCGTCGGTGAGCAGCCCGGCCACGTCGAGGACCAGCGGGGACACCCCTTCGTCGGGCCTGCAGGCCTGATGCTGCGCAGTTGCATGGCGGAGGCCGGGCTGGCCGAGGACCAGGTGTGGATGACGAATGTCGTGAAGCACTTCCGGTGGAAACCAAAAGGCAAGCGGCGGATCCACCACACACCGACCGTCGAGCAGATGCGTGCCTGCCGGCCCTGGCTCGA
>DASXNO010000380.1:0-3550 GCA_036495025.1 Actinomycetota bacterium | reverse complement strand
TGGGACCGTGCGGGGAGGGCCGTCCGCGAGGAAGGTCTTGCTGGCAACGGGGGCGGCCGACGCCGTGCTGCTCGTGGTCCCGTCAGGCCCAGCCGCCAGAGCGGTGCCCCCAGGGCCAGTCGTGGCCTTGCCGTTTCCGGTCGCTCCCCTGGCGGTGGTTCCCTTGGCGGTGGCGGCAGGCCCCGCCGACTTGCCGGTGGAGCCCGCAGTCGAGCCAGCCGACGGGCCCTGACCGGCCGCCGATGACGAGGAGTTCCCGCCCCCCGGGCCGGTGTTGGGCAGGACGAGGATCACCTTCGTGTCGGTGCAGGGTCCCTGGCCCGCCTGGTCGCAGGGTTGGGGCTGGGGTGCGATCTGGGCCAGGTAGTTGAGCTCCGGGTGGCCGGCGACGAAGGTGGGGTTGTTGCAGCTTCCGACGTCGCGAGAGGAGATGTCGACGCCCGGATCCGCCGCCTTGAGCTTGCCGATCTGGTCGATCGAGGCCTGCACCAAGTTGATGGGGAGCGGCGAGTAGCCGATCGGACCCATTTCCTTCTGGCCGTCGCAGATCGAGTAGAAGAGGTAGTCGACCAGCGTCTGGCGCTTGGCCGTGCTCATCGTCTTGTCGCTGGCACCCGTGGGGATGATCGCGTAGGAGTACGACGAAAGCGGGTAGGTGCGAGGGTCGTTGTAGACGTAGACGTTGCTCAACTTCTGCGTCAGGTACTTCAGAGGGTCCCCCACGTCGGCGGTGTCGATCTGCGCTTGCGTGAGGGCCACCGCGACGTTGTACTGGCTCGGAGCCGTGAAGTAGCCTGCGGTGTTCTCGACCTTCGCCACGGGGTAGTTCTCGCCGAGGGCGTAGGAATACTCGTCGAAGCCGATCGCCCCATTGGACCCGCCGGCCGAGATGAAGTTCATCACGCCGTCCGATCCGTTCTGCGCCACGGCGGCGCCCTTGCGAGGGTAGTACTCGGTGAAGCCGGATCCTCCGGCGAAGGGCCGCCAGATGTTCGGGTACACCGTGTCGAGGAACGTGGTGAACTGCGCCGTCGACCCCGAGCCTTCGGAGTGGACGACGGGAACGATGGGGATCGGTGGCAGGGCGTGCCCGTTGTTGTCGGCGGTGATCGCAGGGTCGTCCCAGCTCGTGATCTGGTTGGTGAAGATCTTCGCCAGCGTCAGGCCCGACAGGCGCAGGTTGCGGACGAGCTGGCCTCCGACGCGGATCTGGTAGGGGAATGCCGTCCCGCCCGCCACGATGGGAAGGTAGGCGAAGGCGCGGTCGCCGGGGACGTCCTGCTGGCCCGTGAGGGGATCCTGGCCCTGGTAGCCGATGTCGGACACGGCGAAGTCATTGGTCTTGTTGGCGAAGTCCTGCCGGCCCGTGGCCGAGCCGGTGGAGGTGAAGACCACCTGCAGGCCCTGCTGGTTGGTGTCGGCAATCCACTGGTTGACCGCGTTGTAGGCCCAGCTCGAGCCGGATCCCGAGATCTGGGCGTGGCTGCCGGCGGCTCCGGCGGGCACCGCCGCTGCGATGAGTGCCAGGCACCCGGCGAGGGCTACCAGGGCTCTGCCATAGCGTGCCGGCATCCTCATCGGGACTCCTGGCGGCTTCTCGCGAGGAAGCGTGTGACCGAGAACAGCACGAGCACGAACCCGAGCAGCACCGCCGCCGCTCCGTACCCCCGCTGGATGAACAGCGGCTCGCCGCTTCGGACCGCCGAGAAGATGAAGAGGGGCAGCGAGTTCATCGTGTTGTGGAGGGGATCCTTGTTGAAGAAGGTCGACGCGCCCGACACGATGAGCAGGGGGGCCGTCTCACCCGTGATCCGGGCGATGCCGAGGATGAGCGCCGTCGCCAGCCCCGAGCGTGCCGTGGGGAGCACGACCCGGCGCACGGTCTGCCACTGCGACGCCCCGAGCGCCAGGCCGGCCTCACGCAGGCTGCCCGACACGACCTTCAGCACCACCTCGGCGGAGCGGGCGGTGACCGGCACCATCGTGACCACGAGGGCCAGCGACACCGCGAGCCCGTCCTTCTCCATGCCGAACCCGATGATGAGGAGCACGTAGATGAAGAGGCCGGCGACGATATCGGGCAGGGCGGTCATCGCCTCGACGACCGTCCGGACGGTGGTGGCGAGCCTGCCCCCCACCTCGGTCATGTACACCGCCGTGGCGACACCCAGCGGGAGGGCGATCGCGACCGCGATCGCCACCTCGATCGCGGAGCCCGCGACTGCATGGATGATGCCTCCCTGCGTCAGTGGCGACGTCGGCCGGACGCCGGACATGTCCTTGGTGAAGAAGTTCACGTGCCGCAGCGCCGGCCAGGCTTTGATGAAGATGAAACCGACCGTCGTGGCGAGCGTCAGGCCGACGATGGCGGCACCGCCGTGGGCTGCGGCCGAGGCCACCCGGTCAACGACGGCGGTTCTCGGGTTGGCGATACCGGTGACCCAGGCGTACAGGACGACGAAGGTGACGTACCAGCAGACGACGAACCCAAGGAGCCCGCTGAACGCGAACACCCGCTCGTAGAGGACCCAGACGAGGGCCAGGGACCCGATCGCCGCGCCGATCAGCGAGGCGACGTCGTCGAGGGTACGGCGCTGCAGCTTCCTCGGACGGTCCTCCTCCGCGACCCTGCTGCTCATGGCCGGCACCCCCTCACGCGTCCGTCCCCGCGCCGCTGCGGCTCCGATTGACGAAGACGGCGGCGATGGTGTTGATGGCGAGCGTCATGAGGAACAGCACGAAGCCGGCGGCAAGCAGGGCGGAGAGCTGCCCGCCGGTGGCCTCGCCGAACGAGTTGGCGATGAGAGCGGACGTGGTGATCGCACCGGTGGTGAGCACCTTGTACTTCACGTCGAAGGCGATGGAGATGATGAGCAGCACGGCCACCGTCTCCCCGAGAGCCCGGCCGAGCCCCAGCATCGTGCCGCCGATGATCCCGCGGCGCCCGAAGGGCAGGACGACGGCCCGGATCACGCCCCAGCGGGAACCGCCGAGGGCCATCGCGCCCTCCCGTTCGCCGAGCGGTGCCTGCGAAAAGACGCTCCGCATGACCGAGCAGGCGAGGGGGATCACCATCGTCGCGACCGCCAGGCCCGCGATCAGCGCGGATGCGCCGTAGTGGGAATTGAGCACCGAGCCGAGAAAGGCGGCATGGGTGTCGAAGTCCACCTTGAAGATGGGGATCCATCCGAGGTACTCGCTCAGCCACCTGGCGACGTAAATGGCCCGGGGCTCGAGCAGGAAGTAGGCCCAGAGCCCGAACACGATGCTGGGAACCCCCGCCATCAGGTCGAGAAGCGCCACCAGCGTGGGCCGCAGGCGCGGCGGGGAGTACTCGCTGATGTAGAGGGCGGTCAGGAGGGCGAGGGGGAACCCGACCACGAGGGCGATGAGGGCCACCTCGACCGTGCCGGTGAGCACGGCCGAGAGGCCGAGGATGTTGAGGTGCGGCTGCCACTGGCTCTCGGTCAGGAACTTGAGGCCGTAGTGGCGCAGCGTCGGGATGGCCTGATAGCCGAGGAACAGCCCGATGGAGGCGGTGAGGGCCAGG
>DASXNO010000379.1:0-4865 GCA_036495025.1 Actinomycetota bacterium | reverse complement strand
CCGGGCGGCCGGGGGGACCGGATCCCAGGACCGGCCCCACCGGCACATCCCGGCCCGGCCGCACGAGTGCTTTCGCCGCGGGCGCGCCCTCGTGTGGCACGTCTCCGGCTAGTGGACCACTAGCAAGCTGCCGACGCCGACAACCCCGATCCGGTCGGCATCGAATTGCCGACACAGGTGTAGGTGTTGTTGACCTTGACCCCCAGCACGACCAGCGCGCCGATGATGGCGACGGCGATGAGGGCGACGAGCAGGGCGTATTCGACAGCCGCCGCCCCCCCTTCTCCCTCCGCCCGGCCCACCACACGGCCGACGGCACGACCGACCGCACGGCCGACGGTACGACCCATCGCTCGGCGAACGGCACGATGCACGGTACGACCGGTGGCACGGAGAGCTGGAAACCGATCCTCTGGGACGACGAGGGTTGCGGGCACGGCGGGCACCTTCCTTTCCTGGGCAAGTCGTCGGCAAGTCGTTGGCGAAGTCGTGGGGAGCTGTGAACGGGATGCCGGCGGGCGCTCGGCCTCCTTCCTAGGCGTGACCCGCGCTGAAGGCCTTCATGATCGAGATGATTGCGGGCCCGATAACCACGAGCATCAGGGCGGGGAAGATGCCGAGCAGCAGCGGGAACAGCAGGGCGACGGGAGTCTTGGCCCCCTGCTCCCTCGCCCGCTGCCGGCGCAGCATCCGCATCTCCGCCGCCTGGCTCTTGAGGACGACCGACAGGGGCGTGCCGAGCGCGTCCGCCTGGGTCAGGATCAGGGCGAACGTCGACAGTTCGTCGACCTCGGTCCGTGTCCGCAGGCTCCCGAAGGCCTCCCGGCGGGAAACGCCGAGCGACAGCTCCTGCAGGATCCGGTAGAACTCCTCCCCCAGGGCACCGGGGAGGCGCTGGATGACAAGTTCGATGGCGGCCTCCAGGCCCATGCCCGCACCGACGGCGATCGCCAGGAGATCGAGGGTCTCGGGCAGTGCCTTGCGGATCTCGGCCTGGCGCTTCCGGCCCCTCTGGGCGATGAAGACGTCGGGGAGCATGAAGCCGATGGCCGCGCCGATGAAACCGAGCAGCACGACGTTGCCGACGCTGACGCCGATCAGCGCCAGCAGGAGCGGGAAGATGACCGCCCCCAGGGCAGCACCGGCGGTCTTCAGCGCCAGGGCCCCCTCGACCCCGAGGCCGCCAAGCCCGGCGAGCGACGTGTTCTGACGGAGCCGGGCGATCATCGTCCCGGGCGTCACCGCCCGGGCGACCCTGGTCAGCGACTGACCGACCGGCCCGAGGAGTCGTTGCGACAGGGGAGCGGCGAGCTCCACCTGCCGGGTGTCGACCCCGCCGCCGACGATCGACTGCAGCGCCGTGAAGCTGGCCCGGCGCTCGGAGGAGCGACCGGCCAGTCCCGCGACGACGGCGCCGAGCCCGAGCCCGACGGCGGCCGGACCGAACCAAAGGATCATGCTCATGTTCACCGTTACACCTCCACCTTCTTGACGATCCGCCGCATCCACACCGTCCCGAGGAGCATCCCGAAGCCGGCGCCGACGAGCATCCCCTTGCCCGTGCCCGTCTGGTAGAGGGGTGCCACGTAGTCACGCCGGTACAGCATGAGGAAGCCGCCGACGAGCAGCGGAAGGCCGGTGAGCACCTTGCCGGACAGCCGCGCCTCCGCGGAGAGCGCTCGCACCTCCGCACGGATCTCGACCCGTGCCCGCATGAACTCGGCGAGCGTCCGGAGCGTCTCGGAGAGGCTGCCACCGCTGGTGTACTGAATGCGGATCGCCTCCACCGTCCAGTCGAGGTCCTGCGACGCGCAGCGGTCCGCCATCGCCTGGAGCGAGTCGAGCATCGGCCGGCCCACCTGGGTCTCGACCACGACCCGGGCGAACTCGTCGGCCAGCGGGGGGTTCCCCTCCTGGGCGACGATCTCCATGGCGTGCAACATCGAGGCGCCGGAGTCCAGCGATCCAGCGAGGAGCTGGAGCACCGTCGGGAGCTGGTTCTCGAGGGCGATCCGGCGCTTGCGGCCCTTGCGGATCATCCAGTAGTAGCCGGCAAAGGGAAGGCCGACGAGGACGATCAACGAGACGGTGAGTGAGAAGAACAGGAACGAGACGAGCGCGCCGGCGACGCCCATGCCGGCGACCACGACCCCGAACTCGCCGGGCCGCAGCTTCACGCCGGCCGAGGCCAGTGCGGCCTGCAGCTTGGAGGACGTGGTGGTGCCCTTGAATGCTCGATCTGCCAGCGCGCCGGCCCGTTCCATCAGGGTCACGATCGTTTGGGGGGACTGGGTCGGGTCTTGCCGCTCCAGATCGAGGAGCTGGGCCAGGGACTGGCGGCCCGTTCTGTCACGGGCGGCGATCCCCCAGGCGATCGCGATGATGCCGGCGGCGACGAGGGCGGCCGCCACAAGGGCCGTCACCGTGAGCCCCCTCTCCGGCGAGCCAGGCTGGCGAGGACCTCCGCCCGGTCGACCGGCGCTGCACCTGCCGCCTTTCCGAGCGGTGTCATGTTCCAGCCATCGGCTCGCTCGGCGGCTCCTGGTGTGAGGCCGCCCGGCTGGAAGAGCTTCGGCGGCAGGTCGAGCCCCGCGGCGCGGATCCGCTCGACCACCTTGGGCCGCAGGCCGGTCGCCTGCAGCCTCCCGGCGATCTTGGCGGATTCCCTGCCTCCGGAGGTGAAGGCGAAGGTGAAGATGTCCTGGATCGTGATGATGTCGCTCTCCATGCCCTGGATCTCGGTGATGGCAGTGGTGCGCCGTGACCCGTCCCCCAGGCGATCGAGATGGACGATGAGGTCGATGGCCGAGGCCACCTGGGTGCGGATGGCCCGGATCGGCAGGTCGAAGCCGGCCATCAGGACCAGGGTCTCGAGCCGTGAAAGGGCGTCGCGCGGCGAGTTGCAGTGCAGGGTGGTCAGCGAGCCCTCGTGACCGGTATTCATGGCCTGGAGCATGTCGAGCGCCTCCGGCCCCCGGACCTCGCCGACGATGATGCGGTCGGGCCGCATCCGCAGGGCGTTGCGGAGGAGGTCCCGGATCTTGATCTCGCCGGCCCCCTCGGCGTTGGGGGGCCGCGATTCGAGCGTCACGACGTGGGGCTGGTTGAGCCGGAGCTCAGCGGCATCCTCGATGGTGATGATCCGGTCGTCGAGTGGGATGAAGCCGGAGATCACGTTGAGGATGGTGGTCTTGCCGGTGCCGGTCCCCCCGGTGACGAGGATGTTCAGCTTGGCCCGCACGCAGGCCTCGAGGAACACGGCGGTGTCGACGGTGAGCGACCCGAGGGCGATGAGGTCCTTGACCTCGTAGGCCTTCTCGGGGAACCGACGGATCGTGAGGACGGGTCCGTGGACCGACACGGGCGGGATGACGGCGTTGACTCGGGAGCCGTCGGGCAGCCGGGCATCGACCATGGGCGACGACTCGTCGATGCGCCGCCCCACGCGGGCGACCATCTTCTCGATGACCTGGCGGAACTGGCTCTCGTCGATGAAGTTGGCCTGGGTCCGCTCGATCTTGCCGCGCCGCTCGACGAAGATCTCATCGATGCCGTTGCACATGATCTCGGTGACATCCGGGTCCTGGAGCAAGGGCTCGAGGGGGCCGTAGCCCAGGAGATCCGCGGCGACCTCGCGCACGAACTGTGCCCGCTTGGACGACGGCAGCGACACCTCGGCGGTCCGGAGGGCCTCGTCGAGGTGGCTGGACACGAGCGTGGCAAGCTCGTCGGTCTTCATTCTCTGCGACAGCTTGGGTCCGAGGACCTCGAGGAGGACGTCGCGGACCCGCCGCTTCATCTGTCCCCAACTGGTTGCCTCTTTGGTGGCCGCGCGCTTTGGGCTCGTGCGCGGCGTGGGGCTGCCCTTGGTACGGGAGCTCTCCAGCTCCACCCGCTCGGCGCGCTCTGACAGGCTCATCGCTTCGGCTCCTTCCACTTGTGGCTCCGTACTTCCGTGGGTCGCCCGCGCCTGGGTGGTTTCTGCTGGGTCGAGGTGATCCGGCGGCTCCCTGAGAACGCGAGCGGTGCAGGAGCGTCCGTGGTCGTTCCGGCCTGGTTGGGCCAGCCGAGCGGGTTCCCTGCCGAGGTGCCGGACACGGGCCCCACCCGCATCTGGCTGGCGAGCGACGGCTGCGGCTTGGCCGGCTGGGCCGGCAATTCGTCCCAGCGCTGACTACTGTGCAGACCTGCCCGCAGGAGGAGGCGGTTCGGCCAGCTTTCCTTCTGGCTGGTCGCCGGGGGCGCGTGGAAGGCGAGCCCGGACGAGGCTCTCGCCACGGTGGGGCTGGGGGCGCCGGGCTCCGCCATCCTGTGGTGGGGGTTTGTCCGTGAAGGGGCACGCTCCACGGGCGGGAACGGCACGGGTTCTGCTTCGACCGGCACCCGGGGCTTGGTCTCGTCCGGAGCTCGGGCGGGGGCCGGCGCGGCCTCCACGGATGATCCCGGCCGCGGCCCCTCGTCCGGAGGTGCCTGGTGATGCAGGGCGGCTACGGGGGAGGCGGCAGGCGCCGGGCGCGGGGGTGCTGGCTGAGGGTGGGCCGCGGGCTGCGGCTGGCTCGGGCGCTTCGCCGGCATCTGGGCCTGGCGCTCTTTGCGGCGGCCCCGCCACGAGGCTCGCCCCGCGGGCCGCACGCCCCATGTCGGGTTGATGATGTCGGCGGCGGGCACGAGCTTGGCCCCCGCCTCGAGCAGCTTCTGGGAGATGTCTGCCTTCGGGTCCCCGATCAGCACCGGCTGGCCGATGTTCAACGAGCGGGAGACCTCCTTCGAGTACGGCAGCACGGCCGCGAAGCCCCGTGGGTAGACCCGGAGCAGCTCCTGGAGGTCGATGCCGTTGTCGGGCTCCGCCTTGTTGAGCACGCAGG
>DASXNO010000378.1:0-9546 GCA_036495025.1 Actinomycetota bacterium | reverse complement strand
GTCGCCACCAGCACCCGGAGGCGGCGCCAGGTGGCCCGGCCGGTGCCCGGCGCAGACAGCCATGCATCGGCGCGCTCGTAGTGGCGGTGGATGCTGACGAACAGGCCGACGCCGACGGGGACGATGATCGCCACCGCCCAGGCGCCGTGGGTGAACTTCGAGATGAGGATGGCCACGAGCGCGAGCCCGCTGCCGACGGATCCGGCAGCATTGATCACGAGGCCGTGGCGCCACCCCGGTTCCCGCAGGCGCAGGTGGCGCCGGGTCATCCCGGCCTGGGAGAACGTGAAGGAGGCGAACACCCCCACCGCGTAGAGCGGGATGAGGCGGTGGACGTCGGCGCCGACGACCAGCACGACGGTGGTGGCCAGCGTGGCAAGCGCCAGGATGCCGGTCGAGAAGACGAGGCGGCTCCCCCGGCGCCGCAGGGGCCGAGGGAGGTACCCGTCGCCGGCGTGGAAGCTGGCGAGGCGGGGGAAATCCGAGAACGACGTGTTGGCGGCCAGGACCAGGATGAGGGTGGTGGCCACCTGGAGGATCAGCAGGGCGAGGCGCCCGGCGGTGCTGCGGCCGAACAGCGCGGCCCCGATCTCGCTCACAAGGGTTTTCTGGTCGCTCGGCACCGGGTGCAGCTTCCAGGCGAGGATGGTGATGGAGCCGAAGCTCACCGCCAGGATTCCCCCCATCCACATCAGCACCTTGCGAGCGTTGCGCCATTCGACCGGGCGGAACACCGACACGCCGTTGGAGATCGCCTCGACGCCGGTCAGCGCGGTGGTGCCGCTCGCGTAGGCGTGCAGGATCAACAGCCAGCCGACGGTGGCGGTCGTGCGCAACGTCACGCCGGGGGGCGGAGGAAGGGCGTGAAGGTGGCCGCGCACGCCGGCGTAGACCCCGGCGGCGATCAGGCTGCCGATCGAGGCGAGGAACAGGTACGTCGGCGCCGCGAACAGCTTGCCCGTCGCGCGGAGGCCGCGGAGGTTGCCCCACGTCACCATCCAGATCAGCGCCACGGCGAGCGGCAGGCGGTACGGGTACAACGTGGGGAAGTAGGAGTACAGGGCGGCGACGGCGGCCGCGATGCTGACGGCCACGGTCATGATGTAGTCGAGCAGCAGGGCGACGCCGGCGAACTGAGCGGGGAGCAGCCCGAAGTTGTCCTTCGTGACGATGTAGGCGCCGCCGGCGCTCGGGTAGGCCTGGATCGTCTGGCGGTAGGAGAACATCAGCAGCAGGAGCAGCGTGACGATCGCGCCCCCGACCGGCAGGCTCAGGGTGAAGGCCGCAATCCCGACGGCGGGGATCAGCACCCGCAGCATCTCCTCGGTGGCGTAGGCAACCGAGGAGAGGGCATCGCTCGAGAGGATGGCCAGCGCCATGGGGTTGGAGAGCCGTTCCTGCTGCTCCCTGTGCGACGGAAGCGGGGGCCCGAGCAGCAGCCGCCGCAGGCGCCCGCCCGGCGGGGGAATGGCAGGGGCCTCGCTCGGTGCACCGCTGGTGCGGGAGGGGACGGAGCTCACAGGGTTCCAATACCCCCATCGCGCTCCCCAACCCCGACCCTGGAAGATGTCGCCTCTTCCTACGCGAACCCGTGGGGTCGAGCGGTCGCGCCGGGTCTCGTCGGACGTTGGTCGCCCTTCGCGCGTATGTGCGCGATCTGCGGCTAACCTCCCGGGCCGGCCTCCGCTGGGCTCGGGCCCTCCAGCGCCCGGCGCTGAGGAGCCACCACGTACTTCGGGTCGCGGACGGCAGCCCTGCCGGCCTCGAAGACGGCAAAGCGCAGCAGCGCCCCGCCCGCAGCCGTGGCCAGGCCACCGATGACCGCAAGGGGCCGGAATCGCCGGCCCGCCGTGACCGCCGTGGCGGCACCCAGGCCCGTGAGCGCCCGGGACCAGTTCCCCAGCCGTCCGGCGAGACCCGTCTCGTAGGTCGCTGCCAGCTCGGGCCCGAGGCGCCGGTGGAGGGCCTCGACCGCTGCCAGTTCCGTCAGCGCCCCGGCGGCGAGGACCCGGCGGGCCGGGCCGGCCGCAGAGGGCGGGGCGAGGGCGACCGCGACCCCGCCCGCGCTGGCGGCCGCGCTCGCGGCGAAGACGAACGGCAGCTCGTGGCGGGCCTCGTGCCACGCGGGCACCGCCGTGTCGGCGAGGAGGACCGCCGTGTAGGTCGCCACGACCGGGGCGATCACCCCGGCGGCCGTGTCGCCCAGGGCGCCGACGCCCGGCAGGACGCCGAGCAGGTCGCTCGCGGTGCCGGCGGCGCTCGCGGTGCCGAAGGCGCTCAGCGCCCAGGACCCGATGCTCATTGGGCTCGTGGGCTTGAGGACCCGCAGCATGTTGAAGAAGCGCTCGGGACGCCCCAGGTCTTTGATCAGCAACGCCGTGCTGACGCCCAGGGCCCCGAGCGTGACGAAGCGGCTCTGGCGGGCCAGCCGGCGGTCGCCCCTCAGCCGGGCGCTCGCAGCCAGCAGGGCCGAGCCTGCGGCGAGGCCCCCGGTGAAGAAGTAGGCGGGGATGAACCATTTCCACACCGGCTGCTTGAGGATGGGCTTGTCGTAGTAGCTCCGGACCTCGGCCTCGGGCACCATGGCCCTTTCGCCGCGGCCTCCTCCACGCCGCGGCGTCATCGGCGCCGTCCCAGAAACGCCGCCGCAACGCCGGCCGCCAGGGACAGGGCCGCCACTGCCGCCGACTTCCACATCGACGGCAGGTCCCGGGTCGTGCTCGCCGGCCTTGGCGGCAGGCCGTAGACCTCGGGTTCGTCCAGCAGGAGGAAGAAGGCGCCGGCGCCCCCCACGCCGTCGGAGGGGTCCGCCCCGTAGAGCCGGGCGCCGTGTTCACCCCGAGCCCGCAGCGTCTCGACCCGCTGCTCCGCCCGCAGGCGCAGCTCGAGGAGGGGGCCGAACTGGATCGACTCGGTGGGGCATGCCTTGGCGCAGGCCGGTTGCAGGCCGTCCTTGAGGCGGTCGTAGCAGAGGGTGCACTTCCAGGCCCGGCCGTCCTCCTCGCGGCGGTCGATGACGCCGAAGGGGCAGGCAGGGATGCAATAGCCGCAGCCGTTGCAGATGTCCTGCTGCACGACCACGGTCCCGAACTCGGTCCGGATCAGCGATCCGGTCGGGCACACCTCGAGGCAGGCGGCCGAGGTGCAGTGCTTGCAGACGTCGGAGCTCATCAGCCAGCGGACGCCATGGTCGCCGTTGCGCTGCTCGATGAACGCGACGTGCCGCCAGGTGTTCGCGCTCAGCTCGCCGGTGTTGTCGTAGGAGAGGCCGAGCCAGGCGAGGCCGTCCTCAGGGACGCTGTTCCACTCCTTGCACGCCACCTCGCAGGCCTTGCAGCCGATGCACACGCTGGTGTCGGTGAAGAAGCCCATACGCGGCGGGGGGTCGTCCCATCCGGCCCCCGCGGCCGGGTTGGCGACGCTCATGGCCGGACCCCGTCGTGGTCGCGAGGCAGGCCCGCCATCGCGCGGTAGTCCTCGACCATCGCAAGCAGCGCCGGCCCCCGCGGCCGCCGGCCGGGCCGGATGTCGCAGGTCGCGGCCTTGCTCTCCTGGATGTGGACGTTGGGATCCATGACGATCGGGGCAAGGTCGTTGGCCGAGTCGCCGGTGACGAGGCCCCGCGTGCCCCAGTGGTAGGGGAGGCCGACCTGGTGGAGGGTCTCGCCCTGGACCTGCAACGGCGCCATCCGGTCCGTCACCATCACCCGGGCTTCGATGGCGGTCCGGGGGGTGATGACCGTGGCCCAGCCGCCGTGGGTGAGCCCCCGGAGGAGGGCGAGGTCCGGGCTTACCTCGCAGAACATCTCGGGCTGCAGCTCCGACAGGTGGTGCAGCGTGCGGGACATGCCGCCCGCCGTGTGGTGCTCCGTCAGGCGGTAGGTCGTGAAGACGAAGGGGTAGACGCGCGATCCCGGTGACGACCCCGACGGCGCGTACCGGTTGCCGGGCCGGTCGATCCGCTGGCGGGCCGGGTTGGCGTGCTGGTGGTAGAGGGGATTGCCGAAGGGGGACTCCTCGGGCTCGTAGTGGGTCGGCATCGGCCCGTCCTTCAGGCCGCGGGGGACGTAGAGCCAGCCGAGGCCGTCCGACTGCAGCACGAACGGCTCCGTGCCGCGCAGGGCGTCCTCGGCCCTCGCCCCGGGCGGCGGCTCGTAGTCCGGGGGCATGGTCTTCTTGAAGTCCGCCACGTCATGGCCCGTCCACTCCTGCTTCTCGGCATCCCACCAGACGTAGCGCTTCCGCTCCGACCACGGGTTGCCCTCCGGGTCCGCGGAGGCCCGGTTGTAGAGGATGCGGCGGTTCGCCGGCCACGCCCAGCCCCACTCCGGCGCCACCCAGGACTGTGCCGAGCCGGGCTTGCGCCGGGCCGGCTGGTTGACCTCGCCCGCGTAGCACCCGCAGTAGATCCAGCACCCGCAGGCGGTCGAGCCGTCGGCCTTCAGCTCCGTGAAGGTGCTGAGCGCCCGCCCGGTGGCGTCCCAGCCATTCATCTCCCGCAACACCGCCTCGGCGCTGGGCTCGGCGATCCGGCCCTTCGTCGGGTAGTCCCAGGTGAGGTCCCGCAACGGCGCATCCCGCTCCGACGTCGAGGAGGCCAGCTTCTCCCGCAGGATCCTCCCCAGGTGGTAGTAGAACCACAGGTCGGACCGGGCGTCGCCCGGGGGCTCGACCGCCTGGTGATGGAACTGCAGGAGCCGCTGGGTATTCGTGAGGGTCCCGTCCTTCTCGGTGTGGGCGGCGGCGGGCATGAGGAACACCTCGGTGCCGATGTCCGCGGTGGCCAGCCGGCCGGTGGCGATCTCCGGTGCGTCGTACCAGAACGAGGCGGTCTCGATCTCGGCGAAGTCCCGCACCACCAGCCAGTCGAGCTTGGCCAGCGCCAGGCGGTGCAGTCCCGAGTTGGCGTTGCCGACGGCGGGGTTCTCCCCAATCGCGAAGTAGCCCTTCACCTTGCCGTCGAGCATCGCCAGCACGGTCTGGTAGGCGGAGTGGTCGCCGGAGATCCTCGGCAGGTAGTCGAAGGCGAAGTCGCGCTCGGCGGTGGCTGCATCGCCCCACCATGCCTTGAGGAGGCTCGTGATGTAGGCGTCGATGTGGCCCCAGAACCCGGCGGGCGCCGTTGCCTCCTCGATGAAGTCCCGGAGCCCGTCGTGGACCGCGGCGTGGGCCATCGGGAGGTAGCCGGGGAGCAGGTTGTAGAGGGTGGGGACGTCGGTCGAGCCCTGGATGCTGGCGTGGCCCCGGAGGGCGAGGATCCCGCCGCCGGGCCGGCCGATGTTGCCGAGCAGCAACTGGATGATCGCCGCCGTCCGGATGTACTGCACCCCGACCGAGTGCTGCGTCCAGCCCACCGCGTAGCAAAACGCGGACGTGCGCTCCCGGCCGGAGTTGGAGCAGAGCGCTTCCGCTACCGCCAGGAACTTCTTCCTGGGCACGCCGCAGACGGCTTCGACGGCCTCCGGGGTGTAGCGCGCGAAGTGACGCTTGAGGATCTGGTAGATGCAGCGGGGGTCCTGCAGCGTCGGATCCCGGAACAACGCCCGGCCGACCGCCGGGCCCCCGTCGCCGTACTCGTCGCCCACCCCGGTCCCGGTGCGGCCACGGGTGGCGGCGCCGGGTTCCCCTTCCCTGCCCTTGTAGGTCCACGTGGACTGGTCGTAGTTCCTCGTCTCCGGGTCCCAGCCAGAGAACAGTCCGTCGAGGTCCTCGGTGTCGGCGAAGTCGTCGCTCACGATGCATGCGGCGTTCGTGTAGGCGGTCACGTACTCCCGGAACTCCCGGCCGTTGGACAGGATGTAGTTGACGATGCCGCCGAGGAAGGCGATGTCCGAGCCCGCCCGGAGGGGGACATGGATGTCCGCCACGGCGCTGGTGCGGGTGAAGCGGGGGTCGACGTGGATGATCGTGGCCCCCCGGTGCTTCGCCTCCATCACCCACTGGAAGCCCACGGGATGGCACTCGGCCATGTTGGAGCCCTGGACGACGATGCAGTCAGCGTTGGCGAGGTCCTGCTGGAACGTCGTCGCGCCACCCCTTCCGAACGAGGTCCCCAGACCGGGGACGGTGGAGGAGTGTCATATCCGGGCCTGGTTCTCGATCTGCACGGCCCCGAGGGCGCTGTAGAGCTTCTTCATCAGGTAGTTCTCTTCGATGTCGAGCGTGGCCCCTCCGAGGCTGGCGATGCCCATGGTGCGCCGGAGACGGTGCCCCTCGGCGTCGGTCTCCTCCCACCCGGCGGCGCGGGCCGCGAGCACCCGCTCCGCGATCATGTCCATCGCCACGTCGAGGTCCAGCTCCTCCCACCGCGTCCCGTAGGGGCGGCGGTACTTCACCCGCGTGATCCGCCCCTCCTGGTTCACCAGCTCCTTGCTGGCGGATCCCTTCGGGCACAGCCTCCCGCGGGAGATCGGACTGTCGGGGTCACCCTCGATCTGGGTGACCCTACCGCCCTCGGCGTAGACGAGCTGGCCGCAGCCCACCGCGCAGTACGGGCAGACGGATGCCGCGACCTTCTCGGCGGTCTGCGTGCGTGGGCGCAGCTGCCGCGTGTGTTCGGAGATGGCAGCCGCGCCGAGTCCCAGCCGGTCCCCCTCGGCGAGCTGGCGGAGCAACGGCCAGCGGGAGAACATGAGGCTGCGAGCCTACCCCTGCCGGGGCGCGGGAAACTACCCGCCTCAGGCGAAGCGGATGATGCAGAGACCCCCGGCGATCAGGCAGTAAATGCCGAACGGCAGCAGGCTGCGGGTCTCGAAGAACTTCACGAGGAACTTTGTCGAGAAGTAGGCGGCCACGAAGGCGCAGGCTGCGCCGACGAGCGCCTGCGACCGGACGCCGTTGCCGAGCGGGCCGAGCAGGTCCGGGATCTTGTACAGGCCGGCCACGAAGATCAGCGGCGTGGCCAGCAGGAACGAGAAGCGGGCGGCGTCCTCGTGGTTCAGCCCCCGCACCAGCCCGCAGACCATCGTGATGCCCGAGCGGCTGATCCCGGCGAGGAGCGCCCCAGCCTGGGCCACGCCGATGACGACGGACTCCTTGAAGTCGAGGGTGTCGAGCCGGCGGCCCGGCTCGGGACCGGTCGCCGGGGCGCCGGCGGGGACCGTTGCCAGCTTCCGCACGCCGGCCTGCCGGCGGACCCGCTCGCCGGCCAGGAGGATCAGCCCGTTGATGGTCAGGAAGATGGAAGCGGCGAGCGGCTTGGCGAACTGGGTTCGCAGCGCGTGCTCAAGGGCGAGGCCGGTGATGCCCGCCGGGATGGTCGCGACGCCGAGCAGCCACGCCAGGCGTTGGTCGGGGGTCTCGATCCTGCGCCGGGCGAGGCTCTGGAAGAAGGCCTTGATGATGCGCACCCAGTCCTTCCAGAAGAAGAGGAACAGGGCGAGCGCGGTGCCGACGTGCAGGGCCACCACGAAGGCGAGGTAGAAGGACTCGGGGGCAGATTGAGCCCGGACGAGGTTGTTCCAGCCGAGCAGCGCCGGCAGGAGCACAGTGTGGCCGAGGCTCGACACCGGAAAGAGCTCGGTCACTCCCTGGAGGAGGCCGAGGACGATCGCCTGGAAATAGCTCAGCACGGGCTCACGGGGCGAGTCTAAACCACGGATCCGCCGCGGTTGCGGCATCTTGCCAGTGCCTCTTCAGGGAGGGCCCCGAGGCGCCCCTCAAGGCGCCGGATCGAAACAAGAGGCGCCCCTCAAGGCGCCGGATCGAAACAAGAGGCGCCCCTCAGGGCGCCGGGTCGAACGATAGCTCTCTCTCCGGGTCTGCGGCGGTCGGCGGGGGGGAGAGAGTGGCTGCGTTTCGCCGAAAACACGCCGGTGGGGCCCTCCCCACCCGCCTCGCCGGATCTCCTGCGCGCTCACGAGGAGCGAGCGGAGCGTCAGAATCTTAGCATACTCGACGAGATGCTAGCAACACTCGGGGCACCCTTGAGCGCGAAGGGGGGGTCCCTGGGTCGTCGGACACTCCGTAGGAGTGGACGACGACTGGAAAAACAGGGGACTGGAAAAGCATGGAGAGGTAGAGTGGTACGCGGCAGCCTTGTCTCGCTTTTCGGTCCATTCCATTGTGTGGAAGACGCCCGGACCCGTCGGCCGTGCGCACAAGGAGCCACATTTGGACGTCACAGATCGCATCATCGATCCAGGGTCGCTGGTCGACGCCGCGGAACCGCCCGTCGAGGAGACCCCGGCTGACGTCACCCGGTACCTTGCCGCGGCCACCTACCTGGACGAAGAGTTCAGGGATGACGTGATCGTGCAGACCCTGCGCGAGCGGTACCGGTTCCTCGGCCCTGCCTACGGGGTCGACGTCGGCAGCGTCGCACGTCACGCGATCGCGTCCCGCTGGTTGAGCCGTCGCCGGGACCTGATTCTGACGGCGCTGATCGTGGTCGGCGTGTGGGCACTGCACCTGCCGCTGCTGTTCGCGCTTGCGGTGTTCGTGGGCGGCGTCCTCGTCGCCACTGCCCTGACATCGCCCAAGACGAAATTGCGGTGGAGGATCGTCCTGTCCGTCGTGGCCTGGATCGGGATCTGGGCCTTTGCCCTCCACACGCTGTCGCTCCTGACGGCCATCGCTGCGGTCTTCGTCGTGACGTCAGACCTCTACACGCGCCGGTACCGGGTGGCGGCACGGCGGATGAACTCAAAGGACTTCCGACCGGGTGCCCCGGCGTACGGGAGGGAGCGGCCGGCCCAGCGTGCTGCGGACGAGCGCCGGATCGCCCACCTGGCGGGCCATCGGGACGGGAATATCGTCGTCTACAGTGGTTACGCGCCGTTCAAGGGATCCGGCGTGGAAGCGGCAAAATGGTCCTGGTCGGTCGCGGTCAACGCGGCGGAGGCGGCGGATGGCCCCACCGGAACCGGTACAGTCGAGCCGTTCGAGGTGACGGAGCTTCATGACCAGGTGGTCGAGGCGACGAAGAACCTGGATCTTCAGGGCCTCACCGTGGCAGACCGTTACTACGCGAGCGGACGCCACATCATCAATTGGCCGGACCTGTTTTTCCTCCCCCGGCAATCACGGGATCCCTTTCCCAGGCTGCGGTACGAGATCGCCGATGTTGCCGCGCTCGAGGACAAGCCCGAAGCGCTTGTTCGGCACTACATCGACATCAAGGTCGCAATATGGCAGAGCGAACTGATTCTCTCGGTCTTCGTGAGGTTCACTCGCGTCGGAGACTACTTGTTCGCTGAGGCGACCTACTACCTCCTGCCTCCCATCAAGGGTTCGTACTACGGCATCAACGCCCTGAATCCGCGGCCCACGGCGCACGAGTTCTTCCGTCTTGTGCTCACCGGCATCGCCCGCACCCCGGTGCTCTGGCTCGAGGCGCCGATTCGGGTGGCGAAGTGGATGGCGCGGCCCATTGCCCGGGCGCGTCGAGAGCAGCAGGTGGCACAGGCCATTCGAGAGAACCGCAAGTTCGATTACGGGGCCATCGGCAGTATTCGGGAGAGTGGCAGCGAGCAGGAGTACGCAAAATTCTTCCAAAAAATGGACATTGAGAGAATTCACAAGGTCATCGACCGCCATCTCCTCACG
>DASXNO010000377.1:0-8814 GCA_036495025.1 Actinomycetota bacterium | reverse complement strand
GTGCTCAGCGCCAGTACGAAGCTGAAGGCGAACATTGCCACGATGAGGAGCTGCGAGGTGACCGTCTTGAGCTCCGTGACGCTCAGACGGGGGGAACCTCCGCTGGTCATCTGGTGGGACAGCACGGTGAGCCGCCAGAATCCGAACCCGGTGAGGGCGATCCCCACAAGGGTGATCAGGGCCAGCGCGACCACGAGCTTCTTGCGGGACGCCTCCCGCACCGTGGCCCCGGCGATGGTGAGCACGGCGCTCATGTCTCGCCCCCGAGCAGCTCCATGAATCGGTCCTCCAGGCTCTGGTGGCGAGGCTCGACGGCGTACACCCGGCCTCCGAGGCCAACGATCTCAGAGACCAGGCCCGGAACGCCCTCCAGCGCCAGGCCCTCGATCGAGATCCACTCGCCGTCCCGGTGAAGCTCGCCGAACCGCTCGAGCTTCGCCGCCGCGGCCCCGAGGCCCTCGACCCTGACCCGGACGCCGGAGTTCGACAGCAGGGCCCCCAGGGAGCCGCTGGCGATGACCGTGCCATGGTGGACCACCGCGACCCGATCGCAGACCTGCTCCACCTCGCCCAGGAGGTGCGAGTTGAGGAACACCGTCACGCCGCGGTCCCGCAGGTGGCGGATGACGTCGCGGACGTCCTTCCGCCCCACCGGGTCGAGCGCGGAGGTGGGCTCGTCGAGGAACACGACCTCCGGGCTGCCGAGCAGGGCGACGCCCAGGCCGAGGCGCTGCTGCATACCCTTCGAGAACGTCGCGACCCGGTCGTGCGCACGCTCGGCGAGCCCGACCGTAACGAGCGCCCGCTCGACCTCCGCCCGGACCCGGGACTTCCGGATGCGGGCGAGGTCGCAGTGCAACACGAGCACCTCGTAGGCGCTGAGCCAGGACTGGTACCGGAACAGCTCGGGCAGGTAGCCGATACGGCGCCTCGCCGAGGCATCGCCGGCCGGCGCGCCGAGCACCGTGGCGGTGCCGGACGTGGGCCTGGCCAGGCCGAGCAGGAGCTTCACCGCGGTGGTCTTGCCGGCGCCGTTGGGGCCGAGAAATCCGAAGACCTCTCCACGGGGCACCGACATCGACAGGCCGGCGAGCGCCGTGACGGATCCGTAGGTCTTGGTCAGACCCATCGTGACGATGGCGGCATCCGAGGGAGCAGGCAATGTATCCCGCAGCCTATCCGGCACTCGGCCGCGGCGGCCGGTTCTGCGCACCGCCACGTCCGTGCCCCGCGGGGGATCCGCAGCTCGTCCCCCTCCGCAACGCTCCGGGGGGCTGCTCCTCCCCCCTGGATTCCCCTCAGTGCATCGACCTCGCGATGGCCACGACCTGGCGGTCGGTCAGCGAACCCGCCACGCCGTAGACCAGGCCGTGGCTCTGCCACACGACGCCGCTGGCGATGCCGGTCGTGTCGCCGATGACCAGGCCCGGTGCCCCGTTGATGTCGGCGGCGTGGGCCGCGGCGAGGGAGGTCGGGATCGGGATCGGCAGGGTGGACGACAGGTCACCGAGCGCCCTGATCTGGCTTGCCAGCGAGGGCGGGACCCCGGGCATCGACAGGAGGGCGTTCTCGTACTGGGCGACCGTGGGGCCGTTCGAGTAGAGCACCGGCGCCTTCATCTGCACGATGACCAACTGGGGAATGCCGCCGAGGTTCGCCAGGAACCCGTGACGGGCCTCGCTGGGGGCGGCGCCGCTGCCGCCGGACTTCGGTGCCGAGAAGGGACCGAGGCTCTGCTGGGACCCGACGGTCTCGATCACCACCGGGCCGCCGCTGAGCGTCAGGCTGCTCCCGTCGAGGTTCGCCGGCAGGGCCGGAAGGGTCTGGCCGAGCTTGCCGGCGCTGGCGGAGGCCGCAGCGGTGCTGAAGGTGAAGGACGCCGATCCTGCGGAGAGGACATGGAATGCGGGGTCACCCTTGATCCCGGCGGGCAGCTTGCCGGTTGCCAGGAGGTGCAGGCCGCTGCTGGAGGACGCCGCCGCCAGGCTGGAGGCCGTGCTCCCCTGGGGCACCTGCAGCACCCGCACCGAGCCGTAACCGGAGAGATCCGGGAGGCTGCCGAGGCTCGTGACGTCGATGGGGACGGCAACGAAGCTCTCGGGCTGGAAGATCTGGATGATGTTGCTGGCCGCGCCCGTGGCCACGAGGGTCCCCATGGAAGCGACGACGACAGCGGCGACGGCGCCCACCCGGAGGCTGCGCCGCCTGGCGAGTTGGATGCGGGTCCGGACCCGGTCGACGAAGGTCGGCCTGGGCGGGACGACGCCGGTCTCGGCGCTCCGCAGCCGCCGCAGGGCGGGGGCCGGGTCGACATCCGCATCGACCAACGGCACGGCGCCGCGGAGAGCCGCCGCGGCCACGCCGGCATCGGCCGCCATCGCCTCGCTGTGGCGCCGGCAGGCCGCACAGGCTGCTGCATGGGTGCGGTCCGGCTCGGGAACGCCACCGGGCTCGTCCAGAATCTGCCGGAGTACCGACCGGCTCGGATGACGGTTCACAAGGTCACCTCCCGCTTGAGACGGGCCTCGGCCCGACGGAGCACCGTTCCCACCTGTCCCACACCGATTCCCATGGCCTCGGCGACCTCTGCATACGACAGGCCGCTGTAGCGCAGCGCCAGCACCCCGGCCGCCCGGGCCGGGAGCTTCCGCATGGCGGAGCGGACGAGGTCCCGGTCGTAGTTCCGCTCGGCGATGCGCTGCGGATCCGCCGACCAGCCGTCCTCGCGCTCGCCGGCCGCATCGAGGTACTCCCGCCGCTCCCGGCGCCGGCGTCCCCGGATCCGGTTCAAGGCGGTGTGCCAGGCAGCCCGGTGCAGCCAGGCTGCGGCGTACGGGGCGGTCGGCGAGTGGTGCCGGTGGAAGTCGAGGAAGACCTCCTGCGCCACGTCCTCGGCCTCGGCCCGGTCGACCAGCACCCGGTTGGCGACCCCGACGACCCTGGAGTACTCGGAGACGAAGAGCGCCTCGAAGGCCTGCTCCATACTGCGCTGGCCCGCCAGATCGCCCACCGGAAGACTCACCGTCACGTCCATCGACCAACGAAGCACCACACCCGCTCGGTTTGTGACGGGGTGAGGCGATCGGGCGTCATTCTCCGGTCAACTCCCGGTCAGCTCCCGAAGCCCGGCCTCGTCCAGGACCGGGATACCGAGCGCCTCGGCCCGGGCAAGCTTGCTGCCGGGGTTCTCGCCGACCACCACGTAGTCGGTCTTCTTCGAGACGCTGGAGGTGACCGCCCCGCCGGCGTCACCGATGAGCTTGGCGGCCTGGTCGCGGGTGAGGTTCGGGAGCGACCCGGTGAGCACGAACGTCCTGCCGGCCAGGGGACCGGTCGCGTCGGGGCGCTCCTCCTCCAGCCGGACGCCGGCCGCCCTGAGCTTGGCGACGATCTGGGCGTTGCGGGGGTTGTCGAACCATCCCCGGATCGATGCCGCCAGCACTGGCCCGACGCCCTCGACGGCGCTGAGCGCCTCCTCGGACGCGCCGGCGATGCCCTCGATGGAGCCGAAGGCCGCGGTCAGGTCCCGGGCAGTGGGTGGCCCCACGTGGCGGATGCCGAGACCGACGAGCACCCGGGCGAGCCCCCGGCCCTTCGACGCCTCGATCGAGGACAGGACGAGGTCGGCCTTCTTGTCGGCAAACAGCGGCAGGGAGAGCAGTTGCTCCCGGGTGAGGCTGTAGACGTCACCCGGGTCCCGGACGAGACCCCGCTCCCACAGCTCGAAGATCGTGCGCTCCCCCAGGCCCTCGATGTCCATCGCCCCCCTGCCGGCGAAGTGGAACAGGGCCTCGACCCCCCGGGAGGGGCACAGCTCGTTCGGGCAGCGCCGGACCTTCTCTCCTTCCGGACGCACGAGCGGTGTCCCGCAGACCGGGCAGTCCTCCGGCATCCGGAACACCCGCTCCTCGCCCGTGCGCCGGGAGACCACCGGGGCGATCACCTCGGGTATGACGTCGCCGGCCCGCCGTACCAGCACCCAGTCGCCGACGCGGATGTCCTTGCGGGCGATCTCGTCCTCGTTGTGCAGGGTCGCCTGGGTCACCGTCCCGCCGGACAGCACGACGGCCTCCAGCTGGGCAAACGGCGTGACGGCGCCGGTGCGGCCCACGTGGGTCTTGATGTCGAGGAGCCGGGTCGTCTTCTCCTCCGGGGGGAACTTGTAGGCGATTGCCCACCGGGGGCTCTTCGAGGTGTACCCGAGCTCCTCGCGCTGGGCGAGCTGGTCCACCTTGACGACGACCCCGTCAACCTCGAAGCCCAGGTCGTGGCGGTGAGCCTCCCAGTGCCGGCAGAAGTCGTAGACGGCCTCCAGGTCGGTGGCGAGCCGGGTCTCGGCCATGACCCGGAAGCCGAGCCGGCTCAGCTCCTGCATCTGCTCGGAGTGCCGCGCGAACCGGGGTCCTCCGTCCCACCGGCCCGCGCCGTGGACGAGGAGCGCGAGGCTGCGACTGGCCGTCACCTTGGGGTCCTTCTGGCGCAGCGAGCCGGCTGCGGCGTTGCGCGGGTTGGCGAAGACCCGTTCCCCCTCCTCGGCGAGACCCTCGTTGACCTTGCGGAACGCGGCGGGCGGCATGTAGATCTCGCCGCGGACCTCCAGGAGCTCGGGCGGCTCATCCGTGCGGAGGCGCAGCGGCACCGAGGGAATCGTCTTGACGTTCGCCGTGATGTCCTCGCCCATCCTTCCGTCTCCCCGGGTGGCGGCAACGGACAGACGTCCCTGCCCGTACGAGAGGTTTGCGGCGGCGCCGTCGACCTTGAGCTCGCACCAGTAGTCGGCGACACCCCCGAGCACCCGCTCGACCCGCTTGCCCCAGGCGACCAGCTCCTCGAACGTGAAGGCGTTGTCGAGGGACCACATGGGGCTGGGATGGGCGACCGCAGCGAACAGTGACGACGGGGCCGCCCCCACCCGCTGCGTCGGCGAGTCCGGCGTGACGAGCTCGGGGTGCTCCGCCTCGAGGGAGGTGAGCTCGCGCATGAGCGCGTCGTACTCGGCATCGGACACCTCTGGGTCGTCGAGCACGTGATAGCGATAGGAGTGGTGCTCGATGGTCCCGCGCAGCTCCCGAACGCGCTCGGCGGGGGCGTTCGTCCCGTTGCTCAACTCGGCCTGCCGGGGGCGCGCACGATCTCCATCTCGCCCCAGACGCCGACCTGCGACTCGGCGAGGATGATCACCCCGCGCAGGCCGAGGCCCTCGAGGCGCACGGCTGCCGCCAGCGCCCGCGCGACGTGGGAAGGGTGCAGCATCGCCATGCCGATGGCGCTCGCTGCGGCGTCCGCGACCGCCCCGTGCTCGGCCAGCACCGCCACCACCCGGGCATGGCCGATCCCCGGGTTCATGCGGGTGCGGCCGGTCGAGGCGTAGAAGGCGAAGGGGCGGCCGGGAGGGATGCGCACGCCGACGCCGGGCCGGCCGGCGCCCATCGGTGGCTCGACGACGAAGGTCTGTGCCCTGCGGTGCACGGAGAACGTGTCGCCCTCGGTGGAGACGACGATCTCCCGGACCAGGCCGGCGAGATCCCGTGCGATCGCCTCGACCATGGCACCGGGGAGCGTGACCATGGGGCCGACGCCCGCCGCCTCTGCGGCGTCGCCCATCGCCCGCACGACCGGCGGGGCGCCCGGGCCCACCGGCTGCGGAACGAACGAGGTCTTGAACGAGGAATGGCCGGCAACGTAGGCCTCGAGCTGCTCCCAGTGCTTGAGGGCAACGATGCGGGCCTGGTCCCGGATATTGTCCGCGGCGCCGACACGCAATTGCAGCGTGCCCACCTGGAGGTCGAAGAACGCCAGGCTGTCGGACCGGAGCCGATCGAGGATCCCCCGCTTGGGCACTCGTCCAGCCCTACCGGACCCGGTCGATCGTTCCGCCGCCCAGGATCTCCTCGTCCCGGTAGAAGACGGCCGCCTGCCCGGGGGCGGAGGGAGGCTGCGGCTCGTCGAACCGCCAGGTCCACGACCCACCCCGGCGCTCGAGCGTCCCCTCGGCCTCCGGCCCGCGGTAGCGGGTCATCACCGCCGCCCGCAGCACCTCCCGAGGGGGCCCTACGCCCCCGGATGAGATCTCGCCCCTGTCCGCCCCGACGAAGGAGACGCCGGACAGGCTCAGCTCGGTGATCCGCTGCTCGCCCGCCGGGGCGACCACGACGGCGTTGTCGTCCGCCCGGACCTCCCGGACGTAGAGCGGGAGCCCCACGCCCACGCCGAGGCCCCGGCGCTGGCCCACGGTGTAGTGGGCGAAGCCGCGATGGGTGCCGATGCGGCTGCCGTCGGCAGCGAGGATCGGCCCGGGCCGGGAACCCTCCGGCACCGCCTGCTCGAGGAAGGGGTGCAGCGCCCCCCCGGGCACGAAGCAGATCTCCTGGCTCTCGGGCTTGTGCGCGGTCCGCAGCCCGAGCGAGGCAGCGATCTCGCGGATCTCCGGCTTGGAGTACTCCCCCACCGGAAACTGGGTCCGCGACAGTTCGGCCTGGTCGAGCATGTAGAGCACGTAGCTCTGATCCTTCGAGCGGTCGCGGGCCCGCAGCAGCCTGCGCTGCCCCCCGGCGGTGTCGACGCGGGCGTAGTGCCCGGTGGCGAGGGCCTCGGCCCCGACGGCCCGGGCCCTCCCGGCGAGGGCCGAGAACTTGATGGCCCGGTTGCAGGTCACGCAGGGATTGGGCGTCCGGCCCTGGGCGTAGGCGCTGACGAAGTCGTCGACGACGGTGCGGGCAAATTCCTCGGCGAAGTTGAAGACGTAGAAGGGAATGTCGAGCACCTGCGCCACCCGCCGGGCGTCCTCGGCCGCGTCGAGGGAGCAGCAACCGCTTTCGTTGTTGGCCGCCGGCCCGGACCACAGCTTCAGCATGATCCCGGTCACGTCCCAGCCCGCGTCCTTCATGAGGGCGGCGGCAACCGACGAATCCACGCCGCCCGACATGGCCACGACTGCCTTGCGGCTCATCGGCGGGTTACGGCGGGAGCAGGCGCGATCGAGCGGAGGCGCTCAACGATGGGAGGAAGCTCCGCCAGTACGGCGTCGACGTCGCCGGGGGTGGTCGCCCGGCCGAGCGAGAGCCGGAGGGAACCGTGGGCAAGCTCCGGGCGTACGCCCATCGCCATCAGGACGTGGGACGGTTCCAGCGAACCCGAGGTGCAGGCCGATCCGCTGGAGGCGGCGATCCCCTTGGCGTCGAGCATCAGCAGGAGCGATTCGCCCTCGACGCCGTCGATGCAGACGTTGACGGTCCCGGGCACCCGTGGCGCTCCGGCGCCATTCACCTTGATGCCTTCGATGGCATCCACGATGCCGTGCTCGAGCCGGTCACGAAGCGCGGAGAGGCGCAGGGCCTCCTCGGCGACTTCGGCGGCGGCGATCTCGGCGGCGGTTCCCATGCCGACGATCCCGGCAACGTTGGGCGTTCCCGACCGCAGGTCCCGCTCCTGGCCCCCCCCGTGCAGGATGGGCTCGAGCGCCGTCTTGCGGCGGACGTAGAGCGCCCCGGTCCCCTTCGGACCTCCGATCTTGTGGGCGGCGAAGGCCGCCATGTCGACGCCGAGCTTCTCCAGGTTCAGCGGGACCTTGCCGAGAGCCTGGACCGCGTCGGTGTGGAAGAGGGCACGCGACCGCTCCCGGGTGATCCGCAGCGCCTCGTCGACGGGTTGGATCGTTCCCACCTCGTTGTTGGCGAGCATGATCGAGACGAGCACGGTCTCGGGGCCGAGGGCCGCGGCAAGGGCGTCGAGGTCGACGACCCCTTCTGCGTCCACCGGGAGGAAGGTCACCCGGAACCCCTGCTTCTCCAGCCACTCCGCAGCGTGCAGCACCGCATGATGCTCCACGGCGGTCGTGATGATGTGATTGCCGTTGGCGCGCATCGAGCGGGCACGGAACGCCCCGCCCTTGAGGGCGAGGTTGTCGGCCTCGGTGCCGCCGGCGGTGAAGACGATCTCGCCGGGGGTGGCGCCGGCGGCGGCCGCCACGCGCTCCCGAGCCTCCTCGAGGCCCTTCTTGGCGTCCCGGCCCACCCCGTAGACGCTCGAGGGATTCCCGAAATTGGCCCGGAGGTAGGGCAGCATCGCGTCAACCACCTCGTCGAGCACGGGCGTCGTGGCCGCGTAGTCCAGGTAGCGCATGACCACCATCATACGGGCGGTGTGACCGCGGCCCGGAACGGGTAAGAGTGCGCCATGAGCAACGTGCAGAAGAAGATCATGAAGCGGGCGAAGTCGATGAAACGGCCCGTCAAGAAGGTCGAAAAGAAGGCCTCGAGGAAGCTTCGGATCGGGTACCTCGTCGGACTCGCGGCACTGATCATGGCGAGAAAGCGTCGGCGGGCGAAGCGGCCCGCTCGTCGCCTGCGCAACAAGCAGGGGGTCGGCCCGGCCCACATCAAGGGCGTGCTGCGGGCAGAAGAACGGGGCCTGAAGCACCCCCACAAGGACAACGGCCACACCGCGGGCAGACTCATGGGCAGCATCCACCCGAAGTAGCTGGCTTTTCCAATTCTGTGAGCACGAAGTGCCATCGCCGGCGCTCGTGTCTGCTCACAGAATTTCCACAGCCGAGCGGTGATGCCTAGAGGGCCGTGGCCTCCCGGCGCTGCCTGGCCGGCGCCCGGTAGCGGCCAACGGGTGCGGCCGACGGCAGGGTCACGGTGAACGTCGTACCGACGCCCGGCGTCGAGTGGACGTCGATCCAGCCATCCATCGCCTTGACGAGCGACAGTGCGATCGCCAGGCCCAGGCCTGCGCCGCCGGGAGATTCCGACCGGGCCTTCGAGCCCCGGTAGAGCCGCTCGAACACGTGCGGGAGGTCTTCCGGGCTGA
>DASXNO010000376.1:0-15124 GCA_036495025.1 Actinomycetota bacterium | reverse complement strand
TCATCCACTCCCTCTTCTAGCAGCCAAAGACCATCTTGGCCCTGCCGGTCCAGCCTGAGGGCCTTTTGAGCACCCTAAACTATGCTTCTGGGCCTGTACTGATCTTCTTTGTGTGATAACCAATGCATATCATTGGTACTCACACAAAGAAGGTTTTTAGCCTGCGGACAGCCAAGCGGAAGGTACCGTCGACCTGCTCGTCGACCGGCTGAAGGCGCAGGGAACGCAGGGCCGCCGTGGTGCCGGCGGCCTGATGGAGGTGCTCGAGGAGCGGCGTGGCCGCAAGCGCCACGTGGACAGCGAGCTCCAGCGACACGTCGAGGAGATCGCCCTCGGCGTGTGGCGGGCCGGGGTGCTACCGGAACCGTGCTTCGAGTACCCGGTGCAGCTCGCCGACGGGTGGTGGGGGTGCCCGGATAGTGAGGTCCTTCCGCTGGGAGCCCATCCGCTGGCGCCCTCGGCCCGCCGAACCGAGGTAAATATGACGCGTATACGCGCTATTTTTACCTCAGTCCCAATGAGCCTGGCGCTCACACCTTGAGGCGCAGGGCCTTCTCGTAGAGCTGGAAGGTGGCCGGCGTCGTGCCCAGCAGCTCCCCGTCGGCCTCCACCCGCAGCGGGGTCGTCGTGGTCACCTCGACACGGCGCGCCTTGTACTCCTTGATGACGGGCGAGGGGATGTGGTTGCCCTTGAAGACCTTGGTGATGGCGGCCACGTAGTCCGCCTTGGACCCGATCTGGATCAGCACGTCGAGCCGCCCGTCGGTCGGCGTCGCCTTGGGGGCGACGTGCATGCCGCCGCCGAAGAACTGGCAGTTGGCGACCACGATGTTGGTGATCCGGCCCTCGTAGGTCCGGGTGTCGCACACCACGGTCCCCCGGGTCCCCTTGAAGCGGGCCAGCGTCATCCAGAACCCGGCGAGGTAGCGGCTCCGCCCCATGCCGCGCGGCAGGCGCTCCGCCACCTTGACCACGTCGGCCCCCAGCCCCGATTCAGCGATGTTGGGGAACCACTCGGTCGCCTCTCCCCCCTCGGTGGTGAAGGTCACCCGACCGAGGTCGATGTCGACGAAGCCGTCGCCCGTCAGGTGCTCGACGCCGTGGTCGACGTCGTCGGGAAGGCCGAAGGTCCGGGCGAAGTCCGCCCCCGAACCGGCGGAGACCACGCCGAGCACGGCGTCGGGGTTGCGGGGGCCTTCGGGCCCCATCATCCCGTTGACCACCTCGTGAATCGTGCCGTCCCCCCCGACCGCGACGAGGTAGGTCCACCCGTCGTCGATCGCCTGGCGGGCGAGCTCGACGGCGTGGTGCCGCCGCTCGGTGACGTGCAGGTCGAAATCGAGGTCGGTGCCCGCGAGGATCTTCTCGAACTCCCCCGGATGGCGCGCCCCCTTGCCCGCGCGCCGGTTCACGATGACGTAGGCCTTGGCGACGGGGAGGCTCACAGGCCTCAGATACTACGCCAGCCTTACGGTTGCGAGGCGGCGAGGCGGCTGACGCCGAGGCGGTGCCGTGAGGTCAGACTGCCCCGGCGTAGGCCACGACACCCCGGTTGAGACCGTCGACCGCCTTGCCGAGCGCCTCCCGCAGGCCCGGCTCCTCGGCCGCCTCCCGGAGCTGGCGGAGCAGATCGATCGTCTGCTTGCAGTTCCGGATGAAGTCCCCCGCCGTCAGGTCCTCGTCGGCGAGGATCTCCTCGAGGTCCGCCCCCCGGCACCAGCGGTAGGCGATGTCGGCGAAGCCGGTCTCCGTGGCCCGGGTCAGCTCCAGCATCGACCGGCGCTCCCGGCGACGGATGCGCTCGTACTGGCGGGTGATGTTGCCGTAGGCCTTGCGGCTGTTCACGGTCGGGAGGGATCCGACCACCTCGAACGGCCCGCGGCTCTCGAAGACGAACGTGGACACGACCGCCGCCAGCTCGGCCGGCTTGAGGCCGTCGAGCCAGCCGTTGGCCAGCGTCTCGGCGACGAGCAGGTCCGCCTCGTTATACAGCCGGGCCAGCATCCATCCCTTGGGGGCCAGCTCGAAGTCCGACACGTAGCCGAACTCCTCGAGCACCTCCAGCACCCGGTGGAACTTGCGCGAGAGCGTCTCGGTGCGGCCCCGGACCCGCTTGCGGAGCTGGTCGTTCTCGCTCGCGAGCCGGGCCGCCCGGGCCGCCCACTGGGCGTGCACCTCGAGGTCGGGGCAGCGGTGGCAGGGGTGGGACAGCACCTTGGCGCGCAGACGGGAGAGGTCACCTCCCTCACGCTCCTCGGGCAACGGCTCCGGCTCCCAGGCCTCGGCCGGGAGGTCGAGCGCGGCGAGGGCGGAGGCCAGGCGCTTGCGCATCTCGGGATCGACCGACGACGGCGTCTTCTGGCGCAGGTCCCCGGGGGGCACGAGGGGCAGGTTGCCCACCGGGCGGGGGGGCCGGGCGAAGTCCCGGGTCGTGAGCCGGACGAGCTTGCGCTCCCGGGTGACGGCGAGTAGCCGCGGCTCCCCCCGCTTGGAGCGCTGCGCCCCGACGACGACGATCGGCCCGCGCATCTTGCCGGCTGGCACGACGTACACCTGCCCCGGCCGGGCAGAGGAGAGCACCGACCGGGTCTGCTCCCGGCCCTCGGTCTGCTGCCAGCGCGACAGGGAACGCTCCAGGCGGACGGAGCGGTCCCGCAGGCGCCAGTACTCCTCGAAGTCGCCCCGGTCGCAGGCCATCTTCTCGCGATACGAGGCGAGGTAGGCGTCGTTGCGCTCGATCAGGCGCTCCAGGACGACGACGTCCTTGTCGGCGTGGTACTGGGCGAAGGAGGAGTTGAGGAGGTGCTCGGCCTCCTCCTGCGAGTAGTTGCGGACCAGGTTGGTCGCCATGTTGTACGAGGGCTGGAACGACGAGACCAGCGGGTAGGTCCGGGTGGAGGCGAGGCCGGCGATCTGGCTGAACGGCAGCTCGGGCTGGCGCAGCACGACGGCGTGGCCGAGGGCGTCGATCCCGCGCCGCCCCGCCCGGCCCGTGAGCTGGGTGAATTCCCCGGGGGTCATGACCTCGTGGCGCTCACCGGTGAACTTGGTGAGGCTCTCGATGACGACGGTCCGTGCCGGCATGTTGATGCCGAGCGAGAGGGTCTCGGTGGCGAACACGACCTTGACGAGCCCCGCCTGGAACAGCTCCTCCACGGTCTCCTTGAACACGGGGACGTGGCCGGCGTGGTGGGCTGCGAAGCCCGCCGTGAGTGCTTCCAGCCACTCGTGGTAGCCGAGGACCGCGAGGTCGGCCTCGTCGAGCCGGGAGGTGCGCATCTCGGCGAACTCGCGGATGCGGGCCCGCTCCGAGGCATCGGTCAGGCGCAGGCCCTCCCGCATGCACTGGGCCACGGCGGCATCGCACCCCTTCCGGGAGAAGATGAAGTAGATCCCCGGGAGCAGGTTCTGGCCGCTGAGGAGCTCGACGACGTTCGCGCGGTTCGGCCGGGGCCGGATCGGCCGTTGGGCGGGCCGGTGGCCGTTGCGCGTCGGGGAACGGCGGATCTTCGGGTTCTCGCGCCGGGCCTCGAGACGGCGGATCTCCGGGTTGGGGACGACCTCGCCGTCGCTGGCGACGAACATCGGCAGGAGCTGGTCGTCGATCAGGTAGTGCTGCTCGAGCACCACCGGCCGGCGGTCCTCGATCACGGCCGCGGTGGGCCCCCGCAGCGTCTGGATCCAGTCGGCGAACTCCTCGGCGTTGGAGACCGTGGCCGACAGCGACACGATCACGACGTCGAGCGGCAGGTGGATGATGACCTCCTCCCACACCGCCCCCCGGTAGGGGTCCTGGAGGTAGTGGACCTCGTCGAGGACGACGTAGCGGAGGTCCTCGAGGAGATCCGAGCGCTCGTAGATCATGTTGCGGAGGACCTCGGTGGTCATCACCACGACCGGTGCCCCGGGGTTGATCGCGTTGTCCCCGGTCAGCAGCCCGACGTTGGCCGCGCCATGGAGGGCGACGAGGTCGTTGAACTTCTGGTTGGACAGGGCTTTCAGCGGGGTCGTGTAGAAGACCTTCCGGCCCTCCTGCAGGGCCAGCCACACCGCGAACTCGGCAACGACGGTCTTGCCCGACCCCGTGGGGGCCGCGACGAGCACCGACTCCATCCTCGCCAGCGCCTCGAGGGCCTCGACCTGGAACGGGTCGAACTCGAAGGGGTACTGCGCCGCGAAGGACGCAACGACCTCGCTTTTCATGTCATGGACCTCGCGAGTCCTCAGTCTCTCTTGAATCGATGCGGACGCGCCGGATCTCCCCCTGGTTCTTCTCCTCGGTGCGATTCGTGGCTTGTCCCCCTCCGCTACGCCGCGGGGGGCTGCTCCTCCCACTGGACCCCTCTAACTGGGAGACGGAACGGGCGTCGGCGACGGTGCTGGCGGCGCGTTCTCCGGCGGGGCGTCCGGGAGCTGCAGGAGGGCCGAGGCCGGGGCACCAATCGTCAGATGGAACGATTTCACGACCTTCGCTTCCGCGATCTGGGCGTTCTTGAAGACCGAGGTCCCGTGGAAGATCACATTCCTGCCCTGATCGACCAGGGTCTGGCGGAGCTTCGGGTCGTTGACCGTCCCCGCGAGCTGCATCTCCTTGACGCCGTCGATGAAGATGTCGGTCGACTGCACCAGCAGCCCGCGCGCGCCCTGGATGACCTTGGGAGGGCTGGCATCCGAGAGCTGCTTGCGCAGCGTCTGGAAGGTGGCCAGCCACTGGGCGGTCTGGGTCGCGTAGGTCGCCTGCGGCATGATCCCGCCCACGTACTGCTGCGGCGAGCTGTTCACCTGGGTGAAGAAGTTCGAGAGCGGAGTGAGCCCGGTCTGGTAGGCGGCGTCGAAGGCCTTGACTCCCTTCTTCGCCTTCATGGTGGCCTGGTGATGGTCCCACGTGCTCCAGGCCCGGGTGACCCCCAGGACCAGCAGCCCGAGGACGATCAGCGCGAGGAGCACCTGGACCGGCCGGCGCTGGTGCCACGGCACCCGGATCCGCCTCGGCGCGACCCTGGGGGCGGGAAGCGCCGTCTTGGAGCGGACGGGCGGCCTGCTGGGCGTGGTTCTGCTCTTGGGGGACATGGACGGGGCGAGTCTACCTTTCAGGCGGTCAGGACAACCTCGGCTGCGGTGCCGGTGCTCGGCATCAGTGCTTGAGCAGCCGGGCGACGATGATCGTCGCCTCATACAGGATAGCCATTGGAGCTGCGAGCAGGACCTGGGTGATCGGATCCTGGGCCGGGGTGAGGAATCCGGCGAGGACCAGGATCACCACCCAGGCCGGCCGCCGCCACGAGCGGAGCTTCCGGCTGGGAAGCACGCCCATCAGGGCGAGCGCCAGCAGAACGAGCGGGAACTCGAAGGCCACGCCGAAGGCGAGGATCAGCAGCATGACGAACGACAGGTACTCGGAGGCCCGCGGCAGGAGCTGGATGCTGCCGCCCGAGAAGGCGGTGAGGAAGTGCAGGGCCGCGGGCAGGGTCCAGAAGGCAAGGCCCACCCCCCCGACGAACAGCGCCAGCGCCGAGCCGACGAACGGGATGGCGTAGCGCTTCTCGTTGGCGTAGAGCCCGGGGGCGATGAACCGCCAGATCTCCCACAGGACGACCGGCAGGGCGATGGCGAGGGCGGAGAAGCTCACGACCTTGAGGCGGAGGAACAGCGGCTCCGTCGGCGAGGTGACAATGAGCGCCCCGCCGCCCTTGATGACCTTCGCGGCCTGGGGAAGGTGCCGGAGCGGCATGATGAGGAAGCTCAGGATGGGGTTGTAGAGGAACCAGGCGGCGACCCCCGCCACGCAGAAGGCGATCAGCATCCGGATGATGCGGGTCCGCAGTTCCTCGAGGTGCTCGATGATGGTCATGCCGCCCTCGGGTGGCGGCACGGCCTTCAGTGGCCAGGGGTTCGGCTCAGCGAGGGCCAGGGCGGAGGTCCTCCTCGGGCGGGCCCGCCGGCGAGGGCGGCGGGGACGTGGGCGGCGAGATCGGTGGGAAAACGGCCCGGGGGCCCGGGAGGCTGGACGGCGGCCACACACCGGGATCCTCCGATCCGAGGTCGAAGCCGGCCTTCAGCTCCTCGGTGACCTCCGTGCTCGCCCTCCTGAGCTCGCCGAGGGCCCTGCCGAGGGATCGCACGGCGGCCGGCAGGCGCTTGGGGCCGAGGATGAGCAGCGCAGCCACTGCGGTGAACAGCAGCTTGATCGGCCCGAAGTTCATCATGGCTTCACGCGCCCCGGCCTGGCCGCAGCGGGGTCACGTCGTGCCGCCCTTCGATGCCGCCCTCGATTCCGCAAGGCCCTGGGCACGCGACGCAGCTTCCTCCGCCAGGGCGACCACCTCACGGGCCAGCGGCTCCGCTTCCGCCCGGAACTCGTTGATGCTGGCCTTGAGCTGCTTGAGGTTGCCGACGGTGCGGAGGACGAGGAAGGCGCATACCGAGACGGCAGCGACGAAGGCTGCGGCCACGGCTCCGACCGCGAGGACCACCCGGACATTCTAGTGCCAGACGCACGACACCCCTCCCGGCGAGGGCACGGGAGGGGCGGTGGGGTACAGCGGGAGCGTCAGGCGGCGGCGTTGCGGAGGAAGTTCTCCAGGACGCCGGACTCCAGTTCGTTGTGGAACTCCAGCAGGTCGTCGTAGGTGATCGCTGGCGTGGACGGGCGGCTGGCCACATGGGTACGGGTGGGATGCGCGTCCCGGGCGGTGGCCACCTTGGCGATGCGCTCGACGGCATCGTCGGTGGTCTCGGTGAGGATCTCGGGGGCGACCCCACCGGAGATCAGGAGCTGGACGACACGGGCGTCGGCGGGCTTTCGGATTCGTTCGCTGCAGCGTGGGCAGTCGAAGGCGTACGAGGAGCCCGTACCGCCGAGGGCGATGCGGAGGTGCACCTTTTCGGCCGTCAGGTCGATCTCCCCGCAGCTCGGACATGTGGTCTTGATGATCACCATTTCGGAGCCTCCCCTGATTTTTCTCACTCTGCGCTGGTGGGGTATTTGCTGCCACCATCATCGACAGCCGAGACCAACAATTGAGCCAAATGGACCCCGGGAAATTTGCCTAGGCCTTTCGGACTAGATCAATGGACCAGGGGAGGACGGTCCAAAGTGGTGGCGTCCCCCTGCCGCGGAAACCCGCGGTACCTACACCCCCTTGCAGCGTTGAGCGTACCGTCTGCTTCCCCGTGGGGAGCACGGCTCAAACGTTGCGATTAGTTCGCAATAACCGATCTGTCGCGGTCAGCGATACCGCTGGGCCAGCCGGCACGCGAGTGCCCGCGCCCGCTCGGCGAGCTCGGGGGGCGTGACGACCCGGGCCTGCGGCCCGAGGCGCAGTAGCAGCTTCTCGAGCCAGGCGGTCCCCCCCGCGGTCAGGTGCACCCGGACCCACCCGTCGGCCAGGACCTCCTGCGACGCCAGCGGGTACGACTCCGCAACCCATGCGGCGGCGTGCGGGGCGAGGTCGAGGGTGACCGGACAATCCTGCGCCCCCTGGACGTAGAGGGATTCGTACCTGGACAGGTCCACGTCCGCCGGGACGTCCGCCGCGGCCTCCAGCAGGCGCACCGACCGGATACGGTCCAGGCGGAAGATCCGCTCGTCGGCCACCCGGTGACACCAGCCGACCAGGTACCAGCGGCCCCCGGAGAGGAACAGGGCCCAGGGGTCGACGTCGCGCTCGGTCGTCTCGTCCCGGGAGTGGGCGTAGTAGACGAGGTGGAGGCGATGCCGGGTCAGGAGGCCTTCCCGGACCGTCGCCAGCTCCCCCGCCCCCTCGAGCTCAACGCTGACCCGGGACAGGACATCGGGGCCCAGGGCCTGCTCCAGGGCCTTGATCGCACGGTCGAGGGCCTCGTCCCCAGCGCCGGACGACTTGAGCGCCCGAGCGCCCGAGTACAGCAGGAGCCCCTCGGCGGCGGTGAGGCGCAGCGGCCGTGCAAAGTAGTCCGCCAGGCGGATCCACACCCGGCTGCCGTCCACGAAGGCCTCGATCAAGTCGCCGGGGCCGTAGCCCGGCAGGCCGCAGACGAAGAGGAGGTTGAGGTCGGCGACGAGCTGGGACCGGGTGATCCCGAAGCGGTCGCGGAGGTCCCGCACCGACACGCCCGGGTGCTTGACGATGTACGGCACCATCGTGAGGAGCCGGCGGAACCGCTCCTCGAGGGACTCAGCCATGTTCGGGCCCCGGCGGGACCGCGGCGCAGATTTCCTCCAGCCGGGCCAGCACCTCGCCGCGGAGCGCCTCGGGTTCGACCAGCTCGACGCCCTCGCCGAGCGACAGCAGCCACGAGACGAAGCCGGCGCTGTCCGAGACCGGGACGGCAGCGGAGGCGTCACCGTCGCTGCCCCACGTCAGTCGCAGCCACGGGTGGGTGCGCTCGACCCACCAGGCGGTCGAGGCATCGAAGCGGACCAGGGCATCGACGGCAGGGGAACCCTCGGGCTTATCCGGCGCCTTGAGGGGCGCCTCGGGCGTATCCGGCGCCTTGAGGGGCGCCTCGGGCCGGCCGACGAAGGGCGGCACCTCCAGCGCCTCCTGCGGGCGGAAGCCCTCCGGCGCGGCGAAATCGGCCCCCGGGCCTCCCTTGTTGCGGAACCGCAGCTCGCCCGACACCCGGTCGAGGCGGAAGGAGCGGTTCTCCCCCCGGTCGTGGTCGTGGCCGACGAGATACCAGGTGCCCTTCCGGTGGACGAGTCCATGGGGGTCCAGCGTCCGGGTCTGGGGGCCGGAGCGGCCCCGGTAGTCGAAGGTGACCGTCCGGCGCTCGGCGACGGCTTCGAAGGCCCGGGGCAGGCCCGGCACCGCCAGGCCGAGGTCGGCGCTCAACCACGACAGCCGGGCACGCTCCACATCGGGCGGCAGCTCACCGGCCAGCTTCAGAAGTGCAGTCCTCGCCGCGGTGGGATCCTGCAGCCGCACGAGCCCCGCCGCCAGCCACAGGGAGGCGAGCTCCTCGGGCGCCAGGTCCAGCTCGGGCAGGTAGTAACGGTCCTTGGGGATCCGGTAGCCCTCCTCCGGCTCGCCGAGGACCGCCACGGGGGCGACCTCGAGCGGGATGCCGACCTCCCGCAGCGCCTCCTTGTCGCGCTCGAACATGCGTTTGAAGGCCTCCCAGGACTGCTCGGCGTACCCGGGCACGGTGTCCTGGATCTGCTGGGGCGTGATGAGCCGGTCGGTCTCGAGCAGGAAGGCGATGAGGTTGAGGAGCCGCTCGGCCTTGCGGACCGTCAAGATTTCGGCCCCTCCGAGGGAGAGCGAGAGCTTCCGTCGGCCGCCACCGGCGTCGCCTCCGAGGCGAGGATGCCCGCGGCGCCGGCGGCGAGGTGGAAGGCCGGGTCGTCGGCGACCGAGCGCCCCATGGTCCTGGGCTCGAGGCCGAAGTGGCGGAGCGCATCGAGGGTCTCCCCCGCCTCGACCACCACCACGTCGTGGCGCTCGGTGATCCCGGCCGCGGCCAGGCGCTCCAGGACCTCCTCCTCGCGACCCTCCGGCAGCCTGGGGACGGCGACGGTGCTCCGTGCGAGGGCCCCGTAGCGCAGGGCGCTCAGGGAGTGGTGGCTGACGACCCTGTGGCGCTCCCGGGCGTCGGCGAAGCTGATGCGCACCGGGGCCACCGGCCTGCCGCCCAGCGCCGCCGCGGCCGACAGCGTCTGGCCCTGCTCCATCCCGGTGTGGCCGAGCACCGTCTCGGTCCCGACGATGCCGGGGCCCATGGCGACGATGGCCACCCCCGCCCCGCCGACGTGGCGGGCGGCGGCGAGCCCCGAGAAGACGTTCACGCACTCGAGGTCGCCCCCGAAGGCGTGCCCGCAGGTGACGGTGACGTCGATGAGGCCCCGGTCCCTGAGGCCGGCGACGAGGTCGCTGTGGGCCAGCGGGAGCGCCGCCCCGTCGGTCATGAGGTAGGCGATGCCGAGGGCGGGGTCCCGGCACTTGAGGACCGCCGCCACCGCCGGGACCTGGGAGTGCAGCCCGCACGCGACCACTGGCATACCGTCGATGTCGCTGGCAGCGGCGAGCGTCGCGTGGTGGGGGCTCTCGGGGGCCTCGGCCGCGAGGGTGTCGATCTGCCAGGGGGTGTAGCGCATCTTGAGGATGTGGCCGCCCGAGAGCTCCCCGGCCTCCGTCTGCGCCAGGTTCCAGACGACGAAGTCCTCGCCGCCCGAGCCGAGGCCGAGGTCGACGGCGGTGGTGTTGACGACCACCCGGTCGCCCGGAGCCAGCGCGCCCGTGACCTCCGGAAACCCGGTAGCCCGGCGCTCCGTGTCCCCGACCCGGACGACGAGGCGGACGACCCCGGGCCGCTCGGCGATCACCCGGGAGACGACTCCGGTGGCAAAACGGGGCATGCAGGGATTCTAGTTCCTCCTGCCGCCCGTCCCCGGGAGGTCGGGTACGTTTTACGCGGCTAGCAACACGTTTCTTCCTAACTTCGCATGCTAACGATCCTGGAGGCCGGCCGGCGCGCGGGGTCGCGTGCTGCCAGTTGTCAGAAGCAATCGTTCCAGGTGGCACAGGTGATCCGGCCATCCATGGTGGTGGTAGCACCCTTGTCGAGGTGTCCTCGGAGGTGAAGACTGCCCTACCGAGACAGGTTGAAGCTTTTCCATACTGGCCTCGATCCGAGGGCCGGCCGGGCTCGGGTGGGGGCATGTCACCGGGGGGTGCTCATGCCGATCCACAGGGTTTTGTCGCGCGCCGTTGCGCTCGGGAGCCTCGCAACGTTCTCGATTGTCTTCAGTGCGGGCACGTCGCTCGCTGAGGAATCCGCGCCGCCGTCGCCGCAGACCGTCACGATCGGCGTCGACCACGCCGATCCCGCCAACCAGCAGCCCGAAAAAGGCCGGCTCTTCGAGTACACCGACTTCTTCTCCCGCAACGTCTCCATCCACAGCGGCGACACGATCGACTTCCAGTCGGCGCCGGGAGGCTTCCACGTGATCACGCTCGCAAAGAGCGAGGACGTCGCGCGGTCGGTGTATCCGGTCGGCTTCACGGACAAGGACGATCCCAAGGGGCCCAATGGAGCCCAGAAGATCGTCAACGGGCCGGGCCAGTTCGCGATCACGGGCGGCAGCGTCCACGGGGGCGGGACGATCGTCACCGACCCCACCGCTCCGCCTCCCTGCGGGATGGTGTCCCTCGGCCAGGCGCCCTGCACGTTCTCCGGTCCGAAGGACATCGAGGTCAGCCCCCTGGCGGGCATCGGCGCGACCGGACCGGCTCAGCAGGACCTGAAGTACACGGTCACGGCCAAGGAGGGAACCTACACGTATTTCTGCTCCATCCACCCCGGCATGCGCGGCACGCTGACGGTGGTCGGCTCGGACGAGGCAGCCTCGACGCAGGCCCAGATCGACGCAGCGTCGGCCAGGCAGTTCGCCCGGGACCAGAAGGCGGCCCTCGCTGCGGAGGCCGACGCCAACCAGGTGCGCTACAGCGGTGACGAGCCCGGCAGCAGGACCTACCAGGTCCTCGTGGGCGTCGCGGCAGCCAACAACCACGTCGCCATCGACGAGATGTTCCCGACCGAACCGCTGAACCTGGTCGCCGGGGACAAGGTCACCTACAAGTGGGCCGATCCTCACAACGTGCACTCGGTCGTGTTCCCGGCCCCGCCGCCGGGCCAGAACGACGCGGTGCCGCCCTTCGTGTTCGACTGCGGCACCACCTTCTCGATCGCCCCGTCTCCCTCGTGCACCGAACCCGGGGAGACGTGGGAGAACCAAGGCGGCATCTTCGACCCCGGCAGCGCACCGAGCCGGACGGCACTCCAGACCCCGACGACCTTCCTCGACTCGGGAGTCCTGGTCGGGACCGGCTACAACGTCCAGCCCACGATCCAGAAGTGGTCGGTCAACGTGAACGACGCCACGGCGACGGGCACCTACGTCTACCACTGCTCGGTCCACGACTTCATGCGGGCGCAGTTCACCGTCACGGACACCGCGACCGACTGACCCACCCGGCCCGCTTCGCGCCCGCCCCCAGCCGAACAGCTGGGGGCGGGTCGCGTTGTGGCCGCTACAGCCAGGCGATGAGCTTGGCCACCCGTTCGTCGGTGTACTTGAACGGGTCCTTGCAGAGGACCGTCCGCTGGGCCTGGTCGTTGAGCTTGAGGTGGACCCAGTCGACGGTGTAGTCCCGGCGGCGGCGCTTGGCCGCGCGGATGAACTCGCCCCGCAGCTTCGCCCGGGTGGTCTGGGGGGCCTCGTGCATCGCCATCCGGACGTCCTCTTCCGTGACGGCCCGCTCCGCCAGGCCGTTGCGCTCCAGCATGTAGTAGAGCCCCCGGCGGCGGCTGACGTCGTGGTACACGAGGTCCATCAGCGCCAGCTTCGGGTTGCCGAGCGTGATGCTGTGGCGCTGCCGGTACCGCTCGATCAGGCGGTACTTCATCACCCAGTCGATCTTGTGGTCCAGGGCGAGGAAGTCGTCCTCGAGGGCCACGAGGCACTCCTCCCAGGCCCGGACCGCCTCCTTCATCTCGGGGTCGTCCCGGCGCTCGACGTACTTGGCGGCCCGGGACAGGTACTCCCACTGGAGTTCGATCGCCGAGGCCTCGCGGCCGTTGGCGAGGCGAACTTTGCGCCGGCACGTCAGGTCGTGGGAGATCTCCCGGATGGCCCGGATGGGGTTCTCCAGGCTGAGGTCCCGCATCACGGTGCCCTCTTCGAGCATCCGGAGCAGCACCGCCGTCGTGGCGACCTTGATCCAGGTCGTGTACTCGCTCATGTTGGAGTCGCCGACGATCACGTGCAGCCGGCGGTACTTCTCGGCGTCGGCGTGGGGCTCGTCCCGGGTGTTGATGATGGGGCGGGAGCGCGTCGTCGCCGAGGAGACGCCCTCCCAGATGTGCTCGGCCCGCTGGGAGATGCAGTAGATGGCGCCCCGGGCAGTCTGGAGGACCTTGCCGGCTCCGGTGAAGATCTGCCGGGAGACGAAGAAGGGGATGAGCACCTCGGCGAGCTTGCCGAACTCGCCGTAGCGGCTGACGAGGTAGTTCTCGTGGCACCCGTAGGAGTTGCCGGCCGAGTCCGTGTTGTTCTTGAAGAGGTAGACCTGCCCGGCGATGCCCTCCTCGCGCAGGCGGGCCTCGGCGGAGTTGACGAGGGACTCGAGGATCCGCTCCCCCGCCTTGTCGTGGGCGACGAGCTGGCGGATGTCGTCGCACTCCGGCGTGGCGTACTCGGGGTGAGAGCCGACGTCGAGGTAGAGCCGGGCGCCGTTCTCGAGGAACACGTTCGAGGAGCGTCCCCAGGACACGACCCGGCGGAACAGGTAGCGGGCCACCTCGTCCGGCGACAACCGGCGCTGGCCGCGGAAGGTACAGGTCACCCCGTACTCGTTCTCCAGGCCGAAGATTCGGCGGTCCATGCGACTAGTATCGACCCCGGGGGACGTTACCGGAGGCCCCCGGGCACAATCTGGCGCTGGTTACGGTGCAGGGGGAGGTCCGGGCTCGGTGGGAGGGGCTGTTCCCGGTCCTGCCGGGGGGCCGGCGTCCGGCCCCGATCCGGGGCTCGACCCGTTGCTCGACCCCGCCCCCCTTGCGGTCGACCCCAGCAGCTCCGCGAGCTCGCGCTCGCTCAGGCGGCGGAACTTGCGCCGCTCCCGGCTGCGGTCGAGCACGGCGACCTCGAGGTTGCGGGCGGGGACCTCCCGCTTGTCGATCTCGCCCAGGGCGTCGACGCCGATGCGCAGGGCCTCGGACAGCGATGCCCCGGGCTTGAAGGTGCGGCGCATGGCCTCGGTCAGCGCCTCGGACTGGCCGCCCATGGCCACGAAGTTGGCCTCGTCGGCGACCGAGCCGTCGTAGAGGATGTGGTAGATCTCGTTGGGCTCGCCCTCCCGGCCCACCTGTGCCACCAGGACCTCGACCTCGAAGGGCTTGAGCTCGGCGGTGAAGATCTGGCCGAGCACCTGGGAGTAGCTGTTGGCGACCCCCCGGGCCGACACGTCCTCCCGTGAGTAGGAGTAACCCCGGACGTCGGCCTGGCGGACGCCGTGCATGCGCAGCGTCTCGAACTCGTTGAACTTGCCGACGCCCGCAAAGGCGATGCGGTCGTAGATCTCCGAGATCTTGTGCAGCGTCTTCGAGGGGTTCTCGGCCACGAGCAGGATCCCGCCGGCATAGTCCACGGCAATCACCGACTTGCCCCGCGCTATGCCCTTCCGGGCGTAGTCGGACTTGTCCTTCATGAACTGCTCGGGGGAGACGTAGTACGGCAGGCCCATGATCGGTGCTCAGTCCTCCCCCGGCACGTGCTCGCGCGGCTGGACGCGCCCGGCGGCGAGCCGCTCCGCCAGCAGGTCGTTGAAGAGCTGTTCGATGGTGGCGTCGTCGATCTTGGCGACGCCGGTGTCGGAGATGGCGGCGATATTCGGGTAGATCTTGCGCAGCACGTCGGGGCCCCCGGTGGCGACGTCCTCCTCCGAGGCGTCGAAGAGGGCCTCCAGGGCCACCTTCACCGCCTCGTCCCGGCTCAGGTCGGGGCGGTAGCGCTTCTTGATCGTGCCCCTGGCGTCCCGGCCGCCCGACCCGGTGGCGTAGTAGTCGCTCTCCTCGTAGCGGCCGCCGGTGACGTCGTACTTGAAGATGCGGCCGTAGCCCTTCTGGTCGTCGAAGCCCACGTACAGCGGCACGACGACCATGCCCTGCATCGCCATCGCCAGGTTGGACCGGATGAACTGCGAGAGCTTGTTGGCCCGGCCCTCGAGGGTGAGGCGCTCGCCCTCGATCTTCTCGTAGTGCTCCAGCTCGGTCTGGAAGATGCGCACCATCTCGATGGCCGGACCGGCGGCCCCGGCGATGGCGACGGCGGAGGAGTCGTCGGTGGGGAAGACCTTCTCGATGGAGCGGTGGGCGATCGAGTACCCCTCGGTGGCTCGCCGGTCGCCGGCGATCACGACGCCCCCCTGGAAGCGGATGGCAAGGATGGTCGTGCCATGAGGGATGGGGGGAACGTCCTCCGTCACCCCACTGGGGGCGGTGGGGGCGTTGCCGGGCAGGGCCTCGGGGTGCGCCCGGCGCAGGACGTCAGCGAACGACACCGGGTCGAGGGACGCGGCAGGGATACGGTCGAAGGCGGGGAAGTCGAACTCCATGTGCTCTGAGATTCTAATCAGGTTCC
>DASXNO010000375.1:0-3185 GCA_036495025.1 Actinomycetota bacterium | reverse complement strand
ATCGTGGTCGGCGCTGACTCATATCGGTAGCCCGTATCTACCCAATCCAGAGACCATCGATCGAGTGGGCGGGCTCCTCCGAAGGCAGCCCACGGGTCAGAACAGGCAAGCGGCTTGAGCACGCGGAACGTGATCGAGGCGCAGGACAGGCTCGCCGAGCCATAAGCCGCCCATCCAGGTCGATGGCCGAGAGAACGCTGCGGGATGCTGCCATCGCGTACGGGAGCCACGGCAGGGCCGCCTTCCCGCTGTTCGGCATCCCAGCCGGGTTGGGGGCAGTGGCCTCGGTCTGTTCCGGCCTCCCGGTCCCGAGTCGCCAAGGCGGCGGGCAGAAGCGAGGAACGCAATCCGTGTCGGCCACGGTTTTCGTTCCTCGCTTCCGCCTGGAAGGCCGAAGACCTACTTGCAGCAGGTCGTCGGCCTGAACATCGGCACCAACCTGGCGGTGACCGGATCCCTGTCGGCCTTGGTGTGGTGGCAGGCGGCCCGTGCCGCCGGGGCCCACGCCCCGGCCGCCCTTACTCGGCCGTCGACCTCCTCCTCACTCCCGCAGCGATCACGACGGCCCTGGCGGCCGGCCACGTTCGCATCGGGTGACGGACGGCCGCCCCCGCGACGCGGTCGTGCGCGGGCCGGGGAACGGGGCCGTTCGCGGCTCCCGCCCCCGACACATGCTGCACCAGTCCCCGCTGCGCCCCAGGCCATGGGCGCTCGCCGGGTACTGCTCGAAGACGTGCTGCCGATGGCCTCGGCACAGGGGCTCGACGCGATCGACGTCCCCCGCCCTCCACGCAATCCACAGGATCGTGGGCCATCCGGCGGCTCCCTGGCTCCCCCTGACCATCGTGCTCCTCTCCTCTCAGTCCACATTGCCGAAAACACCGGCCGACGAATGGCTGCGCTAGGCTCCTCACGTGCGTGCTGCCGAGCCCCTGGCATGTGTTGTAGGGCGGCTGCTCCTGCCCTCGACATGCCGGTGGCCTGCCGTCTTCCTGCCTCCCGGCTGCCAGGCCGACCACCCGGGAGCGCCGGCGTGAAGGAGCGCTCGCACAGGACCTTGCTCCAGAACCTGATGTCGGAGCGCCGCCTCACCAGGGAGCACGCCATCGAGGCGCTCGACCGGCGAGCGCGGGACATGGGGGTCCGCGACTTCGCCTTGAGCCTGCGCCAGCTCGACCGCTGGCTGGCCGGCGACCTCGCGACCCTGCCGAGGCCCTCCCTCTGCCGGGTCGCCGAGGCCGAGTTCGGCTACCCCGTCGAGCAGCTGCTCGCCGTCGGCGACGAACCGGCTCAGCCGCTACCCAGACGGCCGCCTCAGCTAATGCCGACCGATCAGCTGGTCTGGAAGGCCGCGGCGGAATCGGCGAACGCCGAGACGCTCGGCGGGCTCTGGGTCACCGCCTACCAGTTCAAGTCGGCAGGAGCACTACGACATCACGCCGACGTCACCCGGATCACACCTCAGTCGAGTCAGCGGCTGACGGCGAAGAACTATCCCCCCGATCCGCGCACCGAGGGCCGCGTTCCGGCGTTTCACAACGAGATCGAAGCTCAACTGGCCAATCGCCACGTCATTGGCTATTGGCGGAATGTCAGCTATATCCGCTACTTCGGATCGATCCACCTCGCCCTGCTGCCCGGTGAGTCGGTGATGGAGGGGTATTACACGGCCTTCTCCAGTGACGTCAGGGTCGATGTCATGCGGTGGAGATGGGTCCGTCTCGACCCTGCGTCGCTCTCTGGGATCGAGCTGGCCCGGGTGGCCTTGAAGGAACCGGACCGGATCCACGCCTTGCTGGAGACCACCCACGAAGCGCCCCTCCCGTTGTCCGCAGTCGCAGAGAGAGCGTCCTGATGCCAAGTGCAACCCGGGACTCCGGCCCGTTCGAGGTTAGACCCCCATTAGGTGAGAATCGCGCGTATGTGCGCGAAAACCGGCCAACCTCGGCGCCGGGGGCCAGGGGCGTGAGCGAGCCCGAGCGGCAGGGGCTTCCCGTCCTGCCTTTTGCGTCCAAGGCGGCCTGGGGGGAGTGGCTCGCCGCCAACCACGCTACCTCGAAGGGGGTCTGGCTGAAGCTCGCCAAGGCGGGGTCGGGCATCCCGTCCGTCACCTACGCCGAGGCCGTCGACGTCGCCCTCTGCCACGGGTGGATCGACGGCCAGAAGGACGCCTACGACCAGGCCTGGTGGCTCCAGCGCTTCACCCCCCGGACGCCCCGGAGCAAGTGGTCGAAGATCAACTGCGCCAAGGTCGAGGCCCTCATGGCCGCCGGGGAGATGCGGCCCGCCGGGCTCACCGAGGTGGAGCAGGCCAGGGCCGACGGCCGCTGGGCCGCCGCCTACGACTCGCCGCGTACCGCCACCGTCCCCGAGGACCTGGCGGCTGCCCTCGACGCCAATCCGGAGGCAGCTGCCTTCTTCGCCACGCTGAAGGGCACCAGCCGCTACGCCGTCCTCTTCCGGATCCACGACGCCAAGCGGCCGGCGACGAGGGCGAAACGCATCGAGCAATTCGTCGAGATGCTCGCCCGAGGGGAGGCGCCGTACCTCGGCGGCGCCACGCCGAAGCCGCAGGACCCCCGAGCATAGGTGCAGAACGCGCATATATGCGCGAAAAGGGACTAACCTCTGGCCGGGACTAGAACCGGTTTGAATGACGAGCATATGCTGTCTACGACCACAGCAGATAACGAACTGCAACTTCGACGCCTGGGGCCCTGCCGACATCCTCTTATTCGAAGCCAGGGCGGCACTTGGATTGGCCCCCTTCATCGGGATGTTCCCTCACGCCGCCTGGCTGAACTGGCTCCAATTTCTGTGCTGAGGTATCAGCAGCAAGAGTTTGCACCCATCGCCGACACCCATCGAATATTCGGCCTCCGCCCGTTGGAGGCTGCGGCGAGACCGGGACACGTCTGGAGGTTCTCCCAGGAACCATAGCAATCCAGACGACCACGTAGCTCCGAAACTCCGGCGTGAAAGTCAACCGGCAGACCCTTCTCGTCGGACCTCTGAGCGCAGGCCTTGCACTCGGCGTGGCAGAGCTCGTTGCCGGGTTTATTGGCGGTCAATCATCGCCGCTGGTAGCGATCGGTGAGGCCTTCATCGCCGCAACCCCCGGACCCGTCGAGGCGTTCGCCGTCCGGACCTTCGGCACCCACGACAAGATGCTCCTGCTCACCGGG
>DASXNO010000374.1:0-2653 GCA_036495025.1 Actinomycetota bacterium | reverse complement strand
TCCTGTCTAGGCTCTTCTCATTCTAAGGCGGTTCTTTCGCTCGGCAGCCCCCAGTCTGACCTTTTTAGACCCCAAGTGCCGCACTTCTAGGGGGGCCAACAGCGGTTCCACAGCCAGGACTCAACTTCGAGCACCGTCCGGGGCGCCACAGCACCTGCGCCCGTGGCACGAGGTCGCGGACATCGCATAATGGTCCCTCGCAGGGGGTGATCCTGTACGACTCAGGGGGAGCAGGCGGACCGTGAAGATCCTTCGCCGTCCCGGGTGCCAGTCCAGCGCCGGGCGGCGCAGCCTCCCGGCGCTCACGGCGCTGGCGCTCACCCTCGTCCTCGTCGGTACGGCCTGCACCAAACCGAGCTCCGCCGGCGCCGGCGGCCTGGCGGACATCGGTCGCCGGCCCCATACGACGGTCGGGGCCCTCATCTTCAGCCCGCCGCGCGACGCCCGGGAGGTCAGCCCGAATGACCCCGTCATGGTGGCGACCAAGTACTCGGATGCCCACCTCACCCGGGTGACGCTGACGCGGGACGGCGGCGACGCGATCGCCGGCTCGCTCACCACCGACGGGTTCATCGCCTCGGGATCCCTCCAGCCGGACGCCCGGTACACGATCACGGCGACGGCCTCCCTCCCGGCGAACTCGTCCTCCGGCTCTCCGTCGCCCTCCGGCGCGGGCGGAAGCAACGAGCAGACGGTCACGCTCACCTTCGCGACGGCGACGACGCCGAAGATCGTGTCGGTGACTCCCACCGTCGTCGGGCCCGGGGACGCAACCATCGTGACCCTCGACCGCCCGGCCAGGGAGGTCAAGGTCGACGGGCCGGCCACCGCGCAGCTCGGGCCAGGCGGAACGACCATCAGCCTCTACCCCCAGGGCTACCGCCCCGGGGCCAGCTTCCCCGTCTCGATCAGCGTGACGAGCATGGCCGGCGTCACCGGCGGGCCGCAGTCGACCCGGTTCGCCGCCAGGGGAGGGCCGACGCTCACCACGTCCTTCAACGACGGCGACCACAATCTCGGCGTCGCCAGCCCCCTGATCGTCGGGACGGGGCAGCCACCTGCGGACCCCGCCGACTTTGCGGCCCATTTCTCCGTGACCGCCGACGCGGCATCGGCGATCCCGCCCAGCACGCCCCCGGCAGCTCCGGTGACGGTGTCGGGCACGGCCGAGCCGAATCCCTGCTCCCAGTACTCGGCGCCGGCCGTGACGACCCTCGGCGTGTCCACGTCCTGGATCAGTCCCACCCGGCTGCAGTTCAAGCCGGCGACGCCGGACGGGTACTGGCCGCCCAACACGACCATCAGTGTGTCGGGCAACGTCGAGGGCCTCTTCACCCGGGATGGCAGCGCCTACGGGGCGCCGCTGAACCGGTCGTTCTCGACGGGGGACAAGCGGGCGATCGACGTCGACCTCTCGACCCAGACGCTCACGGCGTGCCGCAGCGGGGTGCTCGCCAACCAGTTCCCGGTCTCGACGGGCGTCCGTGGCAAGGACACCCACACCGGCAGCTACTACATCTACCAGCGGATCTCCGACGCCGAGATGAAGAGCTCGGAGAGCGAGTTCGCTCCCGGCTACTACGACGTGAAGCACGTCCCGTGGACGCAGTACTTCCACAACGGGGAGGCCCTCCACGGCGCGTACTGGCACAACAACTTCGGCCATCCGATGAGCCACGGGTGCGTCAACGTCTCCACGCCCACCCGTAACGCCTCCTGGCCGGGCGCGGCCCCGAACGCCGAATACCTGTGGAGCTTCGACAACCTCGGGGACCCCGTCATCGTCCACGGCACGACGCCCTGACGGGGCGCCCGCCCGGATTCTCCGAAGGACGGCTATTTCTTGGGCGTGGGGGCCGGACCGGGCCGGCGGAGGTAGGAGCCGGCTGCGCCCCGCAGGTAGAGGAACCCGACGCCGGCGAAGCAGATCACCGGGATGAGCTTCCAGCCGGTGTGCAGCCCGAAGAAGGCGACGATCGCCGCTGCGAACCACAGCACGGCGGCAACGGCTAGGAACCCAGGCCGGGACGGGCGCTTGCCCACCACCGGTGGTCCCTGAGATCGGCGGGCACTCGGAGGTCCCTTGCCGGCCGCGCCTGGCCGCTTGCCGCCGCCGGCGCCCCCGCGGCTGGGCCGCCCGCCCGGGCCGCGGCCGGGACCCTTGTCGCGAGGTCCACCCGAGCCGCTCATGGGGAAATCTTACCGGTTCGCCCCCCAGGCCTCCCTCAAGGCGCCGGATAAAGCAAGAGTCGCCCAGGCGGCAAGGGCCCATTCCTGAGCGCCTCGTGGCACGGACCTTGAACGTGTTCTACACTGTTCTACGTGAGGTCGAGATTCGATCCTGCGCTGCTCGACCCCGAAAACCCTTTCGAGATCGATGACGGGAACCGTCCACATCTCGCCAAACATGCTCCGTTTACGGAAACGGATCTCTTCGACGCATGGACTGATCCGGGAGCTGTCTTCCTGCCGGCCGCGGCCGACGGACCAGCCGACTGGCTGCTGGTGGCGAGCATCCCCGGCGACATGGTCCAAGTCCCTCTTGCGCCATCGTCAAGCAGCGATTCGTCCAAGTGCCGACCGATCGGCCTTTACCGGGCCAGTCGTGAACAGATCATTCGATACCGAGAGGAGAACAGGTGAAGCCCACGAT
>DASXNO010000373.1:0-4597 GCA_036495025.1 Actinomycetota bacterium | reverse complement strand
TGCAGGGCGTGACCGAGCAGGACCTGGCGGACGCCGCCCAGATCTCGAGCCTCGCCGACGAGACCCCCGAGGGCCGCTCCATCGTCGTGCTCGCCAAGGAGCGCTACGGGCTGCGCGAGCGGGAGCTGGTCGGCGCCACGCTCGTCGCATTCACGGCCCAGACTCGCATGAGCGGCGTCGACCTCCCGGCCCACGACGGGCAGCCCGCCCGGAGCATCCGCAAGGGGGCCACCGACTCGGTGCGGCGGTGGGTGACCGAGCAGGGGGGCCACGTCCCCGACGGCCTCGAGCCGATCGTCGAGCGGATCTCCACCTCGGGCGGGACGCCGCTCGTCGTCGCCGACAGCACCCGGGTCTTCGGGGTCATCCACCTGAAGGACATCGTGAAGTCGGGCATCGCGGAACGCTTCGAGGGGCTGCGCAGGATGGGGATCCGCACGGTGATGATCACCGGCGACAACCCCCTGACGGCCGCGGCCATCGCCAGGGAGGCGGGCGTCGACGACTTCCTCGCCGAGGCCACCCCCGAGGACAAGATGGCGCTGATCCGCAAGGAACAGTCGGGCGGCTTCCTCGTCGCCATGACCGGCGACGGGACGAACGACGCACCGGCGCTGGCGCAGGCCGATGTCGGGGTGGCCATGAACACCGGCACCCAGGCCGCCAAGGAAGCCGGCAACATGGTGGACCTCGACTCCAACCCCACGAAGCTCATCGAGATCGTGGAGATCGGCAAGCAACTCCTCATCACCCGCGGGTCGCTGACCACCTTCTCGATCGCCAACGACGTGGCGAAGTACTTCGCCATCATCCCCGCCATGTTCCAGGACGTCTTCCGGCCGCTGCGGACCCTCAACGTCATGCACCTGGCCAACCCGCACTCGGCCATCCTCTCCGCGGTGATCTTCAACGCCCTCATCATCGTGGCGCTCATCCCGCTGGCCCTGAAGGGCGTCAAGTTCCGGCCGCTCGGGGCGGCGGCGGTGCTGCGCCGGAACCTGCTCATCTACGGCGTCGGCGGCGTCATCGCGCCCTTCATCGGCATCAAGCTCATCGATCTGGTCATCGCCGCGGCGGGAGTACACTGACATGCGCCGGCAATTGCTTCCCGCTCTGAGGATGACCATTGCGCTCACCGTGCTCCTGGGGTTGGCCTACCCCCTCGCGATGACGGGCGCGGCGCAGGCCCTCTTCCGTAGCAAGGCCGACGGCTCCCTGATTGCCCGCAACGGCGCTGTCGTCGGGTCCGGCCTGATCGGCCAGGCGTTCGCCGCCCCGCGGTACTTTCACCCGCGTCCCTCGGCTGCGGGGACGAACGGCTATGACGCGAGCGCCAGCGGTGCCTCGAACCTCGGCCCGACCAACCCCGCGCTCGAGAAGGCCGTCGCAGACCGGGCCGCGGCCTACCGCACCGAGAACGGTCTTGCCCCGGGCACGCCCGTCCCGGTGGACGCCGTGACGGCCTCGGGGTCCGGCCTGGATCCCGCCATCTCCGTCGCCAACGCCGACCTCCAGGCTCCCCGGGTGGCCAGGGAACGCTCCATGCAGGTCGGCCAGGTCCTGGCCCTCGTCAGGGCGCACACGGCCGGCCGGGCGCTCGGCGTCCTCGGCGAGCCGTCGGTCAACGTGCTCGAGTTGAACCTGGCCCTCGACGGCTCCCCGTAGAGGCGCAGCCATGGCGCGTGGCAAGCTCCGGATCTACCTGGGGGCGGCCCCGGGCGTCGGCAAAACGTACGCCATGCTCAACGAGGGGTGGCGCGCCCACACCCGGGGCAAGGACGTCGTCATCGGCTACGTCGAGACCTACGACCGGCCCAATACCCGGGCGCAGATCCGTGACCTCGAGGTCCTCGGTCGGGCCAGGATGGAGTACCGGGGCCAGGTCTTCGAGGAGATGGACCTCGACCGGTTGCTGGAGCGGCACCCCGAGGTCGCCCTGGTGGACGAGCTGGCCCACACCAACGTCCCCGGCTCTCGCCACAAGAAGCGCTGGGAGGACGTCGAGGAGCTCCTGGACGCGGGGATCAACGTCATCTCGACCCTTAACATCCAGCACCTCGAGTCGCTGAACGATGTGGTCGAGCGCATCACCGGCGTCGCCCAGCGCGAGACGATCCCCGACGCCGTCGTCCGTGCCGCCGACCAGATCGAGCTGGTCGACATGAGCGCCGAGGCCCTCCGCCGGCGGATGGCCCACGGCAACGTTTACCCGCCGGAGAAGGTCAACGCCGCCCTCGGCAACTACTTCCGTGAGGGCAACCTCGCCGCCCTGCGCGAGCTGGCCCTCATGTGGGTGGCGGACCGCGTCGACGAGGCCCTGCACGACTACCGGCAGCGCCACGGCATCGCCATGCCGTGGGAGACGCGCGAGCGCGTGATCGTCGCCCTCGACGGGAGGCCGGCCGGCGAGCACCTCATCCGCCGCGGCGCCCGCATGGCAGCGAGAAGCAAGGGCGAGCTGCTTGCGGTGCACGTCCGCTCGGCCGACGGGCTGACTCGGCCCTCGCCGGCCCTCCTGGAGCACCAGCGGGCCCTCGTGGCCGAGCTGGACGGCCGTTACCTGGAGATCACCGGTGGCGACGTCGCGGAGACGCTCACCAAGTTCGCCCGGGCGGAGAACGCCACCCAGCTCATCCTCGGGGCACCCCAGAAGTCACGCTGGAATGAGCTGATCCACGGTTCGATCATCAACCGCGTCGTTCGCCTCGCGGGGCCGATCGACGTCCACGTCATCTCGTCCGACGCCGACGCCCACGAGGTCCTGCCCCGCCCGATACGTAGGCGCCATCTGGCGCCGCTCCCGCACCGCCGCCGCCAGCTCGCTCTGCTCCTCGGCCTGCTGGGCGTGCCCCTGCTGGGGTTCCTGTTGGCTCCCTTCCGTGACACGCTGGGCACGCCGGGGGCACTCCTGCTGCTCCTGCTGTTCGTCGTGGGCATTGCGATCATGGGGGGCGCGGTGCCGGCCCTCGTGGTGGCCGTGCTCGCCTTCGGGGTCGCCGACTGGTTCTTCATCCCTCCCCTGCACACCCTGACGATCCGCCACCCGGTCGATGCGATCGCGCTCGTCGTATTCCTCACGGTGGCGGTCGCAGTGTCTGCAGTCGGGGAGCGGGCAGCGCGGCGGACGGTCCTCGCCGCCCGCAGCCAGGCCGAGGCCGAGGCGCTCGCCCGCCTCGCCGCCAGCTCGGTGCTCTCCGCGGGCGAGGAAGCGCTCCCCAACCTGCTGTCGCAGCTCCGGGAGACCTTCGGGCTGACCGCCGTGGCCGTGCTCTCGCCGGTCCCGGCGGACGGCCAGGTCGGGGGTCAGGTGGACGTCCCGGCAGGGAGCCCCAACGGCCTTCCGGCGGGGACCCGCAGCGGCCTCTCGCCAGGAAGCCCCAACGTCCTCCCGGTGCAAGGCCCGGCCGGAGTCCCGGTCGCCGTCCCCACCGCCGTCCCCACGGGCAGAGCGGGGTGGCGGGTGGAGGCGTCGGCCGGTGCTCCGGTCCCCACGCGGCCCGAGGAGGCATCGTTCTCCGCCGCTCTGGACGAGGGCTCGGTCCTTGCGCTCGCCGGCGGCGAGCTGGTGGGGGAGGACACCCGGCTGCTCAACTCCTTCGTCGCCCAGTTGCGGGTGGCGCAGGCGGGGCGACGCCTGCAGGCGGAGGCAGCGTGGGCGGGGGAGCTTGCCGAGTCCAACCGGCTCCGGACTGCCCTGCTCGCGGCCGTGTCCCACGACCTGCGCACGCCGCTGGCGTCGATCAAGGCCTCGGCGAGCAGCCTGCTCTCCGACGAGGTCGACTGGTCACAGGATGCCATCCATGGCTTCGCGCGCACGATCGAGGGCGAGGCAGACCGCCTGAACGCCGTCGTGTCCAACCTCCTCGACATGAGCCGGCTCCAGACCGGGGCCCTGCACCTCAAGTGCCGGGCCGTGGGTCTCGAGGAGGTGGTGTCGGCCGCCCTGGGCAGCCTGTCGGGCGATATGACGACGCTGACGGTCGACGTGCCGGACAGCCTTCCCACCGTGGAGGCCGACCCGGCCCTGCTGGAGCGGGCCGTCGCCAACGTCGTCGACAACGCCCTGTCGTGGTCGCCCTCGGGACGCCAGGTACGGGTGGAAGCCGGGGAGGTCGGCGACCGGGTGGACCTTCGGGTGATCGACCAGGGACCCGGCATCCCCATGAGCGAGCGCGACCGCGTCTTCCAGCCGTTCCAGCGCCTCGGCGACCGGGGCCGGGTCACCCCCAACGGCGTCGGCCTGGGCCTAGCGGTCGCCCGTGGGTTCGTGGAGGCGATGGGTGGCGAGATCCTGGTCGAGGACACCCCCGGCGGTGGCACGACGATGGTGCTGTCGCTGCGGCGGTCCGAATGAACGATCGAGCGTTGCTCCGACCCCTTGCGGAGGGCCCCGGGCCGCTCCTTCAGACGAGCTTTGATCCAAAATGCGCAGCTATGCGCGCTCCTGGCTCAGGCTGGCCAACCGGGCCCCGGCGTTCGTGATCAGCCGGGTGCTCGTCGTCGACGACGAGCCACAGATCCGCAAGACCCTGGAGGTGAACCTCCGGGCGCGCCGCTACGCCGTCGACCTCGCCAGCACCGGCGAGGAGGCGCTCGA
>DASXNO010000372.1:0-6796 GCA_036495025.1 Actinomycetota bacterium | reverse complement strand
CCCCCAGCTCGTGTTCGAAGATCTCCCTTGCCGCCGCCTGGTCCACCATCGTGCGTCCCCTTTCCCCATCCGTCGTCCCGTCTGCTCAGCGTGCCCCGCGATGAGAACCCATTGCAAGTTCCACGTGCTGGACCACCTAGTAAAGTTCTCGCATGCCGGACAGCTACGTCGTCATCGTCGAGATACCCGGGGGCAGCCGGAACAAGTACGAGTACGACCACGAGTCGGGCGCGATCTTCCTCGACCGGCGGCTCTTCACCGCCACCAGGTACCCGACCGACTACGGGTTCTTCCCCGAGACCCTCGCCGAGGACGGCGACCCGCTCGATGCCCTGATCCTCGTGTCGGACCCGACCTTCCCCGGGTGCCACATCCGGGTACGGCCGATCGGCGTCTTCTGGATGGAGGACGAGATGGGGCCGGACGCCAAGGTGCTCACCGTTCCCATCTCCGATCCGGTCTCGGGAAGGATGACCTCGCTCGAAGACCTGGAGTTGGAGCAGCGAAACGAGATCGAGCACTTCTTCATGATCTACAAGGACCTCGAGCCCGGGAAGGGCACCTCGACCCGGGGCTGGAGCGGCCCCGACGAGGCCCGATCGACGATCGAGGACGCACGCCTCCGAGCCGAGCGCGCGGCCAGTCACGGCTAGTGGCGTGGCGTCAAGGACACGTGGAGAGGTTCCCGGTGGGCGTAAAAAACACGTAGAGGATCGCTGCCGGCCGTCCGCTCCGCCGGTATCCTCGTCCGAAGTGATTTCCGGTCATCCGCACCGGTCCTCCCGCACCCGCTCGGCGCCGTAGGCCCCGGCAGCCCGGGAAGGCCCCACCGTCCAGGAGTGCTCCCGTGGCGATGCCCCGGACGTTCCCCCTCCGTGCCGCCCTCGCCCGGCCGAAGCAGTCGGCGCTCGACGTGCTCATCGGCGCTGCCGTCATCGTGGTGCTGTACTCGCTCATCCGGGTGGGGCGCGGCGCGACCCTGACGATCGTCCCCGGCTCGACCCAGATCTCGACCCGGGCAACCGACCTCCCGTACTACGCGGCACGCAGCCTTCTGCGAATGTTCATCGCCCTCGCAGCGTCCACTGTCTTCTCGCTCGGCTACGGCTACGCGGCCGCCCGGAGCCGCCGCCTGGGGAGGGTTCTGCTCCCGCTCCTCGACATCCTCCAGTCGGTGCCGGTACTCGGCTTCCTCGTGGTGATCGTGTCGTTCTTCCTGTCGCTGTTCCCGAACTCCTACCTCGGCGTCGAGCTTGCCTCGATCTTCGCCATCTTCACGGCGCAGGCCTGGAACATGACCTTCAGCTTCTATCACTCGCTCATCACCCTGCCCCGGGAGCTCGACGAGCTCTCGCGAAACCTGCGGCTCACCCGGTGGATGCGGTTCTGGAAGATCGAGGTCCCCGCCGGGGCCATCGGCCTGGTGTGGAACGGGATGATGAGCATGGCGGGGGCCTGGTTCTTCCTGTCGGCCTCCGAGGCGATCTCCAGCAACGGTCACAGCTACCCGCTCCCGGGCGTCGGGTCCTATGCCGCAGCGGCCATCGCCAGGGGCGATCTCCGGGCCGTCGGCCTCGCGATCGCCACGATGGCGGTCATGGTGACCGGAGTCAACTTCCTGTTCTGGAGGCCGCTGACCGCAGCGGCGGAGCGCTTCAAGATGGAGCTGTCCGAATCGGCGGACCGGCAGCGCTCCGTGCTCCTCGAGATGCTGCAGCACTCCCGCTGGCCCCAACTCGTCGGCGCGGCCCGCCACAGGCTGGCCGGCTCCGTGGGCCGTGCGATGGCGGTGCTCGGGCGCGACGACGAGCCCCTGGCCGTGGCGGGGCCACAGGGACGAACCGGTGACGTGGCCTTCGTCGTCCTCGTCGCTGCCGTTGTTGCCTTCGGGCTCTGGAGACTGGCCTCCTACACGGCGTCGCACTCGGGGCTCGGGGTCTACGCGACGGCGCTCGGACTGGGCTTCCTCACCTTCCTCCGCGTGGCCTTCCTCGTGGCGATCTCCACCCTGGTCTGGGTCCCCATCGGGGTCAGGATCGGCCAGTCCCCGCGCCTGGCCCGCACCGCCCAGCCGGTCGTGCAGATCCTGGCGAGCTTCCCCGCCAACTTCCTCTTCCCGTTCGCAACGCTGCTGTTCATCCACACCGGCATCAGCCTGAACATCGGGGCGGTGCTGCTCATGGCCCTCGGCTCGCAGTGGTACATCGTGTTCAACGTCATCGCCGGGGCCATGGCCATCCCCACCGACCTGCGGGAGGCGATGGACAACCTGCGCATCAGGGGGTGGCAGCGCTGGAGGCGCCTCATCATCCCGGGGATCTTCCCCTTCTACGTCACGGGGGCGATCACTGCGTCGGGAGGGGCGTGGAACGCGTCGATCGTGGCGGAGATCGTCACGTTCCGGGACAGGACGCTCGTGGCGAAGGGCATCGGGTCCTATATCGCGCAGGCGTTCTCGGCCACGGACGCGGGGCACGTCGCCCGGGTCCTCGCCGGGGTTACGGTGATGAGCCTGTACGTCGTGGGCGTCAACCGGCTGCTCTGGCGGCCCCTGTACGGACTCGCGGAGCGCAGGTACAAGCTGGAGTAAGGGCCCCGACCCGATCGGAGGTGTGGGAGTGGCGACGACGATGGACACCGAGCAGGACCTTCCCAGGGAGGCGGCCCCGCTGATCGTCTGCCGCGGCCTTACCAAGACCTTCACGACCCCCGAGAGCGAGCTGCCCGTCCTCGAGAACATCGACCTCGAGGTCTTCGACGGCGAGATCCTCGCCCTGCTCGGCAAGAGCGGCAGCGGCAAGTCCACCCTGCTGCGGTGCATCGCCGGCCTGATCGCACCGTCGAGCGGCACGGTGACGTTCCGTGGGAAGCCGGTGACGGGTCCCAACCCGGGTACGGCGATGGTGTTCCAGAGCTTCGCACTCCTGCCCTGGCTCACCGTCCAGGCCAACGTCGAGATCGGCCTGGAGGCACGGGGCGTCCCGGAGGCAGAGCGCGCCACCAAAGCCCGGCGAGCGATCGACCGCATCGGGCTTGACGGCTTCGAGTCGGCGTTCCCCAAGGAGCTCTCCGGTGGCATGCGCCAGCGGGTGGGCTTCGCCCGGGCCCTCGTGGTCGAGCCGGACGTGTTGCTGATGGACGAGCCGTTCAGCGCGCTCGACGTGCTCACCGCCGAGAACCTCCGCGGCGAGCTCCTCGAGCTGTGGCAGACTCACGACTTCCCCATCAGGTCGATCCTGATCGTCACCCACAACATCGAGGAGGCGGTGCTGCTCGCCGACCGGGTCGTCATCCTCGGCTCGAGCCCCGGCCGCATCCGAAAGACGCTCGGCGTCGAGATGGAGCGCCCGAGGGACCGGCGAGCACCGGAGTTCGAGGCCCTCGTCGACGAGATCTACGGGATCATGATCGGCCGGGAGGCCGAGCACCCGGGCGATGCCCCGGTCGAAGAGCAGCAGGCCATCCATGCCCGCAAGCTGACCCCCGCCCAGGTGCCGATCCCGCACGCCTCCATCGACGGCCTGTCCGGGCTCGTCGAGATCCTCCACGAGCTCGGCGACGAGCTCGACCTGGCGGACCTCGCCGACGAGCTGCGGCTCGAGGTCGACGACCTGCTGCCCCTCGTCGACGCGCTCGTGCTCCTCGGGTTCGCGGAGGTGGCAGGTCCCCGCCTCCGCCTTACGGTCGAGGGCATCGGGTTCGGCGGGGCGGACATCCAGGAGTCCAAGCGGATCTTCGCGCGGGCCGCCATCGACCGGGTGCCGCTGATCCGGGTGATCCGGGCGGGCCTCGAACGCTGCGCCGACGGCTGTCTTCAGGCGGGGTTCTTCCGGGACATTCTCCGTCGCAGCTTCGGCGAGGAAGAGGCAACCGAACAACTCGAGATCGCTGCCCAGTGGGGCCGCTATGCGGAGCTGTTCGAATACGACGCAAAGGCCCGGCAGTTCTGCATCGAGCGGGAGGCGGAACAGGGCGCCGCCTGAGGCGCCCGGGGGGCCTCGCCGGCCACCGTTCGGGCCGGGGGTGCTGTTAAGAAAATGTTAGGGTTGAGGTGCGGGACCCCCCGGTGATTTTCGACGCGGAAATCGGGAATTGTTCCTTTTGACCCCAGGTTTGACCAGGGGTTGACCCAGGGGTCCCCACCCAGCGACGACCGAGGAGGTGAGGCGGATGCCGGCAGGCGATATACCCCATAGTCCGGCGCGCCGCTTCGCCGCGTCGCGGCACGCAGCTCTGTAACGGCCCTCTCTCGCCTCCGGGTGACGGGGCCGCTCCCCGTCCACACCGCCGGCCCCGTTCCCGCACCACCGGCCGGCCCCAGTCCTGGAGGTGAACGATGTCCCGGATGCCGCCCATTCCCGGGCGCCGCGTTCTCCAGCACTACCGCGAGGGTCGGAACCACCGCCTCCTCGCGCTGAAGGCGATCCGCGAGTCCCTGGTGTCGGTGGCGGGGCTCGTCGGCCGTCCGGTGCGCAACCAGAAGGGGGCGGAGATCGGCGTCGTCGCCGACGTCGTCGCCAAGTGGACCGGCGACGATGACTACCCTCCCGTGACCGGGCTGGTCGTGCGGGTCGGACGGCGCGATGCCTACGTCCCCTTCGACCAGGTCGAGAAGCTCGACCCGGACCAGGTCATCCTCAAGTCCGCCCGCGTCGACCTTCGGGACTTCGTCCGCCGCGAGGGCGAGGTCACGCTGGTCCGGGACGTGCTCGATCACCAGCTCGTCGACGTTGACGGTGTCAAGGTCGTGCGAGCGGCTGACCTCTACCTCGCGCCGGTCTACGACTCGCTGCGTCTCGTCGGCGTCGACGTCAGCGCGCAGTCCCTCCTGCGCCGGCTCGGCCCGGCTCGGTGGCGGACCCGGCCGACGCCGGACAGGGTCATCGACTGGGCGGCGATCCAGCCGTTCGGCACGCCGACGGGCCCGACCGGGGAGGTCAAGCTCCGCACTCCCCACAACGGCCTGCGCCGCCTCCGTCCCGGTGAGGTGGCCGACCTCCTCGAAGACCTCAGCCGGGGCGCCCGGCAGGAGCTGCTGTCGGTCCTCGAGCCCGAGGCCGCCGCCGACGCGCTCGAGGAGATGGAGCCCCGCGAGCTCAACGCCCTGCTGCAGGAGGCCCCGCCCAAGGAGGCCGCGAGCCTGGTGGCACGGATGGAGCCCGACGAGGCGGTCGACGCCCTGCGGGAGCTGGAGCGGGAGGACCGCGACGAGCTGCTCGGGCACATGCCACCGGCCACCGCCAGCCGCCTGCTCAGCCTCCTCGACTACGCCGACGACACGGCCGGCGGGCTCATGACCACGAACCTCGTGCTCGTGACCCCCGACGAGACCGTTGCCGCGGTCCGGCGGGGCCTGCGGGCGGCCGAGGAGCACCGCAGCGACATCGACGCCGTCATCGTCGTCGACGAGGACGGCCGCCTGCTCGACGACGTCACCCTGTTCGAGCTCTTCGTGGCGGAGCCGGATGCGAAAATGGCGGAGCTGATCCGTCCGCCCGCGCCGGTGACGATCCACCCCGGCGCAACGGCCCAGGAGGTGGTGGACGCACTGGTCGAGAGCCGCGGTTCCTCGCTGCTGGTCGTGGACTTCGAGGGTCACCCGATGGGGCGCATCCTCGCCGACGACGTCGTGGACTCCCTGATGCCCGATCAGGGCCGCCGGTACTTCCCGAAGCTCCCGGCGTGAGGCTGGGTTGGACTCGGCCACCTCACTGCCGGAACGCACTGCCGACCGGCTGACCGGTCCTACCCCACGCCAGCGGCGACGCCGCCGGCTCATGCGGTACCTGATGGTGCTCGGGCCGGGCCTCATCGCCGCCAACGCCGGCAACGACGCCGGCGGCATCGTCACCTACGCCTCTGCGGGGGCGGAGTTCCGGTACCGGGTGCTGTTCCTCATGGTCCTCATCACCCTGGCGCTCGTCATCGTCCAGGAGATGGCCGCCCGGCTCGGCGCCTACACCGGCCAGGGCCTGATGTCGCTGATCCGGGAGGAGTTCTCGCTGCGGGTGGCCACCTTCGCCGTGGTCTGCCTCATCGTCGCCAACCTGGGCCTCGTCGTCGCCGAGTTCGCCGGCATTGCGGCGGCCCTGGAGATCTTCGGCGTCTCCAGATACCTCTCCGTCCCCATCGCGACGGTCGTGATCTGGGGATCGGTGGTGTTCGGCTCCTACCGGTACGCCGAGCGTGTCTTTCTCCTGCTGTCGCTGGTCTTCTTCGCCTACCCGATCGCCGCCGTGCTCGCCCACCCCCAGTGGCACGAGGTGCTCTCGGACACGTTCCTCCCGCACTTCCCGGCGACGAGGGCGTTCCTGCTGCTCGCCGTCGCCCTGGTGGGCACGACCATCACGCCCTACATGCAGCTCTACCAGGCCGCCGCCGTGGCGGACAAGGGAGCCGGAGCCGACGACTACAAGATCGTGCGCGCCGACTCCGTCGGCGGCTCCATCTTCTCCAACGTCATCGCGGCGGCGATCATCATCGCCACCGGCGCCGCCATCGGAGGAAGCGGGCCGCTCACGTCGGCCAAGCAGGCGGCCCGGGCGTTGCGGCCCGTCGCCGGGGCGGCTGCGGAGAAGCTGTTCGGCATCGGCCTGCTCGGAGCCTCGGCCCTGGCGGCGGCCGTCGTGCCGCTGTCGACCGCCTACGCGCTCGCGGAAGCGGTTGGGGCGGAGCGCTCGGTTTCCCGCAAGTTCTCCGAGGCCCCCCTGTTCCTCGGGCTGTTCACCGCGCAGGTGGTGCTGGGTGCACTGCTCGCCCTCAAGCCGGGCAACCTCGTCAACCTGCTCATCGGCAC
>DASXNO010000371.1:0-2166 GCA_036495025.1 Actinomycetota bacterium | reverse complement strand
GTTCAGAAGCTGTTCGGATGGTTCGGTGGCCACGGCCTGACCACCACGAGCCAGGGGATGGGATCCCTTGGCTACCGGCCTGGCACGCTCTTCGCACTCGTCGCCGGAGCAACCGAGGCCGGCGGCGGGTTGCTGCTGGCACTCGGCTTGCTGACGCCGCTGGTCGCTGCAGGGGTCGTCGGCACCATGCTGAACGCGGCCCTCTCCGTCCACGTCAAGAAGGGCTTCTGGCTCGCCAACGGCGGTTATGAATACACCCTGATCCTCGGCGGGGTCGCGGCGGGGCTGGGATTCACCGGGGCCGGGGCCTACAGCCTGGACCACGCGGCCGGTTGGACCCTCGGAGGGACGGCCTGGGGCTTGTTCGCCGTGGCGCTGGGGCTCGTGATCGGGCTGGCGACCGACCTGTACCGGCGCCGCAACCTTGCGGTCGACCGGCGGCGGTCCGGTCTTGCCGACCCCTCCGCGGCCTGATTGCTCCTGGTTGCGTCAGCTCACACCGGTGCGGTGACGGGGAAGCAGGGCGGTCGCCGCCGCTGCGGCGAGCACGCCCGTGGTGGCTCCGAGCGCCCACCCCGTTGACGCACGAAGAACGAGCAGCGCTCCGAGCGCTGCACCCACCAGGATCGCTGCCACCGCGGCGAGCCCGCGCCGTGCCCGGGAGCCGGGACGGCCCAGGTCCCACGGGTCCTCGGCGAGGCCGGTGAGCGTCTGTGTGAGCACCGTCGTGGTCAGGTTCGGGACCGCCAGACGGCGGGCGACGGCGTTCTGGGCGCCCATGGCGACGGCCAGGAGCAGCATGATCGCGTAGCGGGCCGCCATCCCGTTGGTGGTGACGGCGAGGGCAGTGGCGGCCCCGAACAGGACCGCCTCGGCCGCGGCCATCTGGCCGAGCCGGGGTCGCCGCAGCCCCACGACCGACGGGAAGTGCCTTCCCGCGATCGCAGCGCCGGCCAGGAAGGCGCCCAGGGCGACGAGAGAAGCGGCTACCGAGAAGCCCCTGGCCCCGGCGATCGCGAAGCCAAGGAAGACGACGTTGCCGGTCATGTTGGCGACAAACACCTGGCCGAACCGCAGGATCGAGACCGCGTCGACGGCGCCGGTCACGACCGTCATCACCAGGAGCAGCCTGACCAGGACGGCCTCGTCCGCCGGCTGCGCGTCCGCGTTGGCGTGCACGCTGGAAATCTAAACTGCGGTCGATCGTCCGCGTGGGCAGACAAGCGATTCAGCGCAGGCCGAGCGCGGCGCTCACGGCCGCACGGGGACCCCGGGCCGCCAGCGCATCGACGTCGACGACCAGCCCGTTCTCGATCGTCAACAGGAGAAGCGCCAGCACTCGGCGACCGCGCAGGGCGACGATGCCGATCCGGTCGCCGACGGGAAGGTGCAACAGCGTCGGGGAGGCGGGTGGGCCGAGGTAGCGGAGGATTCCCGGAGCGACCTCGGCGGCTCCGACCACCACGCCGGGAACGGTATCGCCCTTCCCTTCGACGGCGGGATCGAGCAACACCAGGAGGCCTTCGAGATCGCCGCCGGTACAGGCCGCGATGAATCGCTCGCTGACCTGTCGATGCAGCGCAGAGTTCACGGGGAACCGACCGCTCGCAGATTGGGCCCGCAGGGTCCGGCGAGCCCGGCTGGCCAGTTGACGGCACGACGCGGCGCTGCGTCCGACGATGGTCGCGACCTCCTCGAACGGATACTGAAACACGTCATGCAACACGAACGAGGTCCGCTCCGCCGGACTCAGGCGTTCGAGGAGGGCATGCATGGCCATGCCGATGTTGTCGACCAGGGCGACCTGATTCGAGGGATCGGGTGCGCGCGGGTCGAAGGGGTCGTCGACAAGGTCCAACCCATCGGTCGGTCGCCGCCGCCGGGCCCGGAGCTTGTCGAGACACAGCCTGCTGGTTACAACGACGAGCCACCCTTCGGGGTCGTCGATGCCGGCGAGGTCCGTTCGGGCCAGGCGGGCGAACGCCTCCTGCACCACGTCTTCGGCGTCGGGGAAGTGCAGCAGCATGCGGAAGGCGAGATCGAGCATCCGTCGCCGGTGCGCCTCCCAGAGCGCGGTGAACACCGGATCGTCGGGGCGGGGCGTGGTCTGGTTCATGACTTCTTGCGGATGCCTTCCCGCCAGATCAACTTCAGGATCGAAGGATG
>DASXNO010000370.1:0-1856 GCA_036495025.1 Actinomycetota bacterium | reverse complement strand
GCAGATCGGTTCCCGTCGAGTGCCGCCTCGCAGCCCAGGTGCGGCGGCGTCTGCCGTCTAGAGAAGTGATCGGAGATTTACCGAAATCTCCCAATCGACCAATGGGGGGACGGCTGCCGCTCCGGAGTGACTACGGGGCGTAATTAATGGAGCTTTTGACACGTCGGAGCGCAAATCTTTTTCATCTAAAACGGTACTGGATGCGACCGGGTGGCAGAAGAGCAAATGGATGAACTTTCCATGACGTCAGAATGAATTCTCGTTCGTGGACGGCTTGGCAGGCCGGTCGACCCTCCCCGAGCCGCTCAGCGGCCAAGCCAACCCCACCCCAGGTGGGGTAGGATGAAGCCATGAGAGAACAACATCGCCGATCGGTGGTCAACCGGTTGCGCACGGCGAGGGGCCACCTCGATGCCGTGCTGCGCATGGTCGAGGAGGACGCCTACTGCCCCGACGTCATGAAGCAGCTCTCGGCAGTCCAGGGCCAGCTCGAGCGTGCGAGCCGGATCGTGCTCCGCAACCATCTGGAGACTTGTGTCGCCGCGGCGATGGTCGCCGGCCGCACCGGCGAGATCGTCGACGAGCTGATGGAGGCCATGCGCTTCGACCGGGTGACCACCGGACCCATCGATCCCTCGGAGGCTGAAAACCCCGCCGACGCGCCCGTCACGGCGTGAGCTGAGGTGCCGGCACCCGAGACCCATGCAACCGGCCCCCTAGGCACCGGATCAAAGGGGCGGGTCCTGGTCTTCGACGTCGGTGGTATGACCTGCGCCTCGTGCGCGGCGCGGGTGGAACGGACGCTCCAGCGCCAGCCCGGGGTCGCCGCCGCCGGGGTCAACTTCGCCACCGGGCGGGCGACGGTCGAGCTGGATCGGAGCGCACCGGCCCCGGAAGGTGACCTGATCGCAGCGGTCGACAGGGTGGGGTACCGTCTCGACCCCCTGCAGAGCGGCTCCCCCCGCGTCGCGTCCGAGCATGCCGAGGAGCAGGCGGCATGGCTGCGGCGGCTCGTCGTTGCCGGGCCGCTGGCGGCGGCGACCCTCGTCCTTTCCCTTGCCTGGGCCCACGCCACCTGGGCCCGCTACGCCACGGCCGCCCTGGCGATCCCCGTCGTGTTCTGGGCCGGATGGCCGTTTGTACGCTCGGCGGTGGTCCGGGCGCGGGCCCGGACGGCCAACATGGACACCCTCATCGCCCTGGGGACCGTCTCCGCCTTCGTGTTCTCCACGTTCGAGTTGCTGGCCCAGCCCGGAGGCGGCCACGGCCACGGGGCCGCGGCCTTCGGGGGCCACCTCCACTACGACACGGCGGCGCTGATCGTCGCCTTCCTTCTGCTGGGCCGTTTCATCGAGGCCCGGGTGAAGGGGTCGGCATCCGGGGCGCTCCGGGCGTTGCTGGCGCTGGGAGCCAAGGAGGCCTGCCTCGTCCAGGCCCCCCCAGGCGCCGGATCAGAGAGAGCTATTGAGCGGATGGTGCCCGTCGAGTCCGTCCGGGTGGGGGATCGTCTCCGGGTGCGCCCGGGGGAGAAGATCCCCGTCGACGGCGTCGTGGTGGCCGGGAGCTCGGCGGTCGACGAGTCGATGCTGACCGGGGAGTCCGTGCCCGTCGACAAGGCGCCAGGCGATCCGGTGGTGGGGGCAACCGTCAACCAGCAGGGGGTCCTGACCATCGAGGCCCGGGCGGTCGGGGCCGACACGGCCCTGGCGGGGATCGTCCGCCTCGTCGAGCAGGCGCAGGCTTCCAAGGCCCCCATCCAGCGCCTTGCCGACCGGATCGCGGCGGTGTTCGTCCCCGTCGTCCTGGCGCTCGCGGCGCTGACGTTTCTCGGCTGGTGGGCGGTCGGGGGCGACGCC
>DASXNO010000369.1:0-9809 GCA_036495025.1 Actinomycetota bacterium | reverse complement strand
GCCATTCGAGAGAACCGCAAGTTCGATTACGGGGCCATCGGCAGTATTCGGGAGAGTGGCAGCGAGCAGGAGTACGCAAAATTCTTCCAAAAAATGGACATTGAGAGAATTCACAAGGTCATCGACCGCCATCTCCTCACGAGCATCGTGAGATTCGTTCAGGAGAAGGGTGTCGAGACCAGCGAGCTCGAACAGATGACCCGGCTCATCATCAACCGGGGGTTCTGGGGTGGGCGCAATCAGCCCGCAATGGCCTCCGGAGCCGGAGAGGCTAGCGATCCTGGTCGGAGGGTTCCCTGACCGTGAGCTGATGGCGCAGCTGCGTGGTGCTCGGGTGTGCCTCCCAGGGGCAGGGCGTCGGCGCAGCTCTCCGGATGGCAGCAACGCTGATCACCACCGCGTCGCTACACAGGTCGCACATCGCGATGCGCGGGATGTCGTCGTGCGTGGGCGCGCCCGTCGAGCGGGCACACTGCGGTCGCACCTTCGGGGGAGCCGGCTGCGTTCCTGACATGGGGCCCCAACGTAGCCCAACCGTGTGAACGTCACGTTGCGGCCGGCTGAACATCACATGTCGAGGCCCGTCGAGCAAACGTTCCAGCATCGTTCACGCTCGCGTCACACCCGTGTCGCTGGGCGTTCGCGGCGGCTCACTACCATGCGCCGGACGTCCAACGATCGGAGGTGCCACATGGGTTCCACACGTCTACGGGATCGGCTCGGCGGCCGGATCGTGCCTCCGGCGCTCGCGCTGGCGACCACGCTCGGTCTCATCACGTTCCAGACCGCGGCCGGACAGAGTGCAGTCAGGGGCACCGTCAACGCCAGCCCCACGGCTGGCGGCACTGCCACGCCGATCAAGCACCTCGTGGTCATCTTCCAGGAGAACGTCTCCTTCGATCACTACTTCGGCACCTACCCCAAAGCGGCGAACACGTCGGGGGAGCCCTTCCAGGCCGCCTACGGGACCCCAAGGGTCAACGGCCTGGCCAACACGCCGGGGGCGGGCGGCTCCGGCACGCTGCTCACGAACAATCCCAACAAGGACGCGAGCGGCAACCAGGTCAACCCCAAGCGGTATGACCCGGCCGCCATCAGCGACGTGCTCACCTGCGACCAGGACCACGGCTACGGTGACGAGCAGAAGGCCTTCGACGGCGGGGCGATGGACAAGTTCGTCACCACCGTGGGCAACGGAAGCGGCCTCAGCCCCACCGGACACGCCTGCAACGCCAGCGATGTCATGAACTACTACGACGGCAACACCACGACCGGGCTCTGGAACTACGCGCAGAGCTTCGCCATGAGCGACAACTCGTTCAACACCACCTTCGGCCCGTCGGCCCCGGGGGCGATCAACCTCATCTCGGGCCAGACCAACGGCGTCGACAAGGCGATCAACGGAGCCCTCACCGATGGGGACACCGTCCCCGGCAGCTCGGCGCCGGGGGCCTCGTCGACGGTCATCTCGGACCCCCAGCCCTACTACGACGACTGCTCCACCCGTGACGCGGTGTCGCTGTCGGGTCTCAACGTCGGCGACAACCTCAACGCGGCCGGCGTCTCCTGGGGCTGGTTCCAGGGGGGCTTCAAGCCCTCGACCCCCTTCGCGGTGGCGGCCACCAAGATCGGCGCCACGACGTCCACGGCGGTCTTCACGCCCGACGAGTTCAAGGGCAAGGGATTCAACACGCCGCCCGCCTCCGACCAGGGCATCTGCAACACGGCCCACCCGGTCGGGGCCGCCATCGGCGGCACCGGCACCGGCTCGACGAACTACGGCACCAAGGACGACTACATCGCCCACCACGAGCCGTTCCAGTACTACGCCTCCACGGCCAACCCGCACCACCTGGCGCCGGCATCGCTCGCCGCGATCGGCACCGACACGCAGAGCACCGTCGGCGGCGTCCCCCAGTTCGACACCGCCAACCACAACTACGACACCAGCGACTTCGACTCCCTGGTGGGGGCCATCGCCCACGGCTACCTCTCGCCGGACCATCTGCCGGCGGTCAGCTTCCTCAAGGCCCCGGGCTACCAGGACGGCCACGCCGGGTACTCCGACCCCCTCGACGAGCAGAAGTTCATCGTGAACGAGATCAATGCCCTCCAGCAGACGCCCGACTGGAACTCCACGGCGGTCGTCGTCTCCTACGACGACTCCGACGGCTGGTACGACCACGTGTTCAGCGGGATTCACAACACGTCGAACACCTCGGCCGTGGCCACCCCTCCCGGCCCCCAGGACTTCCTGACCGGAACGGGCCTCTGTGGCGACACCACGGCCAACCCGCCTCTCGGCGGCGTCAACGGGCGCTGCGGCTACGGCCCCCGCCTCCCGCTGCTGGTGATCTCGCCGCTGGCGAAGCACAACTTCGTCGACCACACCCTGACGGACCAGAGCTCGATCCTCGCCTTTGTCGAGCAGAACTGGAACCTGCCGAAGATCAGCGGCTCCTTCGACGCCATCGCCGGCAGCCTGAACAACATGTTCTCCTTCGGCCAGGCCGGGGGCAGTGGCAAGCTCTACCTCGATCCGACGACCGGGGAGCCGATCGGCAACGAACAGTCCTCCCACTGACAGGAGATCCCATCCCTACAGGCGCCCGGCGAGCCGGGCGCCTGCTCGCGTCACTCCCCGGCCGGCGCTCCCCGGAGGATCGGCATCGTCAGGACGAAGTGGGATCCCCGCCCGAGTTCGCTCTCGACCTGGACCCAGCCGTTGTGCTGCTCGACCACATGGCGGACGATCGAGAGCCCCAGGCCCGTGCCGCCGGTTTCCCGGGAGCGTGCCCGGTCTACCCGGTAGAAGCGCTCGAAGATCCGGCTGAGGTCCTTGCCCGGGATGCCCGGCCCGGTGTCGGCGACCTCGACCTTGGCGTGCCCGTCCTCCACCCACAGTCGGACGGACACCTCGCCCTCGTGCGTGTAGCGCAGGGCGTTGTCGAGCAGGTTGCGAAGGGCGAGCGAGAGGTCCTCCGGGCTCCCGGCCACCATGACACCGAGGGCGATCTCCTCGCGCACGCTGAGCCCCTTCTCGTCGGCCTCCGGATGGACGCGGGCCGCCTCCTGCTCCACGACCTTGGTGAGCGAGACGACGCTGCGCTCCGGCGGCCGCCCTTCGAGGCGCGCCAGGTCAAGGAGGTCCTGCACGAGCGCGGAGAGCCGGCGGATCTCCAGCAGCAGGGTGCTCATGAACCGCGGCACAGCTTCGGGGTCGTCCAGTACGGCCATCTCGAGGGTTTCGGCGACTGCCTGGATGGAGGCGATCGGCGTCTTCATCTCGTGGGAGGCATCCGCGACGAAGTCACGCCGCATCGCCTCGATGCGCTTTGCCTCGGTCACGTCCTGGATCGCCACGAGGCGCCGCCCGTCCCCGAGCCGCAGGCAGGTGGCCTTGAGGTCCCGCCGGCGCGGGTGGCGAAGCGTGAGCTCGACCGGGCCCTCCGTCCGGAGCTGCGACGGCAGCGTCAACGCCCCCGGGAGCAGGCCCTCGGCTGCCGGGTTGGCGTACAGGATGCGGCCCGAGGCGTCCGCCAGCACGACGCCCTCGGACATCGACGACAGGATCTGCTCCCGCAGGCCGGACTCCCGGTTCAGCTCGGCCATGCGGCCGGTGAGCTCTGCGCCCACCTGCTCCAGGGCGCCGGCGAGCCGGCGCACCTCCGCGGGGGCACGGTCGTCGAGGACGGCCGCGAGCCGGCTCTCAGGGCGCCGGGTCTCCGTCAGGTGCCCCTCGGGGCGCCACGTGTCTTCCTCCGGGTGGGGCGTGTCCCGGGCCGGCCCCTCGAGGGGCCGGGTGTCGTGCCCGGAGAGCGAGGTGAACAGAGCCCCGCCGACCTCCTGCAGGGGTCCGGCGATCCAGCGGGCCGTCCGGAGTGCCAGGACGGCCCCCAGCACGATGCCCACCCCGACCGCCGCCGCCACCGCTGCCGGTGTCGGCAGTCCCGCCCCAACCCCGGCCGCCAGCACAAGGAGGGAGACTGCCACGACCAGCAGGTGCGTGACGACGAGCCGCCGGCCCAGCCTGACGCCGGTCACCCCTGCTCCCTCTCGGGCTCCCTCTCCGGCCGAGGTCCTCTGCGGCCGGCAGTCCGGTCCTCCGCTCCGCCGGTGGGTTTCGGCCGGAGCCGGAAGCGGTAGCCCAGGCCCCGGACGGTCTCGATGAAAAGGTACCCCGATCCGTCCTCGACCTTGCGCCGCAGGTTCTTCACGTGCGTGTCGATCGTCCGGGTGTCGCCGAGGTGACTGTAACCCCAGATCTCCTCGGCCAGCTCCAGCCGGGAGAACAGCCGGCCGGGCTCGGAGGCAAGGCGAGCGAGCAGCGAGAACTCCTTCGGCCGCAGGGTGACCTCCGTCCCGCCGACCCAGCAGCGGAAGTCTCTCGCCACGAGGCGCAGGTCACCGAAGCGGACCTCCGCCGGTGTCTCCGTGCGGATGGCCTCCGCCCGAGAACGCCGAACCAGCGCCTTGACCCGAACGACGAGTTCCTCCATGGAGAAGGGCTTGGTGAGGTAGTCGTCGACACCTGCGGCAAAGCCACGGAGCTTGACCTCCTCCTCGCTCCTGGCCGTCAGCATGAGGATGGGCAGATCGGGCCGTGTCGCCCGGAGCTGGCCGGCGACCTGGACCCCGTCGAGGTGGGGCAGCATGACGTCGAGCAGGACGAGGGACACGTCCTTCGACCGGGCACGCTGCAATCCCGCCGGGCCGTCGTGGGCCACCTCGACCTCGAGGCCCTGGCGCCGCAGGTTGTAGGACACCATATCGGCCATGGTGAGGTCGTCTTCAACGATGAGGACCAGCGCCACGTTCCCGCTCCCAGTTCCTGGGTCCAAAGCCCGATTTCACGTGTAGTTCAAGTGCATTCCACCATGCCAGGAAGGTGCGCCGGGTGCCCGCTTGGCCCGACACGTGCGGGATGCCCCACAAAGTTCACACAAAGTTCGCGCCGAGGACACCTTGGTCCCGCTACCCGCCGTTACCGTCGGACGGGTGGAAGGACGGTTTCATCCTCAACGCGGCCCTCGACAGGGGCCCCGTACGGGCGCGCCGCCCCTCCACGCCGGAGATGGTCAAGCAGGTGGGTCCCGCGGGGGCCCCAGAACAGAAGGAGTAGTCGAGTGAGACGTTCGCAACAGTTCGTGGTCGTGGCGCTGATCCTGGGGATGGTGGCGGTGGCTTGTTCCAGCACCAAGACCACGACGAACCCCTCGCAGAGCACGTCGCCGACCGCATCCAGCAGCACCACGGCGGTCCAGCCGGCGTCGTCGATCACCGGTGACGGCAGCACCTTCGCTCAGCCGCTCTACAACAAGTGGGGCACCGACTTCAGCGCCGCTCAGCACATCCAGGTGAGCTACACCGGCACCGGCTCGTCGCAGGGCATCAAGGACATTGTCGCCAAGACGGTCGACTTCGCGGGCACCGACGCCCCCTACTCGGCACCGGCCACGCAGACCGCCACGATCCTCAACATCCCCACCGCCCTCGGTGCGGTGGCGGTCATCTTCAACCTTCCGGGCATCACAAACCTGCGCCTCAGCGCCCAGACGCTTGCCGACATCTTCGAGGGCAAGCTCTCCGCCTGGAACAACGCCGAGATCAAGGCCGACAACCCCGGCGTCAACCTGCCCTCCACCCCGATCACCGTCGTCCACCGCTCCGACGGCTCGGGGACCACGTACATCTTCACCACGTTCCTGTCGACGGTGAGCCCTGAGTTCAAGTCCAAGATCGGTGCCGGGACCGGCCCGACGTGGCCCACGACCGCCCAGTTCAAGGCGGGGGCAAAGAGTGCCGGCGTCGACGGCGTGGTCAAGAGCACCGCCGGGGGCATCGGCTACGTCGAGCTCACCTATGCGGCGCAGACCAAGGTCGATGTTGCCGCCATCCAGAACGGCGACAAGAGCGCCTACGTGGCGCCGTCGGTCAGCACGACCGCCGCCGCGGCAGCGAACTTCGACTTCGCCAGCCTCACCCCGGCAAACCTGGTCTTCAACCTGCTGAACGCCCCGGGCAAGGACGCCTACCCCATCGCCGGGCCCACCTACGCCCTGGTCTACCAGCAGCAATCCGACGGCCCCAAGGGCGAGGCGGTCGTGCAGTTCTTCAACTACGGCCTCACCACCGGCCAGGCATCGGAGGAGGCGCTCTTCTACGTCGCCCTCCCGGCCGCCCTGCAGACGAAGTGCATCGCAGCCTTAAAAACGGTCACCTTCAATGGCCAGCCCCTGCTGGCCGCCTAGGAACTGACCCTGAGCACGACTGAGACCACCGCAGACGCACCCACGCTCGCCCCCCGCGAGCGTGGACCACTCGTCGGGCGACGCCGCTCCGAAGGCGTCGCCCGACGTGTCGCCATGCTCGGGGCGTCCGCACTGCTGGTGGCGCTGGCGCTCATGGTTGTCCGCTTCATCCAGCTCTCCTGGCCGGTCTGGAAGGCCCACGGCCTCGGCTGGGTGGTCGGGACCACCTGGGCGCCCGCCAACGGCGTGTTCGGGGCGCTCCCGTTCATCTTCGGGACGGTCGTCACCTCGGCAATTGCCCTGGTGATCGCAACACCGATCGCGCTCGGGACCGCGCTGTTCGTCTCGGAGATGGCGCCGGCGAGGATCCGCCGCCCGATCGCCAATCTCATCGACCTGCTGGCCGCCGTGCCGTCGGTGATCTACGGCCTGTGGGGCATCATCGTCGTCCTGCCGCTGCTCCGCCCCATCGAGCAGTTCCTTGCCGATTCCCTCGGGAAGGCCGTCCCGATCTTCGCCGGCCCGATCGGGAACGGCTCCGGCTTCTTCGCGGCGGGGTTTGTCCTGGCAATCATGATCGTGCCGACGATCTCGGCCGTGAGCCGGGAAGTGTTCGTGACGGTGCCCCAGGACGTTCGTGAGGCCGCCTACGCCCTCGGCGCCACCCGTTGGGAGACCATTCGCTACGGCGTGCTCCCGCCCGCCCGGGCCGGCATCGTGGGGGCCGTGATCCTGGGGCTGGGCCGGGCGCTCGGCGAGACCGTCGCCGTGCTCATGCTCATCGGCGACATCCCGGCGATCAGCAAATCGATCTTCTCCTCCGGCTACTCGATGGCGAGCGTCATCGCCAACGAGTTCGGCCAGTCGCAGGAGCCCCTGCACCTCCAGGCGCTCGTTGCCATCGGCCTCGTGCTGTTCGCCGTCACCGTGGCCATGAACATCGCTGCCCGGCTGCTCGTCGGAAAGGCGAAGTCTTGAAGGGTGTCTCGGCCAGGCGGAAGGCCACCAGCCGGCTGATGCTGGCCTTCATGGCGCTGGCGGTCCTGCTTGCCCTCGTCCCACTCGCCTCGATCCTCGTGGAGGTGGCCATCAAGGGGGTCGGCGCGATCAAGGGCCTCAGCTTCTTCACGCAGCCCCCGCCCGGCGACGCCACGGCCTCCGGAGGAGGCATCGCGAACGCCATCGCCGGCACGTTGATCATGGTGGGGATGGCGGCGTTGGTCTTCGTCCCGCTCGGGATCCTGGGCGCCGTCTACCTGAGCGAGTTTGCCTCCAACAACCGTCTCTCGCGGGCGGTCCGGTTCTTCTCCGAGGTCATGACCGGCGTTCCCTCGATCATGGTCGGCGTCTTCGCCTACGGCCTCATCGTCGTGTACATGCATCACTTCTCCGCCCTCGCCGGGGCGTTCGCCCTCGGGCTCATCATGTGGCCGATCGTGCTCAGGACCTCCGAGGAGATGCTGCGCCGAGTCCCGACGAGCGTGCGGGAGGCCTCGTTGGCCCTGGGGACCCCGAAGTGGCGGACCGTCCTGAAGGTGGTGCTCCCGAGCGCCGCGGCGGGGCTGACGACGGGCTCCATGCTCGCGATCGCCCGGGCGGCCGGGGAGACGGCCCCATTGTTTTTCACCGCCCTCGGCAGCGAGTTCATCTCGTTCAAGATCACCCAGCCGATGTCGGCCCTGCCGCTCGAGATCTACGCGGGCGCCACGTCGCCCTATGCCGAACAGGTCCAGCGGGCGTGGGCGGCCGCATTGACCCTTATCGCCTTGGTGCTCGCTCTTACACTGGTTGCGAGGTTTGTAACCGCACGAAAGGGGGTGTGACACATGGGAGCGAGTCTCGAGATTGCGAACCTCTCTGCCTGGTACGGCAACAGGCTTGCGATCGAGGACATGTCGCTGTCCGTCGAACCAAATCAGGTGACGGCACTGATCGGCCCGTCGGGGTGCGGCAAGTCAACCCTCGTGCGCTGCCTCAACCGCCTCCATGAACTGATCCCCGGCGCCCGCGCGGAGGGAAAGGTCGTGCTCGAGGGCGAGAACATCTACGATCCCGGTGTGGACCCCGTCTCGGTCCGGCGGGCGGTGGGGATGGTCTTCCAGCGGCCGAATCCCTTCCCGACGATGTCGATCTTCGACAACACCATTGCGGGCTTCAAGCTCAACGGCCGCAAACCCAAATCGGAGCTGCTCGAGACCGTCCAGCGCGCCCTCACGGGGGCCGGCCTGTGGGACGAGGTGAAGGACCGGTTGGACGCGGCGGCCACCGGACTGTCGGGCGGCCAGCAGCAACGGCTCTGCATCGCCCGGGCCATCGCCGTCCAGCCCGACATCCTGTTGATGGATGAGCCCTGCTCCGCCCTCGACCCCGTGGCGACCCTGCGGATCGAGGACCTGATCATGGAACTGCGGGAGCGCTACACCATCGTCCTCGTCACCCACAACATGCAGCAGGCCGCCCGGGTGGCCGACCGCACGGCGTTCCTCCTGGCGGAGCTGGCGGGGGATCCCGGCCGGATCATCGAGATCGGTCCGACAAAGAAGATCTTCACGCAGCCCGAGGACAAGCGCACCGAGGGCTACATCACCGGAAGGTTCGGGTAATGGTCGAGACGCGCCGGCACTTCCAGGAACAGCTCGCGGAGCTTGAGTCGATCATTCTCCGCATGGGCGTGGCCTCCCACGATCTCTTCCAGCGGGCGCTCGACGTCCTGGCGACCGGCAACGAAGCGGATGCCGACGCCGTGATCGCCGGCGACGACGAGGTTGATGCCTTCTACATGGAGATCGAGCGCGGCATCGTCGTCGTCTTCGCCACGCAGGGTCCCGTCGCCTCCGACCTGCGCTTCCTCGCGACGCTGCTCCACATCAACCTGCACCTCGAGCGCGTCGCCGACATGGGGGTCAACATCGCCAAGATCGCCAAGGCCGCCCACGGCCTGCCGCCCAACCCCAGGGTGCTGCAGACCCTGCAGGAGATGGGCGTCATTGCGCTGGACATGCTGAACGCAGCGATGGACTCCTTCGCCCGCCGGGATGTCACCCTCGCCCGTTCGCTGCCGGCGATGGACGATCCCCTGGACAACCTCAACCGGGGGATGCTCGCCGAGGTCCTCATGGAGTCCGACAGCAGGCCGATGCTGGAGTGGGGCGTCCACATGCACGTCGTGTCCCGCCAGATCGAGCGGGTGGGCGACCACGCGGTCGACATCGGCGAGCAGGTCGCCTACCTCGTGACCGGCGTGTTCCAGGAGTTCACCGACGCCTCGCATCCCGAGGTGGAGGCAAACACCCGGCTGGGGGATGTCCTCCGGTTCGACGGCCTCCCACTGAGCAACGATCAAGGTGAGCCGTGACGGTTGATCTCCCCAACGGCGCAGCGGCGGATGCCTCGACCGCCGTCGGGCCCATCCTCGTGGTCGAGGACGAGGAAGCCCTCGTCGGCGCCATCTGCTACCAGCTCCAGCGGGAGGGTTTCGACGCGGTGTCGGCGGTCGACGGCCTCCGGGGTCTCGACCTGTTCCGGGAGCGCGCTCCGTCCCTCGTCATCCTCGACCTC
>DASXNO010000368.1:0-9850 GCA_036495025.1 Actinomycetota bacterium | reverse complement strand
TTGCTGGGGGCATGGAAGTGGGGGATGAGCCTGTCCTCCAGGATCAGCAGGCCGACGACGGCGAAGAGGGGCCCCATCGTCAACTTCAGGAGGAGTTGAAACAGCGGAAGGCTGAAGGGGTTTCTTGCCCCGTTGGCTTTGGCCAGCGGCGGGATGGCCGTGACGAGCGCGCCGATCGACCCGAAGAGCAGGAGCAAGACGACGGTTTGCCACCCTCCAGCCTTTCCATCGACGACCATGATGTTCGGCGTGCCTACCATCCCCGCGACGAGGAAGAGCACGATCCCCGACAGGGCCATCACCGTCAGGCGGATCAAGCGATTTCGGTACCCGCGGCTTTGCGCATACCGGTCGTCGAGGACGTCGTAGGTCGCCCGGACCAGATGAGCGAGCCGGGGGCGCAACGCGGCACCGGTCGCATCCTCACGCAGGAGCTCTTTGATGCACCAGATCCGTGGGTCGTCTCCCCCGAGCGAACGGCGCGCCTTGCCCAGCAGACCCTCGGCGCGCGCATGCAATTCCCCGACGGGCAGCACCTCGATGATCTGGGCCTCCGCCTCGTGCAGCGAGAGCCATGCCTGCTCCTGGTAGCAACCCTCCAGCCACGACCACAACGAGACGGTGTGCACGGCCGAATCCCTGGCCTTGAGGATGAGTTCTGCCGCCTCCTCGCCCCAGCGCTCGAGGTCCGGTCGTGGTGGCGAGGCTGCCCAGGCGCAGAGGAGGTCGTGGCGGGAGCGCCGGGCCCGGGACAGGACGACCTGCCGCCACGCGGCCTTCTTTCGGGTGGCCTCCCCGGTGTCGTCGCCGCACCCGAGCACGGGATCGTCCCGAAGCCGCGTCAGGGCAGGCCCGAGTGCCCGGCCGGCATGGCCGTGGCCGTTGTGGTCGTTCTGGGTGCGGTGCGCAAGGAGCGCGTCGCCGGTCGTCGCCATGTTGATCGTCCGGCCGACCGACCGTATCGAGAATGGCCGCCTCCCTGACGTGCTCATGCCTATAGGAACCGCGACGAGTCGGGGAAATACATGGGGACCTGGATGTTAGTCGTCGATCGCGCGTATACGCGCGATCGCGGACTATCCTCGCGGCCGCCCAGCCTCCTTGCGCTGTGGCCGGCCGGGAGCGCTGCCAATGTATACTTTTCCCACATAGGCCCTAAACCAGGAGGGTCGTGGGGAACCGTGGCCTCGTCCAATATCCGGGAAGCGCCGTCGGGAATTGCGCCCCGAATTTGGACGGGAATTGCGGCCCGAATTGGAGCGGGGGTGGGTTGAGACGGGCCGGCCATACGAACGTGAGCTGGCCGACCTCCCGGCGACCCTCGCGCTCGTCGACCGGTCCCCGGTCCCCGAGGAGCTGGCCGAGCTGGTCGTCACGCTGAGGGGCCTGCCGAGCACGCACGTGGGAAGCGGGGGCGCCCTGGCCGTGGCCCGGTTCGCGAGCACGCTCTGCACCGAGGTGGCCGGGCGGGTTTCGACCGCCATGACCGCGATGGCGTTCTGCGAAGCCAGCGTGACCGCCGGGTGCACGGTGCTCTTCTCCGCGTCGGTCGGGCATCACGACATTGCGGCCGCGGCGGCGTGCGCGCGGGAGCACCTGCGGCTTCCCCTCTTCCTGGTCACGCTCCGCGAGGCGGACTCGCTCCCGGCTTCCCTGCGGGGGGAATGGATCCGCACGGTCGAGCTGCGCGGGGCTCCCCCGGACGGATTCCTGGCAACGAACAGCGTGCTGCTCGTGTCGGCATGGCTGGCCAAGGCCTTTGCCGAGGCCGGGACGGGAACGCCGGGCGCCGGCCCGCTCCCGGACCTCGGCACGACGTCCGAACCTGCCCGCCTGCCCGCCGGGAAGAGCCTGCTGGTGCTCCACGGCTACCGGACCGAAGCCGTCGCCCTCGACCTGGAGACCCGGCTCCAGGAAACGGGCCTGCGGACGGTGCAGACCGTGGACTATCGCAACTTCGCCCACGGCAGGCATGTCGGATTGAACCTGGGCGCCGACCAGACGACGGTGGTCGCCTTGATCGACGACTCGGTGGTGTCACTGGCCGAGGAGACGCTTCGCATCCTCCCCCCGAGCATCGACCGGATCGAGCTCAGGGCGCGGGCTGCGTGGCCCTGGTCGGTTCCCGACCTCCTGCTGCGGTCGATGCACCTCGTGGGGGGCCTGGCCCGGGCCCATGCGGTCGATCCCGGAAGGCCGGAGGTGTCGCAGTACGGCCGGCGTCTGTACCATCTCCCCATCCTGGCGAGCCGGCGGGCCGACGAGCCGGCGGTGATCCGCAAGATGCGGGCCCTCGGGGCTTCTCCCGACGAGCAGCCGGTGCGCTCCCTGGTGAAGCTGGCCCTGCAGCGTTGGCGTGAGGACGTCAGCAAGATCCCCGTCGGGGCCGTCGTCCTCGATTTCGACGGGACCTGCTGCTTCACGCACGCCCGCCACCTGGGGACGGATCCCCGGGTCCGGACCGAGCTCGTTCGGCTCCTGGACGAGGGCCTGCTCGTCGGGCTCGCAAGTGGCCGTGGCAGGTCGCTGCACGCGGATCTCAGGGCCTGGATTCCCCAGCACCTGTGGGACCACGTTGCCCTCGGCCTCTACAACGGCGGCCTCGTCCTCGGCCTGGGGGAATCCCTGGTGCCAACCTCGGCGGCCGTCCCGAGCGCCCTCCGCAAGGTTCGGCTTGCGTGTGACGCCCTCGGTCTCGGCGACATGGTCCAGGTCGACGAACGCCCGTATCAGGTCTCGATCACGGTCGGCCCGGGCATCTCCGTGGATGCATGCCGTCTGCTGCTGGAAGGGGCGCTCGTGGGGGAGCCGACGCTCAACATCCTGGCATCGTCGCATTCGGTGGACGTGGTCCCCGGGTCGACCAACAAGATGGCCGTCATGGAAGCCCTCGACGTCGGCGAGCGGGAGTTCCTGGCGGTCGGCGACCGCGGCGACCCCGAGGGGAACGACTTCGAGCTCCTCAACGCCGTCAGGTGGTCCCTGAGTGTCGATCGGGTCTCCGCAGCGTTGGATCGCTGCTGGAACCTCTCGCCGCCCGGCCGGACGGGGCCCTCCGAACTCGGGGCGATCCTGGCCGCCCTTACCAGGGACCCCCTGGCGGAGTGTTTCCGGTTCGCTCCGGCATGGATCGAGGCCTGCCACGCATAGCCGTCGCTTCGCCCGAGACCTGCTCAAGGCCCAGCTCCCGGAGCTGCTGGTCGACGACCTCACCTTTCTGGCCGAGTACAAGTACGACCACTATGAAATGTACGAACCGGGGGTCCGCTTCCTCGAGCGCCTCCATGAATGGCTCGCCCAGTTCGCCGAGCCCGCCCAGCGCCTTGCTGCGGCGGAATTCCTGCGGAACCGCCTCGTCTTCATCTCCCAGCGCGAGATGCAGGACCTTGCCCGCTTCATGTACTTCAATCAGATCGTCCCTATCCTGCTCGACTACATCCTCGAGCGAGAGGGTCTGGACTCCTTCCAGCGAGCCACGGCCTTCCGGAATCACTTTGCCGCGTACCTGCGACGCTGCCTGTTCATTGCCCTGAGCGACGGCGCGAAGATCGACTACTTCCGGCGGCACCATGTCGAGCTCAGCCAGGAGCAGGTGGTCCCGTACTACCGCGCCAGCTCCGAGAACTACCTCGACGAGCTGCGCAAGCAACAGGGCCCGGAGGCCACGTTCAGCCACGTGATCCTGATCGACGACTTCGCTGGATCGGGCTACACGCTGGCACACCGCCGTCCCGGCGCCCCAACCATGGTCGATGGGTCGCTGCAGCGGGTCTACGAGCGCCACGCGGAGGTGATCGACCAGGCAGAGAAGGTCCTGGTGTGCCACTACATCAGCACCGCTTCCGCCCGCCGAAGCGTCATGGGCCTTGTCAGGCGTCTCCCCCACTACGCCGTGAAGGCGGAATGGATCACGGCACTGGAGCTTGATGACGACCAGAACCAGGTGCGGAGGAGCAACGATCCCCTGGCGACGGCGATCATCCGGCTCTGCGATCAGTTCCACCGCCCCGAGTTCGACGACCCGAACAGCCTCAAGGGCGGTGGCATCCGGTACGGGTTCGGAAAGGAGGCCCTCCCGCTGGTCCTCTACTCGAACACACCGAACAACAGCGTGTTCGTGCTCTGGTTCGAGAGAAATGCTGCCCCGGATTCGCCCGGTTTCACGCCCATCTTCCGCCGCGTCGACCGCCATCGGTGGAAGTGACGGCTGCCGTGGCCGAGCGATCCTTCAGCTACCAGCACCCGAGTCCCTACTACTACCATTTCCAGCGCGAGTTCGACGTGTTGCTCCCGCACCTCCGGGGCCCGGACCGCAAGATTCTCTTCATCTACGGCCTGGGGTTCGACCCCCGATGTGTGCCGGCGTACCGGGTGCTCGCCACCGAGTTCCCCTCGATGAAGGGCACGCTCGTGACGGTGTGCGCCCGCTTCACGAATCTGTTCGACGAGGAGCTCAAGACCAACATGCGGTGGACCTACGATTGCCTGGACCAGATCCGCTACATCACGTCATCGCTCAGCGAGGACCACTGCCGGCACTTCGAGCTCGAAGTCAACATGTTCGACTCGGAGCGCCGTCAGGTAGGAGACAGCCGCCTCATCGCGGAGGTGTGGGACTGCCTCGGCAGGGAGATCAACTCCTTCACCGACGTCATTGTCGACGTCAGCGCCTTCCCGAGGACGCTGATGTTCGCCCTGCTGAGCAGGCTCTGGACGGAGCGCCCGTATCATCAGAACCTCTACGCCGTCCTCACGGAGGGCGGCCCCACCGCCAGCCGCCACGAGGAGCGGGACTTCATCGAGCCAAGGGTCATCCGGCGCGGAGAGGAGGCCGAGCCGCCGGCCGGATCGTTGTGGGTGCCCGTCCTCGGCGGCTCCATGGAGCGGCTCGCCCGGATCTACGAACGGCTCCAGCCCGCGGATGTCTTCCCCATCATCCCCTTCCCGTCGAAGAATCCCCGTTACGGTGACGATGTGTTGCTCGAGGCACGGCGCTGGCTGTTCGACGAGTGGGGCGTCCGATACGAGAACGTGCTGTACGCGTCCGGGGACGTCGCGTTCGACATCTTTCGAAAAATCACCGATATCGTGCACTCCTTCGGTGGACTCACGACCGATCACCCCCTGGTGCTTTCGGCGCTGTCCGGACGTGCGCTTTCCCTTGGCGTGCTCCTCGCTGCGCTCTGGAACGGTCTGTATCTCTGTCATGTCCAACCCACGACGTACAGCATGACCCCGACGACGAGGAACCGGCTGATCCAGCTCTGCGCCAGCGTGCGTCCCACCGTCGTGTGGTTGGACGGCGCGATTTACACCTGATTGATGGGTCCCCACATGATGGTCCTGGGCGCCGGGCTCGTCACCGCGGACATCGTGCAACTCGCCAACGGCGAGTGGGAGCCGATATCGGATCACCCCTCCTATGCAGCCGGTGGCACGGTCTCCAACATCCTCTGCCACCTGGCCCGGACCGGTTGGCACTGCGAGTTGATCGGAGGAGTCGGCAACGACACGCTCGGAAAGCTTGTCCGCGACGACCTCGCCCACTTTCAGGTTGGCCTCCGGGCCATGCGAGTCGTCGAGGGCAAGCCGACTCGTCGCATCGGGCAACTCGTGTCGCTGGACTCCACGAAGTTCGGGCTGCATCGTTTCTTCACGCGTTGCGGCGCCTGCAGGCGCGAGTTCCCCCCATTTCCCGTGCCTCCGCCCGAAGAGGTGGTGCGCGAGGTCGACCACCTCATGCATCAGAGAACGGTGCTGGTCATCGATCGTGCCAACGAGTTGACCGTCGCCCTGGCGGCCCGGGTCCGGGCGGCGGGCGGGGTGGTCGTCTTCGAGCCGGGCTACCTGTCGCGCACGCGGTCATCCGTCGAAGGGGTCCTGGCGTCGACCAACATCCTCAAGTACTCGAATCTCCTCCAGTACGAGGGGCGACCCTTCGGGACCTCATCGCTGGCGTCGCCTGCCAGGGTCGACATGGTCATCGAGACGCGCGGCGACCGCGGCGTGGCCATCCGCCGTGCGAACCGTGAGATCCGGCTGACGACCACACCGATCGAGGGCGGCGTGGACTCGTCCGGGGCCGGGGATGCCTTCATGGCCGGTTTTCTCGGCGGCCTCGCCGAGGCCGGGCTCTTTGATCTGGCACACCTGCCGGATCGCGAGATCGAGCAGGCCGCGGAGCGGGGCCAGGCCCTCGGGGGGCTGGCCTGCCTCTACGTGGGCGCGAAGGGCCTGCTGAACGAGAACTCGTCGGCCGAGTTGGAGGGGCTGGTGACGGACACGATGCAAACGAGACGAGCGCCGGAGCCCAGCATGGGACCCACCCTGGCGAGTGTGAGCAGGATACCGATCGAAGGCCCCTCCGACGGTCAGTGTCCCGTCTGCCGGTTCGTCCTCGCCGACGGCCCGGACGGATGACGAACCGACGTCACCAGGATGGTGTCGCCAGCAGGGAGCGAACCTTGTCGGCTCGGGGATCCCCCAGCTCGGAGAAGATGGCGAGTGCCTCGCGCCAGTAGCCCAGTGCTTCTTGTATCCCGTACGTTCGTTCGACGACGAGACCGAGAAGCTCCAGGGAGCGACCTTCGCCCCAACGATCCCCGACCTCTCTGGCAATTGCCAGCGACTCCCGCAGGCTGTCGGCCGCCTCTTCGAAGCGTTGGAGTTCCCGGTACGCCTGGCCGAGGTCGCACAGGTTCCCCCCCTCGTCCCAGCGATTGCCGAGCGCCCGCCGGATCGCCAGGGACCGCTGGTAGCAGTCGACGGCCTCCTCGAAGCGATGCAGTTCCCGGTAGGCCTCCCCGAGGTAGTGCAGCGCCACGCCCCTGCGGTGGGGGTAGTCGGTCTCTCGCAAGGTCACGAGCGACTGCCGGAGGCAGTCGACGGCCTCCGAGAACCGGCGCAGCTTGACGTAGTCGCGGCCGAGATTGGTCAGTGCCCGCGCCTGCCCATCGGCATTCCCGAGCTCGCCAAAGATCTTGAGGCCCCGCCGATTCAGGTCCGCGGCCTGATCGAACTGGCGAAGGATGCGGCAGCACTGACCGAGACTGACCATCATCCATGCCTCCGCCAGGCGATCCCCGGCTTCCTGGGCGGCGGCGAGGCCCGCCCGGTGGGTGGCTTGCCAGTCCCCCCAGTGCGAGCGGAGAAGGAAGAAGCTCAGCAGGGCGTCCGACAGCTGCCAGACGAAGGAGTGGAGCCCGCAGGCGGCGGCCTCGTTGATCACGGCCACGAGGCTGGCCCGCTCGAGTTCGAACCAGGCCAGCGCCTGGCCGAGGGTGTCGAAGGCGGGCTCGCCCCACCGGCCCGTGGGCTGGTAGGGGAGGCGCCTCCGGCCAGGGATCAGGAGCTGCTCGGCGGCATCTGCGGTGTCGAGGTACCACTCGATCATCCGCCGGCGGGCATCCTGGCGGTCCTGCGCCGTCTCCTCGGCCTGGGCTCGCTCTCGCGCGTACAGGCGGAGCAGGTCGTGCAGGCGATAACGGCCAGGGGCCGGGGCGATGTCCAGCAGATGGGTGTCGACGAGGGCCTCCAGATCGGACTCGGCCGCCTGAGCGCTCTGCCCGGTCAGGGCAGCCGCCACCCCGCAGGCGAAGTCGGGACCGGGCACGAGGCCGAGCCTGCGGAACATCCGGGCCGGACCCGGGCTCAGGGCCTGGTAGGAGAATGCGAAGCTGGCCCGCACGCCGACGTCGCCGGCGGAGAGCTCGGTCAGGCGGCTCCGCTCGTCGGCAAGGCGTTCGACCAGCATGGCGACGCGCATCGCCGGCCGGGTGGCGAGCCGGGCCCCGGCAATGCGCACCGCCAGCGGCAGGTAGCCACAGAGACGGACCACCTCGGCCGCGGCGTCCGGCTCGGACTTCACCCGTTTGGCACCGGCGCTGCGCCCCAGCAGCTCGAGGGCCTCGCCGGGAGCGAGCACGTCGAGCGGGAGGAGTTGCGCTCCTTCGGTGGCAACCATCCCGGCCAGGAGGTCACGGCTCGTGATGAGCACACAGCTCGGGGTGGCCGGGATCAGGGGCCGTACCTGTTCCGGCGAGGACGCGTTGTCCAGGACGAGCAGGGCTCTGCGGCCGACCAGCAGGCCGCGGAAGGAGGCTGCCTGCTCCTCCAGATCGGCCGGAAGGACCTCCGCGCGCCCACTGAGCGCGCGCAGGAACCGGTCGAGCACCTGGGAGGGACCCAGGCGCTGGGCGGGTTCGTACCCGTGCAGGTTCACGTAGAGCTGGGCATCGGGAAAATCGGGTGCCAGCTCATGGGCCAGATGGACCGCAAGGGCGGTCTTGCCCATGCCGGGGGCGCCAGCGATCACCAGGATGACGACCGTTCTGGGCCGCCGCTGGGCGACCAGGGCACGGAGCCTGCTCAGTTCCACGGCCCGTCCCGTGAAATGGGCAATGTTGGGCGGGAGTTGATGCGGTGCCGCCAGTCCGGGCCTGAGCACGTAGGTATGTCGCCGAGATCGGTCCGCGCCGTAGATCTCCAGTCGAGCCCGCTCGTGCAGGGCGACGAGGGTCCCGGCCGGGACCCCCAGCTCCGCCTCGTAGGCCTCGATGACGTCGATGGGGGCCAGCCGGTGACCCCGCTCGTACTCGACCAGGGTGCTGTGTGCCCGGTGCAGCCTCCTCGCAAGGGCCCGGAGCGAGACGTCGCTCCCCTCCCGAGCGCGGCGAAGCGCGATGCCCAGACGGACCTCCGGACCCGGGTGGGCCGCCTCAAGCCTCTCCCCATGGACCACGTCGCGATTCTCCCTTACAACGGGCAGGCCCGTATCGTTTCAGTGGTCGGTCTTTTGTCCGACCAAGTTGCGACCAGTGCAAGATGGGGGTCCAGGGTTTCGGCGGATCATCTACGACCACGGACCTAGGGGGTGCAGGGCCTATACGGGGCTGGAGGAGCGGGGAATATCGCCGGGCGCCCGAGCCCGCCGAGGCCTGCCTATGAGAGGCGATGGCTGCGGAGTTCCTCCGCAACCGGGGCAGGCGCCGAGGTCTGGGGACGGGGAAGGGTGGCTCGATGACGCCCGGCTGCACGAGCTACGGGAGCAGCGCCGCCGCATCGAGCACCTGAGCGCCCGGCACCTCGACGCCCTGCAGTGTTTCGTCACCCCCGAGTCGCCCGGACGACCACTCCCCCAGCTGGAAAGAGCACCCGTCTCGTTGCCGACATTCGAACGCACCCAGGCGACCGATACCGGGGAATTCCACGGCACGAGTACGCTCGCAGCAATCCGGAGCATCCTCCGGCACCCTGGCGTCTACTTTCGGTACCTGCGTCCCCTGGAAGTCTTGACTGAATTGCTCTGCGCGGTCGAGCTCCGCACGCTGGGCCCCGATGGCCTGGAGCGCTCGCCCTGTTCGCTGGGACAGGTGATCAACGCCGTCTCCACGACGAGAAAGGCGGTTGAGCGATTCGCCCGCGAGATCGTCGGCAATGCACCGCTCAGCGTGGCCCCAACGACGCCACTCGACAGCGTGCTCCACCTCATCGCAGCGGAGGGCTTCGCCCACGCGCTCAACCACATCGTCGCGCTGGACGAGAGTGCCAAGATCCGTCCCGACGATTATGCCAACCTGCTTCCTACCGTCCAGTACTCACTGTTGCGTCTCCAACGCTTTCAGCAATTGCACATCGAGATCGGGCGACATGTTGGACGCCAGGTGCAGTCGCCTCCCACCATCGAGCGTGCGGAGATACGGGAGGCCATCGTCTACCTCGCCGACGTCCGCGGCTACGCTCCTCTGGTCAGAGCTGCAATGGAAGAGGGCGCGTCGGTCGAGACGCAAGTCGAACCGGTCGACCGGTTCCTGCACTGGCTCAAGGGCATGCATGTCGCCTATGCACGGGT
>DASXNO010000367.1:0-1684 GCA_036495025.1 Actinomycetota bacterium | reverse complement strand
TGCGCCCGCGCACGCGCCCGTCCGCTTCTCGGACCTCGGCGTGCCCCGCGCGCTCTCGATAGCCCTCGAACGGAACGGGATCGAACGCCCCTTCCCGATTCAGGCCGCCACCCTGCCCGACTGCCTCGCCGGACGTGACGTCTGCGGGATGGCCCCCACCGGATCGGGCAAGACCCTGGCCTTCGGGCTGGCGATCCTGTCGCGCCTGTCCGCCCGGCCCGCCAAGTCCGGTCCCCACCGTGGGCGCCGCCAACCTTCCGCGCTCGTCCTGGTGCCGACGCGCGAGCTCGCCGCCCAGATCGAGGAGGTCATCAAGCCGCTGGCCGGCGCCATCGGCGCCCGGGTGACCTCCATCTACGGCGGCGTCGGCTACGGCCCGCAGCGCGCGGCCCTGCGCAACGGCACCGACGTCCTCATCGCGTGCCCCGGGCGACTCAAGGACCTGATCGATCAGGGCGCCACGAGGCTGTCCCACGTGGACGTGGTGGTCGTCGACGAGGCCGACCGCATGGCGGACATGGGCTTCCTGCCCGCGGTCCGCCGCCTTCTCGATATGACGAACCGCTCGCGCCAGACCCTGCTCTTCTCGGCCACCCTCGACGGGCCGGTCGACAAGCTCGTCCGCGACTACCAGCGCGACCCCGTCTTCCACGAGGTGGCGTCCTCCGCCGAGGACCGGGGTGAAGTGGATCACCACTTCTGGCGGGTCGAGCACGCCGACCGGGTCGACGTCACCGCGGACGTCGTCCGGGCGAAGGGGCCGGCCCTGGTGTTCTGCCGCACCAAGCGCGGGGCGGACCGGCTCTCACAGCGGCTCGGCCGCTCCGGTCTCAAGTCGGCCGCCATCCACGGCGACCGCAGCCAGAGCCAGCGCGAGCGTGCACTCGCCGCCTTCCGCGCCGGCCGGCTCGATGTGCTGGTTGCCACCGACGTCGCGGCACGAGGCATCCACGTCGATGCCGTGCCCCTCGTCGTCCACTACGACCCGCCGGAGGACCCCACCAACTACGTGCACCGTTCGGGCCGGACCGGCCGGGCCGGCGCCGACGGCCTCGTGGTCTCGCTGATCGGCCACGAACATGTGCGTGGCACCAGGGACCTCCGGCGAACGTTGGGACTCCGCCGGGACATCTCTGCGCCGGACATCCCCTCCCTCTCCTCGGTGGACGGCGCTCGGAGCGAGCGACCCTCCGAGCCCGACGTCCCCCGCCGGAACGGTGCGGACACGGCCGCCAAGCCAACCCGCCGTGCCCATCAACGCCCGGCCCGGTCCGGACGCCGTCCTCGTCGTGGAGGGCCCCGCCCGGCGCGACGCTGAGGCCGCAGCTGCGGAAACACGAGTGAGGCTCTTCCCGGGGTTTTTCTGGCGCCGCCGCGCCGGTTCCGGCGGACCCGACTCGGCGGTCGGACCCTGATCTGCGGGACCCTCGAGGAGCTCCCACCACGGTTGTGGGGGACCGTAGGGCATCCTTCGGTTGCTCGGTCCCCGATCACCGTCTGACCTGGCTGAACTGGTTTGCCGGGGGATCAGATGGGCATCGTTTTCCAGTTAGGGTCGACCGGGCGGAAGGGACCGATGACACGCAGCCGAGAGTGCGACTGTCTGCAGGGGAGACGGCGGTGACCCCCTCGGCCCCCACCTCCGAGTCGTCGACATCGGAGATGGTGCAGTTCCTTCGATTGC
>DASXNO010000366.1:0-2429 GCA_036495025.1 Actinomycetota bacterium | reverse complement strand
GTTGTTGAGCTTGGCGAAGGCGCAGATGCGGATGAGCGCGCCCTCGAGCTCCCGGATGTTGTTCTTCACGTGCGAGGCGATGAACTCGAGCACGTCGTCGGGGACGTCCTGGTGTTCGCTCAGGCACTTGGAGCGCAGGATGGCCAAGCGGGTCTCGAGGTCCGGCGGGTCGATCTCGGTGATGAGCCCGGACAGGAAGCGGCTGCGCAGACGGTCTTCGAGCGTCTCGATCGACTTGGGTGGCCGGTCCGAGGTGAGCACGATCTGCTTGGACGCGCCCTTGAGGTCGTTGTAGGTGTGGAAGAACTCCTCCTGGAGCCCCTCTTTGCGCTCCATGAACTGCACGTCGTCGATGAGGAGGACGTCGCAGTCGCGGTAGCGGCGCTTGAAGGCGAGCGTGGTCGACGTGCGCAGGGAGTCGACGAAGTCGTTCATGAACGTCTCGGTCGTGACGTAGAGGACCTTGCGCCGGGAGTAGTTCTCCGTCACGTAGTTGCCGATGGCGTGGAGGAGGTGGGTCTTGCCCAGGCCCGAGTCCCCGTAGATGAAGAGCGGATTGTACGAACGACCAGGGGTTTCGGCCACGGCCTGGGCCGCTGCGTGGGCCAGGCGGTTCGACGAGGCGGCCACGAAGGTCTCGAAGGTGAACTTCGAGTCGAGTTGGACGTCGCCCCCCTCGCGGCCCGTCTTCGCACTCGCCGGCGCGCTCGGCGGCTTCGCCTCGGCGGGCTTGGGACCGGGGTCGGCGGGCAGGCCGAAGACCTCGTCGAGCCCGGGCTCGGCCGTGGCCGCCGTGCTCGCCCTGTCCGTCGCACCCGGGGTGCGCTCGTGGACCTGGAGCCGGCCGCGCACCGGCACACCGACCTCGATGGCCAGCGTGTCCTCGATCATGGGGAGGTAACGCGACTCGACGCGCTCGCGGATGAGGCCGTTGGGCACCTGCAGGACGAAGACGCCGTCGGCGTACTCCACCGGCTCGATACCCGAGAGCCAGAGCTGCCAGGTGCTGTCCGAGACCTGCTCGCGCAGGGACCCGGTGCACTTTGTCCAAAGATCAGCTGCTTGGTTCACCGGTTCGGCCAGACACCCCTTCTCCCCCCTCGACGTCCGCCCATTCGTCGGGACCGATCCTCGGTTCGGGTAATTGGTCGAACGTACACCGTGCGGCCCGGTGCGACTAGGGGCCAAGGGCAAATCGCGCCTAACATGGGAGGACTCGCCGCCGGCGGCCAGATCCTTCCGAGGGCCGAGGCACATACCCTGCGACGGACCGGTTCTGTGCTGCCGTCCCGGGCGTCGCGAAAGGCTGATTGACGTGAAGCGCACCTACCAACCCAACTCCCGGAAGCGGGCCCGGACCCACGGGTTCCGCAAGCGGATGTCCACCCGGGCGGGCCGGGCCATCGTGAAGTCCCGGCGCCTCAAGGGACGCCGCCGCCTCACCGTCTGAGGGCGGACTCCGTGGCCCCTCGCACCGTCGGACGGATCACCAGCCGGACCGCCTTCGCCAAGGTCCAGCGCGCCCGCGCCCGTGGCGCCTGCGGCCCCGTCCGCGCCGCCTTTGCCCCGGTCGACGAGGCCACTCCCGGCGTGTTTCCCCAGGTCGGATACGCAATCGGGCGCCGTTGCGGCTCGGCCGTCGTCCGGAACCGGCTCCGTCGGCGAGCCCGGGCCGTGGTCCGGGAGGCCGCACCCTCCCTCCCCCGCGGCGCCTTCCTGGTCCGCCTCGAGCCTGAGCGCGGCCCACCTCCGCCACGACCTGGCCGAGGCCCTGCGCCGCGCCGGCCAGGCAGCCGAGCGGCCATGACCGAGACCTCCGAGCCCCGCCTCAGCCCGCCCGCCCGCGCGGCGGTCGCCCTGCTGCGGGCCTACCAGGGCGCGGCGTCGGGGCGGGTGTCCCCCTGCCGCTTCTACCCGAGCTGCTCGAACTACGCCGTCGAGGCCTTCTCGGTGCACGGCTTCTGGCGCGCGCTCGGCCTGACCGCCCGGCGCCTGCTGCGCTGCCGGCCCTTCGGCCCCCACGGTGTCGACCTGGTCCCGATCCCGGTCCACGCCGAGCACCACCACCACGGGAGGGTCCGGCCGTGATCCACCCGCTGCTCGGCGCGGAGAACTCCCTGTTCCACCTGATCGGCGAGATCTTCCACCCGGTCTTCGAGCTCTTCGGCCTGATCCTCTCGGGCCTCTACGCCATCTGGCCCAACTACGGGTTCGCCATCACGGGCCTGACGATCATCATCATGCTCGCCCTCACCCCGGTGACGGTGAAGAGCACCAAGTCGATGATTGCCATGCAGCGGCTGCAGCCCGAGATGAAGAAGCTGCAGGCCAAGTACAAGGGCGCAGAGAACCGGGAGATGCTCAACCAGGAGATGATGCGTCTCTACAAGGAGAACGGGACCAGCCCGTTCGGCGCCTGCCTGCCGAGC
>DASXNO010000365.1:0-8445 GCA_036495025.1 Actinomycetota bacterium | reverse complement strand
TGCCGATTGCCTCGGCGCGTGGGATGCCGTAGGTACGCTCGCATCCGGTGTTCCAGTAGGTGATCCGCGAGGCGGTGTCCCGCACGAAGATCGCATCGTGGGCAAGGTTGAGCATGGCCGCCTGGCTGGCGTTGGCGGCCTCCGCCTGCCGGCGTTCCGTGATGTCGACGTACGTGGCGATGACCTGGTCGATCGACCCCGTCGGTCCGTACACCGGCGTCGCCCAGAACTCGAGCGGCACGACGGTGCCATCGGGCCGATGGAGCTCCAGGTCGTCGCCGTGGACGCTCTCACCCCCGAGGGCACGGGCCATCGGGCCCCGCTCGGCAGGATAGGGGTCGTCGGTGCCGGCGATGCACGCTCGGTAGGACTTCGCCGCCTCGAGCACCTCTGCGGACGGATTGGCGTCCTGCAGGAGCAGTCGCATCCCCTCGTCGTTGGCGTAGTAGGGCCGCCCGCCGGGCAGGCCGATCAACACGCCCACGGGCATGGCGTCGAGGAACTGGAACATCCTGGGCTCGATGTCGGGGGACGCACGCCCGTCCCCCGGCGCCCCTGGCTCGCTCTCGAAGATCATGCGAAGCTCCGGTCGCTCGTCGTGGCGGGGAAGAGGTTTTCCTGAATCCCGGGTTTCCCGAAGAGGTACCCCTGGCCCTGCGGGCACCCGAGGTCTCGGAGAAGGTCGGCTTGCGACTGTGTCTCCACACCCTCGGCGACGACCACCATGCCGAGCGCCCGGCCGAGGGCGATCACCGACTCCACGACCGCGGTGTCGCGCGAGCGGAGACCCAGTCCCTCCGTGAACGACTTGTCGATCTTGACGACGTCGATCGGGAACTTGGTGAGGTGCGACAACGAGGAGTAGCCCGTGCCGAAATCGTCGACGCAGAGGCTGACGCCGAGGCGCTTCAGGGCCTTCAGGCGCTCGAGGCTCGTAGCCTCGTCCACCAGGAACGCGGTCTCGGTGAGCTCGAGGCAGAGCTGCGACGGATTGGCGTTGACGGAGCTGAGGCACCGGGCAATCCGGCCGACCAGGCCCGGATCGATGAGCTGGCGAGCCGAGAGGTTGACGTGGAGCATTGGTCCCCGCTGGTCTGCCAGGACCGCGGGGTCCCAGCGTGCCAATTGCTCGCAGGCGGTCTGGGTGACGAAGTCGCCGATCGACCGGATGAGGCCGGTCTCCTCCGCGAGGGAGATGAAGCTGCCAGGGGCCATGATCTCGCCGTTGGGCCGGCGCCAGCGCACCAGCGCTTCCGCTCCAACGAGTCGGCTGTCGCGCAGGTCGACCAATGGCTGGTAGAAGACGAGGAGCTCGTTCGCGGCGATGCCCCGCCGCAGGTCCTGTTCCGCCAGAAGCCGGTCCTGGAGGGCATCCCGCATCGCCGTGTCGAACGGCTCGCATCCCCCCTTGCCGAGCTCCTTCGCGCGGTACATGGCGACGTCGGCGTCCCGGAGCAGCTCCTCGGCCCTCGCCCCGTGGTCCCGCGAGGTCACGATGCCCACGCTGGCGCTGACCCGGACCTGGGTCTGGGCGAGGGTGAAGTCGACGCTGAGGGCGCCCTGCACCCGCTCCGCGACGACGAGGGCGTTGCGTTCGTCGTCGACGTCCTCGCACAGGACCACGAACTCGTCGCCCCCAAAGCGTGCAACGAGGTCCGTCGGTCGCACGGCGCGCTCGATCCGGCGTGCGGTCGCGATCAGGAGCTCGTCACCGGCATCGTGACCGAGGCTGTCGTTGACCCATTTGAAGCGGTCGAGGTCCATGACGAGGACCGCCAGGGGGCGGTCCTGGCGTGCGAGGCGGGCAATTGCCGCCCGCAGGCGGTCCATGAACAGCGGCCGGTTCGCCAGGCCCGTCAGCGAATCGTGGAGCGCCTGCTGGCGAAGCGCCACCTCGGCTCTCTTGCGCTCGACGGCGTAGCGGATGGACCGCCACAGCGACGACCCGTCCACCTGACCCTTGACCAGGTAGTCCTGCGCGCCCTCGTTCAGCGCGGCCATGGTCACCCGGTCGTCCTGCAAGCCGCTCAGCACGATGATCGGAACCTCCGGGGAGGTGCCCAGCACCACCTGCACGGTCTCCATTCCCTCTCCGTCGGGAAGGGACAGGTCCAGGAGCACGCAGTCGGTCCCGGCAGACAGCAGGTGGGCTCGGGCCTCCGCCAGGCGGCTCACCGAGGTCACCTGGCAGCTCCTCCCCACCGACTCCGCCAGGAGCGCGCGCACCATTGCGACGTCGACCTCGTTGTCCTCCACGAGCAGGAGGCGGCTGGGCAGCACCGTTGGCAGGCGACGGTCGCGCAGTCCTGCCATCGTCGCCGGGAAGATGTCGCGCTCGGTCGTCGGTCCGTTCGGGCTCCCCGTCAACACCGATCCATTCCTCCTGGTCCACGTTTTATACGGCGCCTTGAGGGGCGCCTCGGGCGACTGTCCCGGCACGACCCACTGGCTGGACTGGAGGCTGGGGTCACGAGCACTGCACGCCCTGAGAAGGTCACCTCTATTGTCGGCAGCGGCCGTGCGCCACGTAGATTCGAATTGATTGACGCGCCTGGTCCGTTGGGACCATCTTTGAGGAGAACAGATCAATTCGGACGGTGAGCTCGCGTAGAGATCGCGTAGAGAACCGGCGGCGCTGCGACAGAAACCCGTCAAGACCCCCCGGGGGGGCCCGCCGAGGGTGTACACCGGCGTTGGGGCGCGGGCAGCCAGCGGCCATCCATGAGGCGCCCCAGGGGAGGGCTCCGATGCAACCCGAGCTTGCGGTGAGCCGAGGGCCTGCCACGCCGACCTCGTGTGACGGCGCGCTCGCTGCCGAAGGTGACGACTGGTGGTTCTCCCGCATCGTCGTCGTGCTCGCACCGGGCGACCGCCTCGATGCCGAGACACTCCGCCGGGCGGTCGGTCTGGAGGCCCGGCAGCTTCTGATGGTCAGTGTCGGGTACCCTCCGACCCCGGACCAGCGCACCGCCGTCGATGCCGGCATGCAGCTCTGCATCGATCGGGGGATCCCCCTCCAGGCCCGCCTTGCGTGGACGATGGACGAGGCCCTCGACCTCGTGGGACCGCTCGACGAGGTCGCGCGTATGCGCGCGATGTGCTCCTGACTTCGTTAACCGCGACCAGAACTGGCCGAGAGACCTTGGGAGACCATGCCCAGGGCGACGTCGGACCTCATCGATCACTACCTCGAGGTGCTCTGGGACCGTAAGGCGAGCGACCTCCTCCTGACGGCCGGCGCACCCCCGCTCCTGCGGATCGACGGCGTGGTGACGCCGATGGCTGGCTCGTCCGCGCTGCTCCCCGAGGAGGTCGAGCGCCTGGTGCTGGGTGTCCTTGGCGCGGACATGGCGGCCACGTTCCAGGCGGACAAGGAGATCGACTTCTCCTTCAACTGGCGCAGTCTTGCCCGGTTCCGGGCCAACGCCTTCTTCCAGCGTGGGTCCTGCGGGCTGGCGGTGCGTGCGATCCCGTTCGAGATTCCGTCGTTCCGGGATCTCTGGCTTCCGCCGGTCACCGAGCGCCTGACACAGCTGCCGCACGGGCTCATCCTCGTGACCGGTCCGACCGGCTGTGGCAAGTCCACGACCCTCGCGTCGATGCTCGACCACATCAATCGCACCCGTGCCTGCCATATCCTCACGATCGAGGACCCGATCGAGTACGTCCACCGCCATCACCGCTCGGCCGTCAACCAGCGCGAGGTCGGCGAGGACACCCATTCGTTCAGCCGGGCGCTGCGCTCGGCGCTGCGGGAGGACCCCGACGTCCTGCTGATCGGTGAGATGCGAGACCTGGAGACCATCCGTATCGCACTGACCGTTGCCGAGACCGGGCACCTGGTCTTCGCCACGCTGCACACCAACGACACGGCTCAGGCGCTCGACCGCATCGTCGACGTCTTCCCGGCCGAGCAGCAGGGCCAGATCCGCGTGCAGCTCGCCAACTCCCTTCAGGCGGTCTACTACCAGCAGCTCCTGCCGCGGATCGGCGGCGGCCGGGTCGCCGCCTTCGAGGTGCTGCTGGCGAACCACGCGGTGCGGAACCTCGTCAAGGAGGGCAAGAGCAGCCACATCCGCAACGTCGTGCTGACAGCCCAGCGCGAGGGCATGCAGACGTTCGAGGTTGCGCTCTCCGAGCTGGTTGCCCACGGCGTGATCGACGCCGAGGCCGGCCGGCTCCGGAGCCTGTACCCCGGCGAGATCAGGGTGCCGGTCCCGGTTCTGCCCGCAAAGGTGCCCGCAAAGGTGAAGGCCACCCGAGGGTAGGCGAAGAACGCGCGTATGCGCGCGTTCCTGACCTAACCTCGCAAGATCTCGTCGAGGATCTCGTCGCCGATCAGCTCGTCACGCTCGAGGAGCGCGTCGCGAAGCCGCTCGATGACGGGCCGGTGCTCGCTGAGCATCGTCCGGACCTCGTCCCGTGCGGCGCCGAGGATCGCCTCGATCCGGCCCCGACCTTCCTCGGTGGCGGTGACCTTTGCGGTGAGATTGAGCCCGTGCGTCTGCACGGCCTCGTGGGAGAACAGCTCGCCTGCCATGCCGAGGCTGCCCACCATCTGGGCGGCGGTCGTGGTGGCAGCCTGGAGGTCGCCGGCCACCCCGGAGCCCGTCTCCCCCAGGAACAGCTCCTCGGCGACCATGCCACCCAGGGCGATCTTGATGAGCTCGTCCATCTCGGAGCGGGTCTTCGTGTAGCGCTCCTCACGGTCGGAGTGGGCCAGGAGCCCGAGAGCGTCCTTGCGCTTGATGATGGAGAGGACCTCGAGCTTGCGGCTGCGGCCCACCAGCCACGCCACGGTCGCGTGACCCGCCTCGTGGGTGGCGATGCTGCGCCGCTCCGCCTCGGTGTACTCGACCGGCTGGGCAAGGCCGATCTCCTCGGTCATCTTGGCCTGCTGGACGTCGGGCCAGCTGAGCCGGTCCTCGCCGCGGCGCAACGCCCAGACGAGGGCCTCGTCGAAGAGGTGCTCGATCATCACGGGCGAGTAGCCGAAGGTCATCGCCGCCAGCGCGTCCCGGGTGGCCGCCCTGTCCATGAACTCCTCGTGAGCCTTGCGGCCGAGGTAGAAGTCGATGATCTCCCGGCGCCCGGCCCGGCTGGGCAGGTCGAACGCGAGGGTCCGGTCGAAGCGCCCCGGCCGGAGGAGGGCGGGGTCGAGGTCGGCGGCCCGGTTCGTGGCGCCGATGACGAGGATGTTGGCCGGCGGGACCTTCGGCCCGCGGCGCTGCCGGTCCACGGGGAGCAGCCGGTTCACCCGGTCGATCACCCAGCCCCGTAGGCGCACCGACGCCGGGGCCACGTCGAAGGACTGGAGCTGGATGAGCAGCTCGTTGACGACACCCGCGACGCCCTCCCGCACACCCGAGGGTCCGGCACTCGACCGGCTCGCTCCGATGGCATCGATTTCCTCGATGAAGCCGATGGCGCCACCCTCCCGGCGGGCCGCCGACCGGAGCGCCTTGAAGTACGAGCGGATCTTGCGGTTGGTCTGGCCGTAGTACATGGACTGGAAGGCCGACGAGGCGACGAAGAGGAACGGGACGCCCGCCTCCTTGGCCATGGCCTTGGCGATGTAGGTCTTGCCGGTCCCGGGCGACCCCTCGAACAGCATGGCGCGCCGCGGCGTCCCGCCCATCCGGTCCCGGAACGTCTTGTGTGCCAGGAAGAGGTTGAGCGTCTTCACGACCTCCTCGACGACCACCGGCATGCCCTTGACGTCGTCGAGGGACAGGTCGATGTCATGGGGGCGGAACATCACGTGCGGGGACCGCCCGGCCCCGAGCAGCGGGACGAGCAGGGCACCGCCGAGCAGGACGATGAGACCCAGCGTCGGAAAGAACAGCATCCACCTGGGCGTGATCTGGGGCAGCCCGATCGCGTTGTGGGTGAGGATGCGGAACCACAGCCAGGCGGCCACGACCCCGAGCGCGACGGCGAGCCGCAGCAACCGGCGCTGGCGGGCGTGCTCGCGAAAGGCTCCGACGTCGGCCTGGGCCGCCCGGAGAACGACGCTTTGCCGTAACGACTGAAGATCCATCCCTGTCCCCCCTTGCGGCCGGCCGATTGGACTTAAGTCAACGACTCGGGCTTGAGCCCGCAGGGGGTGTCGTGACGACAGAGAAAGTATCCCGCAATGCGAAGCAATACGAAGGGGCCGGCTTGTGGCCGGCCCCTCGCTCCTTCAGGTCGAAACCGTCGCTACGGGCAGCCAGATCCCCCGACCGGGGTGATGGTGTAGCCGGTGCCACCATTGGTGGCGGTGGCCGTGTAGTAGTGGCCCGTGGTGCCGCTGGCGACGAAGTGTGCGGACACCAGCCCGGCGGTGTCCGTGTAGGTACCGGTCACGGTGCCGGTGGAGCTCTGGGCGTAGTTCGCTTCCTCGGCCGCGGTGAGGGTCGTCTTCTCGGCCTGGCAGGCCGCAGCCGTCCCCTTGTTGCCGATGCCGTTGACGGCGAAGACGACGATGGCCGCCAGGATGCCGAGGATCACGATCACGATCAGCAGTTCGATGAGGGTGAAGCCTCCCTCTGCCTGCATGGCCCTTCTGATGCGGTTCATGTCTGCGTTCTCCTTCCTGTTGCCCTGGTGGGACCGGTGGTGCTGCACGACGTGACGCCCCCCGTTGCTGAGTGCCCGCGTCCGGGCGGGGTCATCGGGTGGCGCCCTTGCACCACCCCCCTCCGCTGCTGGGAGCCAGGCCGGCGACCTCGGCGCAGGCCTTCAATGCAGCACGCTCCACGAGGTGATGGTCACGGCCGACCCGGGAGTGGCGCCGCCACCGTCCTGGAAGGTCACCGTGACCCGAAGGCTCGGGTGCGACGAGCCATTGGAGTAGACGGTGAAGAGGACCGTCCGGTCGGCGTACGTCGTCGGCCCGGAGGCAGGCAGCGAGACCATGGCCGGACAGTTCGGCAGGCAGCTCATGGAAGGCGTGACCGAGAGCGCGATGTGGCGGGCGATGATCCCCCGGGCGGCGACCTGGTTGGAGCGGTTGGTCTGCGCCAGGTCGACGGCGGCCGACGGGGCATAGAGGGTCCCTTGCAGGGCGAGGCCGGTCTGCGATCCGGAGGTCGTCACCAGCGCACAGCTGTTGTCGCCTGAGTAGGGATGCCTCACGATGCATCCGCTCTCGGGGGTGAAGCCCGGGGGAGTGTAGGTGACGTTGATCACCGCGCCGTCCAGCGAGTCCGTGATGGTGCTGCGGAACGATGCCGTCGCCTCGTACTTGACCGAGAGGCTCGCGAAGGCCGCCGGGTTGGTGAGCCCCAGGGCAAGGAGGTCCACCGAGTCCGCGGACAACGACCCCTGAGTGGAGAGGAACGCGCTGACCGCACTGCCGACCGCGGGAGTGACGACCGCCCGGACGAAGGCGACGTTGTTCGTCGGCGATTCCTTATGGGTGGCGACGAGGGTGGCGGCATTGATCGTCGAGCCGGCCGGGATGGCAAGGCCGTAGCCCGTCAGGGTCGCCCCGGCCACGAGTGTGGTGGAGGCCGTGCCGGCGGAACCATCGACCGCGAGGATCTTGGATGCGGGGCTGAAACCCGTGTCCCCGGTCGGTGTGGACGACGCGGTCGACGTGAGGGCGGGAGGGCTGACCTGTGACCCTCCGCCGGCGGGCACACCGTAGATGGCGATCTCCTGGCGGGTCGTGCTCGGCTGCGCGCACAGCTCGACGTTGCCGGCCTGGACGCTGAACTGGCTGTCCCCGCCGAAGATGAACTGGACGCCGTCGTTGGGGGCTGCGTCCTGGTCCGTCTTGCATCCCCCCGGAAAGGGGATCGCAGGCTTCGTGGCCGCCGCCGGGTTCCAGCCCTTCGGGGTGCCGCCGATCAGGTTGAGATTGGCATCGTTGATCGTCCAGACATGATCGTCCTCGTTGGTGAAGTTGAAGTAGTAGTTGCCCGGCAGGAACCGCATCACCTTTGAGCAGCCGCCGTCGAAGAGGTCGTTGAGCGCCGACGCGTCGTTGTACTGGCCGGGAGAGAACGTGACGATCCAGCCCGAGCCACACGCGGGCGGGGTCACGAGACTGGTGACCGACGAGGTGGCAGGGGCGTAGCCGGGGTCCGCTCCTTGCGAGGGCACGGCCCCCCCGCCGGTGTTGGCGCAGTGCAGCGGCGGCGAGCTGGACACGACGTGCCCACCCGTCCGGCAATTGCCGAGTGCCGACACGTCGCCCTGGACGCTCAGCACCGCGCTCGAAGCCGAGTTGGAGATCTGCTGGTCGGAGAAGATGGAGCCGTTGATCTTCAGGGTGGCGTTGGAGCTCTGGATGATGCCCTCCGCAGGGTCGGATGCCAGGGCCAGCAGGGCCTTCGGGGGAGCGTTCGAGGCCCCGCCCCCCACGGTCTGCGTGACCCCGCTGCCGGACAGGCCCTGGCAGGTCACGAGCGTTCCGGTGACCGCCCCGCCGACGGTGTTCGTGACCGGGTTGACGGC
>DASXNO010000364.1:0-2659 GCA_036495025.1 Actinomycetota bacterium | reverse complement strand
CGCGGCCACGAGGATAGTCCGCGATCGCGCGTATACGCGCGATCAACGACTATCCAGATTTCATACCTCGTTGGTGGCTCTCGGGGCACGTGTTCTTTGAATGAAAAGGGGTCATAATTACCCCTCAGCAAACAAAGAAGGTCTGGCGCTCTCAGTTCCCCGGCACTCTGGTGTGCGGCGCAACGGTGGTCGGCGCCGGGTTCGGCTGCGGGGAGGGATTGCCGCCGAAGAACCCGAAGAACGCCTGCCACCACTGCAGGTACATGGGCGCCGGAGCCGGAGCGGGCTGCACGCTCGCCGGCGTAGCCTGAACCGCGGCCGCTGACACGGCAGCCTCCGTCGAAGGGTCCGCCACCTGGACCACGGGCGCCTCCTGGACGGCGGGAAGGCCCCTGGGGGTGGTCCTGGCAACGGCCGCGGTCCGGGTCGCCTTCGTCTGGGGAGCAGCCGCAGCGGGAGCAGCCGCAGGGAGAGCAGCCGCCGGGGGAGGGGCAGCCTGCGAGGGTGCCGCACCGGCAGGTGTCGCCTGCGAAGGCACGGCCCCCGGGCTCGGCGACGGTGGGGTTGCGGCGACCGCGGCGGGGGCGGCCACGTGGCCCGGGAGCCGGCTGGCCGTCGGCCCCTCGGCCGGAGAGGCGGCCCCGACGAACATCGCCACGATCGCGGCCACCGCGCAGCTGGAGGCGGTGGAAACGATCGCGACCTTCCGGCGCGGCCGCCGAACCCGGGCAGGCCCGGCCGCGACCGGCTCTGCGACGGGAGGAGGGGCGAGGTGGATCCGGTCGTCGCAGAGGAGGGCGATGCGAGGGTCGTGGGTCACGACGACGACGGGGATCGTCCTGCCGATGCGCTTCAGGACGGCGACGATCTCGTCGCCGAGCTGGGTGTTGAGGTTTGCGGTCGGCTCGTCGGCGAGGATGAGCTCGACGTTGCGGACGAGGGCCCGGGCGATCGCCACCCGCTGGCGCTGTCCCCCGGACATGTCCGCGATCCTCCGGTCCATGTAGACGTCGAGGTCCATCTGGGAGAGCGCCCTGATGACCCGGTCGTCGCATTGGGCCTTCGGGACATCGGCGTCGAGGAGGGCCTGGCAGAGCATCTGCCGAGGTGTCTGGTTGGGCAGGAGCCCGAGGTCCTGCGGGATCAGTCCGATCCGGCGGAGGTGGAACTGGCGGGACCGGTCGCTGCGCAGCTCGGCCCATTCCTTGCCGAGGACCCGCACCGAGCCCGAATAGCGCTCGCAGAGCGTGCCCGCCATCAGCTCGATCAGCGTGCTCTTGCCGGCGCCGCTGCACCCGGTGACGGCGACGAGCCCCGGCCGGCTGATGTCGAGCGCCGGCATCCAGAGCGCATCGTGGTCCATGCCGGGGTAGCGGAACCGCAGATCGCGGATTGCGACGATGGGCGCGGGGGCGTGGTTGATCGACAGAGGGGACAAGGGCCCTACTCCTTCCGTAGCAGCGCCGGGCTGGCACTGGCCGACTGCCAGGCCGGGATGAGGGTCGCGCTCAGCGCGAGGAGGACGGTCACGGGAAACGCGGACAGGGTCGACACCGCACCGAAGCGCACGGGCAGCACGGTCCAGGTGCGGAGGAGGAGGCCGACGGCGATGCCCACGACCTCCCCGACGGCCCCGCCGAGGAGGCAGGGACCGAGCATGGCCCTGGCGAATTCCAGGAGCAGGGTGGAGCGGAGCACCCCGCTCTGGCGCCGGATGGCGATCTCGTCGCGCCTCGAGTGCATGAGGGCCGTTCCCATGGTGAACGTGCTGATCGCGGTCAGGAGGAGCATGGCCACCGTGACGACGATGGTCAGCCACAACAGGATCTCCCGGATGGGATGCACGGGGACGAGGTGGGCGTCGAAGGGCAGGGCCGTGTTGGATACGAGGGCGTTGACCTTTGCCTGCACCCCGAAGGCGACCGCCATCAGCAGGACGGAGAACGCAACACCGACCACCACCGCCGCCCCCGCCGGGACCTTCCAGAACTCCCGCGCCGTCCTCAGGGGAGGAAGACCGGGCAGCGGGGAGGGCGAGATCGCCGAATCATCCCCCTGGGACCCCCAGGCGGTCGCGCTGTCAGAAAGGTTCACCGGCACAGGCCTCCGCGGATGAAGCGAGACGTTGCTCCTATCCCGGGAGTCACCGCCGCCGGCGCCCGGCGGGATACGGCCAGAGCTGAACTTTCCGGCGAAGCTCCGCAAATCCTGCTCGGATCCTGGAGAAGGGCGCAAAAACAACCCATGTCCGACACAAAGCTTTCGGAAAAGAGGTAGAGCGGTCGAAAGGCTTGCAGATGCGAGAACACCGCTTCCGGAATTCGTTATGGTAGGTCATGGGGCTTTACCGAATCGGCCAGGTGGCCGAGCTTTTGGGTGTGAGCGTCGACACCGTGCGGCGGTGGGTCGACGCTGGGCGGCTCCCCGCCGAGCGTTCCAACGGGGGCCGGCGCCTGATCGATGGCGCGCAGCTTGCCAGATTCGTCACAGACACCGCCGAGGCCGATGAGCCCGGCGTTTACCGAGCGCAGTCGGCCCGCAATCACATGACGGGCATCGTCACCAAGGTGACGAAGGACGGCGTCGCGGCCCAGGTGGAGATGCAGGCGGGCCCGTTCCGCCTCGTCTCGCTGATGACCCGCGAGGCCGCCGACGAGCT
>DASXNO010000363.1:0-3915 GCA_036495025.1 Actinomycetota bacterium | reverse complement strand
AGGTCGCCCACCCTCGTGCCCCGCACCCTGGCATCGACCCTTTTCTTCCAGAGGTTCATCCACCCCCGGGGGCTGCAGCGGTGGCTCGCTCATCAGGCGATGTTCTGGGGGGTCATCCTGGCCGCCGCGGTGACCTTCCCGCTCACCTTCGGCTGGATTCACTTCCGCGCCACTCCGGGGACCCAGCACGACTACACCCTCTATTTCCTGGGCGTGCGGGCGACCGCGTTCGATGCGTTCGGCGCGGTGGGATGGCTCATGTTCCACGCCCTCGACATTGCAGCGGTCCTCGTGATCGCGGGCGCCGCCTACTTCCTCCTCCACCGCGTACGGGACCGCCGCGTGCTGGCCGATCAGGCGTTCCTGCGCGACCTGTTCCCCCTGCTTGCCTTGCTGGCGGTCGCGGTGACGGGGCTCCTCCTCACCTTCTCGGCGGCCTTCCTCGCGGGCCGCTCCTACCACCTCCTGGCCCTCGTGCACATGTCCACCGTGGTCCTGACCCTGCTCTTCATCCCGTTCGGCAAGTTCTTCCACGTGATCCACCGGACCGCTACCAGCGCGGTGCCCGTCTATCAGGCGACGAGCCTGGCGGCCGGCGGTGCCTTCGAGTGCCGGAGGTGTGGCGCCCCGCTGGAGGCGGCTGCCTTTGTCGGGGACCTGCAGAAGACCATGGGGGAGCTCCGGCTCGACTACCCGGCCTGGGTCGAGACATGCCCACGGTGCAAGCGCCTCGAGCGCGGCGACGCCTACCGGAGGCTCGTGAAGGCGGGGTTCGAGTGAGCAGGACGTCGCGCATCGCCGCTCCCGGCGTGGACGATTTCCGTCGCCAGGGTGGGGAGCCCGCGGCCGGCCGGGCCGACCGGATCGGTGAGCATCTCGTGGCCACGCACTGCTGCTTCTGCGGCGTGCAGTGCGGCATGTTCCTCCGAGTCTCCGGCGAGGGCGCCGTCGTCGGGGTCGAGCCGCGCAACCACGACATCAACAAGATGAAGCTCTGCCCGAAGGGCGTCACCGCCTACCAGCAGGTGAACCACCCCGACCGGCTGACCTTCCCCCTCGTGCGCGACCGCCGGGGCGATCCCCTGCGCAGGGCGAGCTGGGACGAAGCCCTCGGCCGGGTGGTGTCGGAGATCCGCCGCATCCAGCAGACCTACGGGCCCGACGCCTTCGCCGTGTACTCGGGCTCCAGCCTCACCACCGAGAAGTGCTACCTGATGGGCAAGTTCGCCCGGGTGGCCCTGCGGACCAGGCACGTCGACTACAACGGGCGCCTCTGCATGGTGTCGGCAGCAGCGGCCAACCGGAAGGCCTTCGGCGTGGACCGGGCGGCCAACCCCTGGGCCGACATGCTCGACGCGCAGGTCATCCTCGTGGCGGGCGCCAACATCGGCGAGTGCTTCCCCGTGACCACCCAGTACTTCTGGGGGGCACGGGACCGCGGGGCAAAGCTGATCACCGTGGACCCGCGGGAGACGCCCCTGGCGCGCACCGCCGACCTCAACGTGGCGCTGCGCCCCGGCACCGACGCGGCGTTCTTCAACGGAGTCCTCCACGTCGTGGAGCGCCAGGGCCGGATCGACGAGGACTTCATCGCCCGGCGCACGGTCGGGTGGGAGGCGACCCGGGCCATGATCCGCGAGTACACCCCGGAGCGGGTGGGGGCCATCTGCGGGATCGAGCCGGGATTGATCGAGCGGGTGGGGACCCTCTGGGGACAGGCCGAGCGCGCCATGGCCTTCCACGCCCGGGGGATCGAGCACCACATCCAGGGGGTCGACAACTGCCTCAGCGTCATCAACCTCGTGCTGGCAACGGGCCAGATCGGCCGGCCCGGAGCCGGATACGGCACCCTGACCGGCCAGGGCAACGGCCAGGGCGGCCGCGAGCACGGGCAGAAGTCGGACCAGCTCCCGGGTCAACGCCTGATCGAGGATCCCGCCGCCCGCGCCTACATCGCCGGCGTCTGGGGCATCGACGAGGCGGAGCTGCCCCACGCCGGCACGTCCGCGGTGGAGATGGTCCACCAGGCGGAGAACGGCGAGATCAAGGGCCTGATCGGGCTCTGCAACAACCCCCTGGTCTCGATGCCGAACCGGCGGCGCATCGCGGCCGGGTACGACGCCCTGGAGTTCCATTGCCAGATCGACTTCTTCCTCTCCGAGACCTGCGAACGGGCCGACGTGGTGCTGCCGGGGAGCCTCTGGGCCGAGGACGAGGGGGTCTCGACCAACGCGGAGGGCCGGGTGGTCAAGTACAACAAGGCCGCCGAGCCGCCGGGTGAGGCACGGGCCGACTGGTGGATCGTGTGCGAGATCGCCCGCCGGCTCGGCCACCACGCGGACAAGTTCGCCTTCTCCTCGTCCCGTGAGATCTTCGAGGAGCTGCGGGTCGCGTCGCGCGGGGGGCTGGCCGACTACTCCGGGATGACCTGGGAGCGCATCGAATCCACGGGCGGCATCTTCTGGCCCTGCCCGAGCGAGGACCATCCCGGCACCCCCCGGCTGTTCGAGGAGAGCTTCGCCCACGGCGACGGCAAGGCCCGGTTTCACCCGATCGAGTGGCGCCCCCCGGCCGAGGAGGTCGACGCCGAGTACCCGCTGCGCCTGACGACCGGCCGGACGGTGGCCCACTACCTCTCCGGCAACCAGACCCGGCGCATCGGCGCCCTCGTCCAGCAGAGCCCCCGCCCCTGGGTGGAGGTCCATCCCAGCCTGGGCTTCGCCGAGGGAGAACCCGTGAAGGTGCTGACCCGCCGGGGAGAGGCGACGTACCCGGCACTGGTGGTGGAGACGATCCGCCGGGACACCGTGTTCATCCCCTATCACTGGGCCGGGGCGGCGGCGGCGAACATCATGACCGTTGACGCCCTCGACCCCACCTCCAAGATCCCCGAGTTCAAGGTGTGCGCCTGCCGCGTCGAGCGGGGGGAACACATCGATGCGATTGCACCTCCAGCGGTGCCCCCCGGGGCATCGCCGGACGTTGCCGGGGCGGGAGGCATCGGCGACGAGCGTCCGCCGACCGCGCCGCAGGGGAGAGGGACCGCAGAGGCATGAGAGAGCGCACGCTCTTCATCGATCCCGGACGCTGCATCGGCTGCCAGGCGTGCGTCGCCGCATGCCGGGAGTGCGACTCCCACCGTGGTCGATCGATGATCCACCTCGACTACGTGGACACCGGGCACTCAACCGCGGCCATGCCGACCGTCTGCATGCACTGCGAGGACCCCGTGGCCCCCTGTGCGCAGGTGTGCCCCGCGGACGCGATCCCCGTGGATGCGGACGGGGTGGTTCACTCCGCTTCCCGGGAACGCTGCATCGGGTGCGGCAACTGCGTGCACGCCTGTCCCTTCGGCGTCCCGAAGCTCGACCTGGTGGAGATGCTGCAGTACAAGTGCGACCTCTGCTACGACCGCAGCTCCCGCGGGTTGGCACCGATGTGCGCCACGGTGTGCCCCACCGGAGCGATCTTCTTCGGCACCTATGCCGAGCTGGTCGCGGAGCGTCCCAACGCCCAGGCACTCGACGTCTTCGGCTTTGGCGATGCGACCATCCAGACGGGTTGCGCGGTGGTCGTCCCCGCGGGCAAGGAACACTCCGTCGTCCCGGGCGGCTACGGATGAGCCCCACATGAGCCCCGCATGAGCTCCGGCGGCGTTGTGCCCGGGCGTCGCCTGCATCGCCTCACGCAGGACCCGCTCCTGGCGCGGCGGGATTTCCTGCGCCTGCTGGCGGCGTTCTCGGGCGGTCTGGCGCTCTCGACGGGTGCGGTCGCGGCGGGGGTCTTCCGGCGGGCGTCAATGGGTGGGCACCCGGCGAAGCGAATTGCCTCCTCCCTCGGTCCCGGGGAGAGCGTCACATTCTCCTATCCGGGCCCGGACGACCCGGCCATCGCCGTCGGCCTTGCCGGCGGGAC
>DASXNO010000362.1:0-6318 GCA_036495025.1 Actinomycetota bacterium | reverse complement strand
GAGCGTTGGACACGCTGACAAGGAGATGGAATGAGCGAGAAGATTGAGACCCTCACCGACGCTACCTTTGACGAGAATGTCAAAGGGTCTGACGTCCCCGTTCTGGTGGACTTCTGGGCCGAATGGTGCGGCCCGTGCAAGATGATCACTCCCGTCCTCGAGGAGATAGCCGAGGAGCAGGAGGGCAAGGTCCGGATCGCGAAGCTCAACATCGACGACAACCTGGACGTGACACGCCGCTTCGACGTGATGAGCATCCCGACGCTGATCCTGTTCAAGGACGGCGAGCCGGCGGCCCGGCTGATCGGGGCGAAGCCCAAGGCGGCGCTGCTCGAAGAGATCTCGGCGTACCTGTAGGCCTGCCCCTGGCGATCGGCGACCGGGGCCCCGCGGTCTCCGACGTCCAACAGCGACTGAGCGCCATCCTCCCGGGCGCACCCGTCGATCCCGACGGCATCTTCGGCCCGGCCACCCGCGCCTCGGTCCAGGCCTTCCAGCGCCTCCGCGGCCTCCGCGTCGACGGGGTCTGCGGCGCGCAGACATGGAACACCCTGGTCGAGGCGGGTTTTCGGCTGGGCGACCGCTTCTTGTACCGCCGGACCCCCATGCTGCGGGGTGACGACGTGGCCGAGCTCCAACAGCGCCTGTGCTCTCTCGGGTTCGACACGGGCCGCATCGACGGCATCTTCGGCGACGCCACGGTGTGGGCGCTCGGCGAGTTCCAGCGCAACGCAGGCGTGCCGGTCGACGCCATCGTCGGCGCGGCAACCCTCAGCGAGCTGTTGCGCCTCGAGAGCCGCCACAGCGACCAGGCGTTGGTCTCGCTCGTCCGCGAACGCGCGGTTCTGCGGGACTCGCCACCCACCCTGCGCGGTCGGCATGTCGCGGTCGGCGAGAGCGGTGGGCTCGGCAGCGTCACCGGTGCCCTGCGGCGCCGGCTCACCTTGGGCGGGACCCGGGTCAGCGAGTTCCACCACCCCGACGCGTCCATCCAGGCCAAAGAGGCCAACGAGCTGGGCGTCGACGTGTTCATCGCCCTGCGGCTCAATCCCTCGACCTCCTCGTGCCGGACTGCCTTCTGGTCGGGGACCCATGACGAGTCCCCCGGCGGCCGCCGCCTGGCCGAGCTCGTCCAGGGCACCGTTCCCCGGGCCTTGGAGGTGGAGGACGCGGGCGTTCAGGGCATGTCGGTCCCGCTCCTGCGTGAGACACGGATGCCTGCCGTGCTGGTCGAGATCGGGCCGGCGAGCACCGTCGTGGAACGGGCACCAGTGCTCGCGCACGCCCTCTCGGTCGCTCTCGGCCACTGGGCGGACGCTTCCTGGGACTGACCGCCGAGATGTCGAATTACCCGTAATCACCAGGGCGGTTACCGCCCAGTTCAACGGTCGCGCGCCGTCCGCGACGGTTGTGTGATCAACGCTTCCGGCACGTGACCGAGGTGACAATCCACAACATCATGCACAGGTTGTGGATGAAGCTGAACCGACCCTTGACAGTTGCGCGAACTACGCGACGCCTCCGTCACCGACCATGGCGCGATAGATGCGCTCGAGGTCCTCGAGGGTGGCGAACTCCACCACCAGGCGGCCCCGGCGATTCTGGATGTCGACCTTGACGCGGGTGTTGAGGTAGGTCGACAACAGATCTTCGAGCTCGAGCACGCCGGGTTCGGGGAGCTTCTTCATCGGCGCGCGACGGCTCCCTCCCTCGGTAGTACTTGAGGTATCACCCTTTTTCCCAGCCCTTTCCTCGGCCTTTTCCTCGGGCGGCTCCTCAGGAGCGGGCGGCACGACACGGAGGTCCACGCCGCCGCTGCGCACGAGATCCTCGACCGCCCGGACCGTCAAGCCCTCCTCGACGATCCGCTCGACGAGCCTCTCCTGCAGGGCCCGATCGGGCGTCCCGAGGAGAGCCCGGGCATGGCCCGCCGAGATCGTCCGCTCCGCGAGCGCCCGCTGGGCGCCGGCGGGCAGTTGCAAGAGGCGGAGGGTGTTCGTAACGGTCGCCCTCCCCTTCCCCATGCGCGAGGCCACCTGCTCGTGAGTAAGGCCGAACTCGTCGATCAGCTGCTGGTAGGCGGCGGCCTCTTCGAGCGCGTTGAGGTCGACCCGGTGGAGGTTCTCGACCAGCGCCTGTTCCAGGCTCGCCACGTCGTCGGCCCGCTGGACGAGGACCGGGATGGTCTGAAGGCCGGCCCGGCGCGCCGCCCGCCAGCGCCGCTCCCCCGCGATCAGCTCGTAGCTCTCGCCCTCGTCCTTGAGCTCACGCACGAGGACCGGCTGGAGCAGGCCCACGGCCTTGATCGAGGAGGCCAGCGAGGCCATGGACTCCTCGTCGAAGTTGCTACGGGGCTGGAAGGAATTGGGGCGGATGTGGGAGATCGGTACGACCCGGAGGATCGAGTCGGACTCCCCGACCGCTTCACTGGGAATGAGGGCGCTGAGCCCCTTACCGAGTCCGCTGCGGCGCGCCATTGCTCACCTCCTTGGCCAGCTCGCGGTAGGCCACGGCGCCACGCGATGCGGGATCGAAAACCGTGATGGGCTGTCCAAACGACGGGGCCTCGGAAAGGCGGACCGTCCGGGGGATCACAACGCGGCAGACCCGTTCCGAGAAGTGCTGCCTCACCTCGTTGGCGACGTCGACGGACAGGCGGGTTCGAGCGTCGTACATGGTTAGGACGATGGTTGTCACTTCGAGCGTCTCGTTCAGGTTGGTCGAGACCAGGTTCACGTTGCGCAGGAGCTGGCTGAGGCCCTCGAGGGCGTAGTACTCACACTGGATCGGCACCAGGACCTCGTGGGCCGCCGCGAGGCCGTTGACGGTGATGAGCCCCAGTGATGGCGGGCAGTCGATCAACACGAAGTCGAAATCGTCGACGATGGTCTCGATGGCACGGCGGAGCTTCAATTCCCTGCTGAAGGCCGGAACGAGTTCGATCTCCACGCCGGCCAGGTCGATGGTCGCTGGGGCGACGAAGAGGTTCTTGACGCTGGTGGGCTCGATGCAGTCCTCGAGGGCCTGGTCCCTCATGATCACGTCGTACATCGAGAGCTCGAAATTGCGGGCCTCGACGCCGAGGCCCGTCGTGGCATTCGCCTGCGGATCCAAGTCGACGACCAGCACCCGATAATCCTGTTCGGCGAGAGCCGCCCCGAGGTTCACCGTCGTCGTGGTCTTCCCGACGCCGCCCTTCTGGTTGGCGATGGCGATCACCCGGGGCAGTTCACGCGCCGCCGGTTTCGACCCGTTGAGCAGCTCTGTGGCCTCATCGCGGATGGACGGGGTCCGCATCGTCGCCCCGCCGACCAGGTCCGGATCGGACTGTTTCGCCGTCCGTTGCGCCTTCTGCGACTTCGGCTTCTCCGTCATCTCCGCCTTCTCGTGCTCCTCGACAGGAGGGGGAGCCGGAACTACATCCTCGGCGACGAACTCATCGTGGGCCGTGTCCGATCCGGGCCCAGGCTCCTCGACGACCTCTGGCGCAGCCGCAGCCGGCTCCTCTGCCATAGGAGGGGACACCGTAGCGGGGTTGGCCGAGGCGGGCTTCAGCGCCGTGATCGACGGCTCTGAGGTGGGCTCTTGCGCAGCAGGCTGAGTTGCCGGGGGTGCGCCGTTGGCTGCCAGCTCCGGATCCACGATCAATCTCTTCACCGGATCCGTGGATGTTGGCCGGTCTGTGGGGGCAGGGCGATGCCGCTGGTCGGTTTGGGATGGTGTCGGAGTCTTGTCCCTACGCCGGATGCGCATCAGGCGGGGAATCCAAGTCGCCGCGGCACGACGCCTATCCTGGCGTCCCCAGGTCAGCCGGTCAAGACTTCAGCCTCTGTTTCACGTGAAACCTCACCCAGAAAATTATGGCCCAGGGAGTCTCCGGTTCCACGTGAAACATTCCCCGAGGCGTCCGTTTCCGGCTGACAGGCCTCGCCGGGAGGGATTCCGAGAGCCCAGGAAAGACCCGCCAGGGTCAGAAAAGGGGCCGCTTGGCCGGGATCCCGTCCCGGCGAGGGAACCGGTCCGGACAAGGATCGGCTTGGCGGAGCGTCTGGTAACCGAACTCCTCATGCACCAACTGGTCCGGCACGAGGCCGAGCTGGCAGAGAGGTTCCGCCGACCAGCGTTCGGCCACTAGGGGATCTGAGGAGGGGCCCGACGGACCGACGGGGGAGTCCCCGGGCGGTTCGGAGACCACGAGCCAGCCGCCGACTTTGAGCAGGGGAGCGGCACACTCGGCCACCACGGCGGGCCGGCCGAACGAGCGGGCCAGGACCCCGTCGAAGTTCCCGCGGAACGCCGGGTCGCGGCCGGCCGCCTCGGCACGGTCCTGGCGGACCGACACCCGGGCTTCGAGGTGGAGACGGCGTACCGCGCCGCTCAGGAACGTCGTCCGGCGTCCCTGGGCGTCGAGGAGGACAAGGGTGGCCTCGGGCCAGTGGGTGGCGACGACGAGGCCGGGGAGTCCGCCCCCCGAGCCCAGGTCCAGGAGGACCGGCGGGGCGGGGCCGTCAGGCCACAGGCGGCGGCAGACGGCGACGAAGCCCTCGGCGTGGCGCAGATGGGTGGTGACGGGGCCTGGACCGAGGAAGCCGGCGGCCCGGGCCTCCTCGAGGATCTGGTGGAGTTGGGCGGCCTGAGGGTGCGAGGGGAGGGGAGCGGGAAGGGCGGAGGCGGAGGCGGAGGGCGGGTCGTGGTCGGTGCCGGGCACCGACGGGTCAGGACGCCGGGGCGATGACGACGTGGCGGTGCGGGTCCTCGCCCTCGGAGCGGGTGACAACACCGTCCATCTCGTTGATGGCGTCGTGAACCGCCTTGCGGTCGGCCGGGCTCATCGCCTCGAGCGCCTTCTCCTGGCCGGACGACATGACCTCCTCGGCGATCTGGACGCTGAAGCGCTTGAGGGCGGCCGAGCGGCGCTCCCGGTAGCCGGCGACGTCGACGAGGATGCGGTCGGTGCGCGACGGGCACTGGCGCTGGACGACGGCCCGGGTGAGGTCCTGGAGGGCAGCGAGCGTGGAGCCGCGGGGGCCCACGAGCATGCCGAGATCCTTGTCGTCACCGGTGGCCGCGATCTCGACGGTCTCTTCGTCGAGGAGACGGCTCTCGACGGTGGCCTCGACCCCGTACTCGGCGAGCAGACCGGCGAGGAAGTTCCGCCCTATCTCGCCCTGTTCCTCGAGCGTCATTCCCTCGGCCATGTCCACTGTCTCCTTACCTTCGGTGCTCCTCGAGGGAGCCTTCGCGTAGGACGGCTGCCGGGTGGAGCCGTTCTGCGATCCTTCTTCACGCATTTCGGTCCCGGCGGCTGTTGCGCCCGCCGTGGCGGACCGGGAGCGGTTGCGGCGACGGCGGGCCGAGCGGCTGGTGCCCGTGCCCTGCCCGCGACCGGGGTCAGTCGAGCCCGACCCCTCGCCGCGGCTGCTGCGGCCGGACGAGCCGTTGCCACCGCTGCCGGACGTGGATGCCTTCGGCGAGTTGGCGTTTCCGTTGGCGGCCGAGCCCCGGCCGCTGCCCGAGGACCGCGAGCTCGACGAGCCGGAGGAGCCGCTGCGCGGGCGGTCGCCCTGGCGGGTCCGACCGCCCCGGCGGGAGCGTTCCCGCTTGGGCCGGGCACCGACCGGACGGACCCGGGCCCGCACCCGGGCCTCGACCCGGACGCGTCCGAAGAGGCCCATCTTGGGCTCGTTGACGACGATGACCTCGGCGTCGTCGGGACCGACCCCGAGCTGATCGAGCGCCTGCTCGGTCGCCTCGCCGACGGTCTTGCCTGCTACTTCTACCCACTCCACGTCCTAGCGTGCCTTTCTGGCCCGTTTCGAACGTGATCGGTTCTGCGGCTTGGGGGGCGGCGGCTGCTCCGCCGCGGCGCCGCCTTTCCCGTTGGCCGGCCGCTTGCCCGCCCCCGGCTTCCGCCCGTTCGCATTCGTATTGGGCCTTCCGTTGGTGTCCGCCTTCTGGGGCGGCGGCGTTCCCGTGGCCAGCGCCGTCCCGTCCGTCGCGGTCGAGCGCTTCTTCGCCGGCTTGGCGGCCGGCTTCTCGGGTGGCGGCGGTTTGTCCTGCTTGCCCGAGCCGATCTCGCGTTCGACCGCGACCGGCTCCACCATTCCCGTCTTGAACATCACCTCTTGGGTGCCGATCCGCATGGCGGAAGAGACGACCATGTAAATGGTTGCTCCGGCCGGCACTCTTAGGTAAATGAACCCGAAGATAATTGGGAAAAACTTCTGCATTGTTTGCATCTGCGGATTCGCAGCTGCAGCCTGCGGATTGCGACTGTTCATCTGCTTCATTTGGTAGTACTGCAGGAACATTGCAGCC
>DASXNO010000361.1:0-4742 GCA_036495025.1 Actinomycetota bacterium | reverse complement strand
CGATCTCGAGCAGCAGATCGCCCGTTGGTTCCACGCCGGTGTCTCCTCCGGCGGCGACCCGGCGGAGGTGGCCGGGGCCATCGTCGCCGCGGCCAACGACACGTCGACCCCCGTGCACGTTCTGGTCGGGGCCGGTGCCGTGGCGGCGATCCAGGCGGCGTCGAGCATGACCGAGGAGCAGTGGGCGGTGGTCAGCCGGAAGGCGTACGGCATATCGTAGGACCGGGCTTGCGTGACCCACGATCGTGGAGCGGGCAATGATTCGATTGTCGTCCCCCGTCCAGCTCATGAAGGACCACTACGACGTCGTGGTCGTCGGGTCCGGTTACGGGGGCGGCATCGCCGCCTCCCGGCTCGCCAGGGCGGGCCGGAAGGTGTGCCTGCTGGAGCGGGGCAGGGAGCTGCATCCCGGCGAGTACCCCGACGAGTTGCACGAGTTGGCCGAAGAGGTGCAGGTGACGAGTCCCCTCGGCCACGACGGCCCGCCGACCGGGCTCTACGACCTGCGGATCCACGAAGACATGAGCGTGTTCCTCGGCTGCGGCCTCGGCGGGACGTCATTGGTCAACGCCAACGTGGCACTGCGGGCGGAGGACCGCGTGTTCCAGGACCCCCGGTGGCCCGAGCGCCTGCGCGCCGACCTCGCGACGCGGCTCGCCGACGGGTACCGGCGGGCCGAGGAGATGCTGACGCCGAATCCCCTGCCCGAGAGCATCGACCTCCACAAGCTGGACGCCCTCCGGGAGTCAGCGAGCGCGCTGCCGGGGACGTTTTCCCGGCTGAACATCAACGTGAGTTTCGAGGACCACGTCAACGTGGCCGGCGTCAGCCAGAAGGCCTGCACCCTCTCCGGGGATTGCGTGTCGGGCTGCAACTTCAGCGCCAAGAACACCGTGTTGATGAACTATCTCCCCGACGCCTACAACCACGGCGCCGAGATCTACGCCCAGGTCTCGGTCCGCAGGGTCGGGCAGCGTCCCGGCGGGGGCTGGCTCGTGTTCTACCGGGAGCTCGCCGCCGGCCGCGAGGAGTTCGACTCGCCGGATCAGTTCGTCGCGGCGGATGTCGTCGTCCTCGCCGCCGGGACGCTCGGCTCGACGGAGATCCTGCTCCGGTCGGAGAAGGCCGGCCTGGCGCTGTCGTCGGAGGTGGGCCGGCACTTCACCGGCAACGGCGACGTGCTCGGCTTCAGCTACAACACCGACGAGCCGATCGACGGCATCGGGTGGGGGCAGCGGCGACACCTCCCCCCGGTCGGGCCCTGTATCACGGGAGTGATCGACATTCGCCAGCAGCCGGTCCTCGAGGACGGCATGGTCATCGAGGAAGGGTCGATCCCGGGCGCCCTCGCCGGCGTGCTGCCGGGGCTGATGGCCGCGGCCGCCGGCGTCGAAGGGGCCGACACGGGCCATGGCCTCACGCACTCGCTCAGGAAGGGTCTCCGGGAGGTGGAGTCGCTCGTGGCGTCGCGCCGGGGGGCGATGGGCCACACCCAGACCTACCTCGTCATGGCCCACGACAGCGGGACCGGCACGATGCGCCTCGACGACCACGACCAACTCGAGGTGGTCTGGCCCGGCGTCGCGGACGAGGCCGTCTTCCGCAAGATCGAGGACAACCTGAAGGCGGCGAGCCGGCCCCTTCACGGCGTGTTCGTCCAGAACCCCATCTCGAGCCGGCATCTCGCCGACAGCCTGATCAGCGTGCACCCGCTCGGCGGCTGCGTGATGGCCGAGACGGCGGAGAGCGGGGTGGTGAACGATCGGGGGCAGGTCTTCTCGGGGACCTCGGGCTCCGCCGTCTATGAGGACCTCTACGTGAGCGACGGAGCCGTCGTCCCCCGCCCGCTTGGCGTGAACCCGTTGCTCACGATCTCTGCGCTCGCCGAGCGCACCTGCGCGCTGCTGGCGGAGGAGCGGGGGTGGACGATCGACTCTGCGCTGCCATCGTCCCCGCCGCCCGGCGTGGAGGAGCCAGAGCACGTCGGGGTGGAGTTCACGGAACGTATGTCGGGTTTCTTCTCTCCAAGAGAAAAGATCGATTTCCAACGCGGCTACCGGGAGGGTGAAGCGGACCAGACGAGCTTCGCCTTCATCCTGACCATCGAGTCAGAGGACGTGGAACGCCTGATCAAGGATCCCCGTCACCCGGCCCGCATGGTGGGCACCGTCCAGGCCCCCTCGCTGTCCGGCAAGCCGTTCACCGTGACCGACGGCGTCTTCAACCTCTTCGAGGTCGATCCCTCCGATCCCGGGAACCGGCGCATGGAGTACGCGATGAGGCTGACGGCGGAGACCGGACAGACCTGGTGGTTCACCGGCTTCAAGCTCATCCACCACGGCAGGGGTCTCCACCTCTGGGAGGAGACGTCCACCCTCTTTCTCACGATCTACGAAGGCGTCGACGAGACCGGGCCCGTCTACGGTCGGGGGATCCTCACGATCCGCCCCGCCGACTTCGCCCGCCAGCTCACCACGATCCGGGCCACGAACGCGCCCAGTCGCCTCGCCGGCCTGGCGGCGACTGCCCGCTTCGGCAGATTCTTTGCCGGGGTGCTGTTCGACACGTATCTGAAGACGTACTTCGAGACTCACAATCCCTAGACACATCCTGGAAGGGGAAGGCGTGAGATCTGCCCAGAGCCCGGGCGCAGCGAGGCACGGAGCATCCGAGACGCTCGGCGCACCCGGGAGGCACCCCCGGTGAATGCCGCCCGGCGTGGTCTGACGGCGGTCGACAAGCTGGCTGCCATCGCCTTCCACCGAGGAAAGGCCACCGGCGTGGGCGAGCGACCCGACCCCTCCCGGCCCGAGGGCAGCGATCACCTCCCGCAGATCGACCATATCGTCATCCTGATGATGGAGAACCACTCGTTCGACAACTATCTCGGGGTGCTCGGCCGCGGGGACGGATTCACGCTGGATGCCGATGGCAACCCGACCGCCACCAACTTCACGCAGGCGGGGGAGCCGGTCAGGGCCTTCCACCTGCCCTCCACCACGCAGCATCCCGCCGTTCCCACCCAGTCCTGGGTCGCCAGCAAGGAGCAGTTCGACGGTGGCTGCAACGACGGCTTCGTCACCAGCATCGAGCACTCCGGCCTGGCAGGGGACCCGAAGGTAGCGATGGGCTACTGGACGGAGCAGGACCTGCCGTTCTACTCCGCTCTCGCCCGGACCTTCCCCCTGGCCGACCGATGGTTCGCGTCGTGCCTGGGGCCGACGATCCCCAACCGGCGGTTCCTGATCGCCGGCACCGCGCACGGGCTGACGAACGACAGCATCTCTGAGTTGCTCGACGATCCACCGGGGACCATCTTCGACCTGCTCAACCGCAACGGGATTACCTGGGCCAACTACCACTCGTCGCGGGAGCTGCATCCTCTCAAGCTGCGTTGGGCCAGGCTTCGCTCGGACCTGCAGTCGATGGTGCAGTTCACGGCAGACATCTATCCCTTCGACCTCCTGGGCTACTGGGGGCATGTCCGACCCATCGACCGCTTCTTCCGGCACGCCCGGACGGGCAAGCTGCCGGCCATCTCCATCGTCGACCCGAACTATGAGGAGAACTCCGAGGAGAACCCCCAGGACATCCAGAAGGGCGAGGCCTTCGCCGCCAGGGTGATCAACGCCGTCATGGCGGGGCCGGGCTGGCCCCGGACCGTCCTGATCTGGACGTACGACGAGGGCGGTGGCTATTACGACCACGTACCGCCGCCCGCCGCGCCCGAACCGGACGACGTGCGGCCCAGGACGGCACCCGAGGATCGCTACGACCGGCTGGGCTTCCGGGTGCCGGCCGCGATCGTCTCGCCCTTCGCCAAGCGGGACTACGTCTCCTCCGTCGTCCACGACCATACGTCGGTCCTGAAGCTCATCGAGACGAAATGGAACCTGCCCCCGCTGACCCACCGGGACGCCGCTGCCGACGACCTGCTCGACTTCCTCGACCTCGTGGGGCCGCCCCCCTTCGCCACCCCTCCAACCCTTCCGCCACCGGCGCTCCCACTCCCGTGATCGAAAACCCGGACGACCACAGTCCCCGCGAATTGCGGATCCACGGCGTGGGCGGATCGCCGGGGCCCCGGCTGCTCGGCTTCGACGTGCCCACGAGCGTGGAGACGGTCGGCGAGGGGGTCGGCGGTACCGTCGTCATCGCCCGCAGGGACGATGTGACCGTTGAGGGCTACGACTGGGGCGATCTGACCTCGGGGTCGGGCACGCAGCCGTTCTGGGTGTTCCTGATGCCGTTCACGGTCCTCAATGCAGCCGGCTGGATGCACCCCACGACCAGGGGGTTGAAGCCGTTGTGCCGGGCAATGGTCCACGTGCTGTCCGTGCTGCTGTCGCTCACCTACGTGTTCAGCCTGGCGCTCCTCCTCGTCGACCTCGTGGGGTACCAGTGGACCCGCCGGGTGTTCTGCCCCAACCCCGCTGCCAGGTGCGCACGCGAGGCGGTCATCGTCCAGCAGCGGCTCGGCTTCGCTGCCGGCATGGTCCTGCTGCTGGTGGCGATCGTTGCCATCGTCGTCATCGCGGGGCGGACGCAGGTCCGGTTCGAACGGGTCGCCCCGCCGCGTGCGCTGCGGGAGCGGGCGGCCGGGGCCAGAGCCGGGGACGGCTCCCCGCCCGAGGGCCTCGCCGACCCGAATTTCTTCTGGCGCCCCCAGGAGGCCAAGCGTCTCCTCCGGGTGCATTTCATCGCGCTGGGTCTCGGCTGGCTGGCGGTGGGCGCCGTCGCCC
>DASXNO010000360.1:0-8229 GCA_036495025.1 Actinomycetota bacterium | reverse complement strand
CAACCACCGCCACGATCGCCACCCAACGCCGCACCGAGAAGGTACCGATCCGCACCTGCGGCTTTCCGGGGACCTCCTTCTCGATCCAGGGCCGGTCGTCCAGGGCCTTCGTCATCCCGGCAACCTCCGGAACACCGCCGTCGGGAGCAGCTTCACCGCAGCCATCACCCATCGCAGCACCGGGGGAGCCCACACGACGTCGTCCCCCGCCTCCAGCCCCCGGACGACGCACTCGGCGACGTCATCGGCGGTCGTGGCAAACGGGGCAGGCTTGAGGCCCGCAGTCATGCGCGTCGCCACGAACCCGGGCCGGACGACGACCACCCGGGCGCCGGTGCCGTCGAGCTGGTACCGGAGACCCTCGAAGAAGGCGTCCATGCCGGCCTTGGAGGATCCGTAGATGAAGTTGGACGGGCGCGCGCGCATCCCGGCGACCGATGACAGCGCCATCAGCGTGCCGTGACCCTGCCGGCGCAGGTGGCCGGCGACGGCGATGCCGGCCGAGACCGATCCGACGAAGTTGACGGCGGCCACATCGGCGGCCGCCAGGGGATCGCCCAGGGCGCCGGCACCGTCGCGCTCGAGCATGCCCCTGGTGCCCGGAGCCCCGAGCGTCCCGAAGGCGAAGAGCACGAGGTCGATGTCGCGGTGGCGGCCGAAGACGTCGTCGACGAGGCCCTGGTGGCTGGCGGTGTCCGTCGCCTCGAACGAGAGTGTCTCGACCACCGTGGCCCCCAGGGTGGACAGCTCGGCCGCCGCCTCCTTGAGGCGCTCGGGGTCCCGGCCGGCGAGGACGACCGTCCGGGCGCGCCTGGCGACGAGCCGGCGCAGGATCGCCCGGGCCAGCTCGGAGCTGCCGCCGAGCACGAGGACCGACTGGGGGGCGCCCAGGGCGTCGTTCATGCCGCGCTCCGCGCCACGGTGAGGCCCAGCCGGCGCGCCAGGTCCGATTGCAGCACCCCGCCGGGATCCACCCGGTCCCGCACCGTCATCCACTCCCCGAGGCGGGGGTACATGCAGGCGAGCAGATCGGGGCGCAGCCTGCCGTCCTTGGCCAGGTAGACCCGGCCCCCGGCGCCGGCAACCAGCTCGTCGAGGGCATCGAGCACCTGCGCCAGGCCACCGAGGCGTGCGGGGAGGTCGAGGGCGAGGGTCCAGCCGGGCATCGGGAAGGAGAGGGGGCCGGGATCGGCGGGGCCGAACCGCTTCAGCACGCCGAGGAAGGAGGGCAGGCGCATCGCGGAGAGCCGCTGGAGTGTCGCCTGCACGACCGCCTCGGCGCCGAACGGCACGACGAACTGGTACTGCACGAAGCCGCCGGGGCCGTACAGGTGGTTCCACCCACGCAGGGCGTCGAGGGGATGGAAGAAGCCCGAGATCGGCTCGATCGTCGTGGCGTGTGCCCTCGCCCTGCGGAACCAGGCCTCGTTGAACAGGCGCACGGTCGTCCGGTTGACCACGCCGGGTAGGAAGGCGGGCACGGACAGGTGCGTGGCGGCCTCGAAGCGGAGGGGATCCCGCCGTGCCGGTGCGGGCAGGTCGTCGACCCGGGCGTGGTCGCCCCGGGTGAGGACCGAGCGGCCCAGGTTCCGGCCGCCGGCGAGGCAGTCGATCCAGGCCACCGAGTAGCGGTGGTCGCCGTCGCCGGAGGACATCCTCGCCATGACGTCGTCGAGGTCGGCCGCTCGTTCGGTGACGACGCGCACCCGAGAGGTCTCGATGGGCAGCATGCGAACCGTCGCGCCGAGGATGACGCCGGTGAGCCCCATGCCACCTGCGGTCGCCCAGAACAGGTCCGGGTCGTCGCTGCGGGTCACCTCCCGGGTCCCGACCGGCGTGGCCAGCGTGAGCGACGTGACGTGGGAGGCGAAGCTCCCGTCGGCGTGGTGGTTCTTGCCGTGCACGTCCGCAGCGATGGCGCCACCGACGGAGACCGACCGCGTGCCCGGCGAGACCGGCACGAACCAGCCGCGCGGCACCAGCGCCCGAAGGATGGCGCCCAGGCTCGTCCCGGCCCCAGTCGTCAGGAGCCCCGCCGATTCGTCGCTCCAGGCGATGTGGTCGAGGGAGGCCGTGTCGACAACGATGCCGCCGGCATTCTGGGCGGCGTCGCCGTAGCTGCGACCGAGACCGCGCGCGATGGCCCCGCGGGAGCCGGGCGACGTCAGTGCGGCCACGACCGACGGCGCGTCGGCGGGCCGGACGACCTCCGCCGCGCTGCGCGCGGTTCGCCCCCAGCCCGTCAGGACCTCACGTCCCATACACGCCGGCAGCGAACAGGGCCGCCCACACCGCCCCCAGGACCACGATGGTCCGGTCTCTGAGGACGACGTCCTCCGGCGCACCCCCGGCCCCACCTTCGAGGAGGAGGGCATAGCGCAGGATTGCCAGCACGAACGGCACGATCGTCAGCTCGAAGAAGATGTCACCCCGGGGGGCGAGGGATGCCTTCTCGAAGGCCCAGAGGCAGTAGGCCGTGATGGCGATGCCGGCCGACATGCCCCGGATGAACCGGAGGAACTGCTGGGAGTAGGCCCCCAGGGCCCCCCGGTGCCCGATCCCCGCGAGCTCGAGCTCGCGGTGGTCCACCTGGCGTTTGCCGGCGACCATGAACAGCGACCCGAACGAGGCGACGATGAGGAACCAGTTCGACAGGGGCACCCCCACCGCCAGGCCCCCGGCGATCGCCCGGATGAGGAAGCCGGACGCCACCGCCGCGAGGTCGAGGATGGGCTCGCGCTTGAGCCAGACGCTGTAGGCGAGGTTGACGGCGGCATAGACGCTCACGGCAAGGGCGAACTCCCGGCCGAGCAGCGCCACACCCAGCCCGATCGCACCAGCCAGCAGAAGGACAGCCGACAGCGCAGCGGCCCGGCGGCCGACGATGCCTGCCGCCACCGGGCGGTGACGTTTCTCCGGATGCAGCCGGTCCACGTCGCGGTCGAAGGCGTCGTTCATGAAGTAGGTGCCGCTGGCGGCGAGGCAGAAGATGCCAAAGGCGACGAGGCTCCGGCCCAGCGCGGTGCCGTGCGTCAGGATCCCGGCGGCGCCGGGCGCGGCGAAGACGAGGAGGTTCTTGATCCACTGGCGTGGGCGGGCCGTCCGGACCAGTCCGGCGGCGAACCCCATCGTGGGGGCCGCGGCGGGCTGCGGATCGGGAACCGGCTCCGGGCGAGGCCTGGGTTCGGCCCCGCTCATGCCCGCTTTGTCCAGCTTCTCCTTCTCCTCCCTACCATTGCCAAGCCTCTCTGAGCTGTTCGTCCAGTTCGTTGGACACAAGGTGGGTGGGTAACGCTAACGTACCCACACGAGCCGATGTGCCCTCCGGCCAGCAGTCACATCATGCATTTCGACTCTGAGGGCAGGCTGAACGTTGCTCCGCTTGCGGAAAATCCGGCCTCCCTGTCTACTAACGCTGTTTTTTGCGCCGACACCAGGACAATCGCTGAGGGGCGGATCGCCGGGTTCCGGCGTTGCCTCGCGATGGGGGGCCTGCCGATGGAGACTTGTTGATGGACCCGGCGACGGAGGAGGCGCTCGACCGGCTCTACGCCACCCCTCCCGACCGGTTCACCGCCGAGCGCGACGCTCTCGCCAAGAGTCTGAGGGCCACGGACAAGGCCGCGGCTGGCGCCGTGAAGGCGCTCCGGCGCCCAACCGTGACCGCGTGGGCGCTGAACCAGGTCGCCCGCGACCATGCCGGGGACCTCTCGGCCCTGTTCGACGCCGATGCCAGGCTGAGCCGGTCGCAGCGGGAAGGCGCGGGCCGGGACGCCCTGGCGGAGGCGGCCAGGGCACGCCGGGAGATCATCGGGCGGCTCGTGGCGGCCGCCACCCGCGCGCTGGCGGAGGCGGGGCACCCGGACTCCCCCGCCAACCGGGACCGCATCGCCCAGACCCTGACCGCAGTCGCCGTCGACACCGAGGGACGGGACGCCCTGGCCCGGGGGCGCCTCACCGCCGACCTGACCCCGGGTTCGCTCTGGGAGACGGGATTCCCTGCGGAGGGGTCCCCCGGTTCCGCCGGTCTCGGGGAGCCGGACCTGGCGGCGGGGGCACAGCGCCGGCGGGAGCTCCAGCGCAAGGCGGAGGAACTGGCCGCGGAGGCGAAGCGGCTGGGGTCCGAGGCCTCCCGCCTGGAGGCCGATGCCGCCAAGGCGGAGGCGACGGCCCGGGTTGCCCGGTCGGTGGCCAACGAGGCCCGGCGCAAGGCCAGCGACGCGGCGGCGAAGGCCGGGGCCGCCGCGGCCGATCTACCCTAGGGCCCTCAGCAGGCCGAGAACCAGGGCTGCGCGGCGGGCTCGACCACGGGCGGCCCCGCCGGCAGCAGCGGGTTGGCCGGGGCCGAGGCCTTCGGGAGCTTCGCGTTGGGGGAATAGTCCGTCCCGAGCACGACGACGGCGTCGCCGGTGCTGACGTTGAGGGCCGCGGGCACCGGCTGGACCTGCGCAGCGCCGAGCTGCGTCGCCAGGAACTGCGCCTTCTGCTGATTGCCAGGGGTGTAGTAGACGACGGTCGCCGCGTAGTCGGAGCGGTCGGCGTTGCCGGTCCGCAGCACCGTGTAGCCCTTGGCCGACAGGGCGGCCGACGCCTGGGCGGCGACGCCGGCGAGCTTCGTTCCGTTGAGGATCGTGGCAGCCACATTGGAGGCGTCGATGGCGCTCACTCCCTGCTTGCCGTAATCGGGCAGCTGGCGGCCGGTGCGGAGGGCGGTGAACAGGGCGGTCGACTGGGCGGTGTTGGCGACGACGTAGCCGTCGGGCTGGGGAAGCGACGGCACGACCCGGAAGTCGAGGTCGTTGCTCGAGAAGTGGCGGAACCGCAGCGCCAGGGAGCTCATCGTCGAGAGGCCGAGCCCGGTGTCATGGCCGACATTGCCCGCTCCGAGGTTGATGAGGCTGACGACCTTCTGCGGGTTGAGCAGCGTGCCGGCCGACAGGACCTTGTCCATCATCAGCTTGATGAAGAGCTGCTGGCGGGCAATGCGCCCGTAGTCGCTGTCGATGTGGCGGACGCGGACGAACGCGAGGGCCTGGTCGCCGGTCAGCAGGTTGCAGCCGGCGGCCTGGTTGAGACCGGAGTCCGGGTCGACCACCTTCCGGGTGAACCGGACCTTCACGCCCCCGAGTGCATTGGTGATGGTACGGAAGCTGTTGAAGTTGACCTCGACGTAATGGTTGATCGGAAGGCCCGTGAAGTCATGGACCGCCTTCACCATGGCCGAGACACCCTGGTTGTAGAAACCGTTGATCTTCTGGGACCCCCCGCCGGGAGACGGGACCTTGAGGTCGCGCGGGAGCGCGAGGGCCACGGCCCGGGCGGCCGTCGGGTCGATGTGGAGCAGCACGATGCTGTCCGCCCGCTGGCCGCTGTTGCGGTCGGTCGCGGTGGGGTCGTAGTGCTGCAGGTCCTGTGGGTCGAGGACGGCACGGGAGTCGGACCCGAGGACCAGCACGTTCATCGGGGCCTGGGCCTGCTGCGGCGCGCAGGCGGGACACGTCACCCCGGTGCGGTCGACCAGGGCACGGGTGTGGAAGAAGAGCGCCACGCCGGCGATGACCACGACGAGCGCGATCAGGGCAAGGGACCCCAGCACCCGCCGGAATATCCTGCCCCGCCGGGTGGTCCTGAGCCGGCGGCGCCCCGGGCCCCCGGGCTTGACTGCGGGCTGTGCCGGCCGGACGGGCGTCTCGCTGCTCACTGCCAGCTCACCCTGGTGTCCGTGTCCGGGGTGTCTGGGGTGCTCAGCACGCGGCGACCTCCAGGGCGCTCGACGGCAACGGCGCAGGCGGACCTGCCGGCAACAGCGGCGAGGGTGCGGCACTCGGCACGGCGGTCACCTTTCCCTGGGCATAGTCCTGGCCGAGGACCACGACGACATCGCCGCCGGCGTGGATCTGCGGTGGGAGCGGCTCGACCTGCGCCGCCCCGTAGACCTGCGCCAGCAGGCTCGCCTTGTCGACGTTGCCCGGCGTGTAGTAGACGACCGTGGCGGCATAGTTGGTTGCATCGGCGCTGCCGGTTGCGGTGACCACGTACCCGGCGGCCTGCAGCTCGGACTGCGCCTCGGCGGTGATGCCGGGCGTGGTCGTGCCGTTGAGGATGGTGGCCGTCACGCTGGAAGGGGTGATCACGGAGTTCTGCTTGCCGTAGTCCGGCAGCGTCGTGCCGTTCTTGATGGCGTCGAACATCGCCGCAGACTGGGCGGCGTACGGGATCACGTAGGAGACCCCCTGGATGTCCTGCGGCTGGGAGGGCACGACCCGGAAGTCCACGGCCCTGGCCGTGAAGTTGCGGAGCTGCAGGGCCAGCTTCTCGATGGTCCCGGCCCCGAGACCGCTGTCGGTGGTGACGTTGCCGGCGCCCGCGTTGATGAGATCGACGAGCTTTAGTGGATTGAGAAGCGTGCCGGCGGAGAGGACCTGCTTCATCAGCAGCTGCACGAAGAACTGCTGGCGGGCGATGCGACCGTAGTCGCTGTCGACGTGGCGGACCCGGACGAAGGCCAGCGCCTGGTCGCCGCCGAGCGTCACACAGCCGGCCGGCACGGCCAGCCCGGAGTCCGGATCGTTGACCGGTTGGGAGAACCGGATCCGCACACCACCCAGGGTGTTGACGATGTTGCGAAAGCCCGCGAAGTTCACCTCGACGTAGTGGTCGATCGGCAGGCCGGTGAAGGAGTTGACCGCCTGGACCATCGCCGCCGGGCCCTGGTTGTAGAAGCTGTTGATCTTGACGAAGTCACCGTTGGGCGCCTTCACCCGCAGGTCGCGCGGGAGGCTGACCAGGATGGCCTTCGACGCTTTGAAGTCGACGTGGAGCAGGGCAATGGTGTCGGCGCGCTGGCTGCCCGAGGTGTCGCCGGGCCGCCGGTCGGAGCCGAGCACGAGGACGTTCATCGGCCCGGTCGCGCCGTCGCTCGACCGGCAGGCCAGGCAGGCCACCACACGATGGTGCCCGAGCCGGAACCGGGCATACCCGAGAAGTCCGCCCGCCGCCAGGACGAAAACGAGCATGAGGATGCCCGCGTACTTCAGGACCCTCCGCAACCTCCGCCGATGGGGGAGGCCCGGAGCAGAAGGTGCCTCGGGTACGTCGTGCGCTATGTCGGGGGCGAGCTCGAGCAGCTCCTCGCCCCCAGGGACCTCGGTCCCAGTCGGGGCATTCCCGCTCATGGAGGCAAAGTATCTCGCAATGTGGGTGGCGCGTGCGTAATTTCACAGCTGGCGTTATTCAGGCATTCTCCGCAGGGGCCTATCCGGAGGCGCGTTCGTAGGCCCCGAGGGTGAGCCGGGCGGTCTCGGCCCAGTCGTAGCAGGCGGCCCGGGCGTGGCCCGCCGTCACCGCCCGGGCCCGCAGGCCATCGTCGGTGACCGCGGTCCGGATGGCCGCCGCAATCGACTCCACGTCGAGGGGATCGCACCAGAAGGCGGCATCCCCGAGCACCTCGGGCAGCGCTCCCGCCCGGGCGGCAACCACGGGCACCCCCGCGGCCATGGCTTCGAGCGGCGGCAGGCCAAACCCCTCATAGAGGGAGGGAAAGACGAAGGCCCGGGCCCCCGCGAGCAGGGTGGCCAGGGCGGGGTCGCTGAGGTAGCCGGTGAACTCGACCCTCTCAGCGATGCCGAGCTCGACGCCGCGGGCGCGGAGGTCCTCGCTCCCCCATCCGGCGGGGCCGGCGACGACGAGGTCGAGGTCGAGGTCGCGGACGAGGACAAACGCCCGGAGGAGGCGGTCGAGGTTCTTCCGGGGCTCCCGGGCCCCGGTGAAGAGGAGGTAGCTCCGGCCACCCTCCGGTGGTTCGGGACTTGCCGGCGCGGCGAGGAGGGCGTTGCGGCGCACCCCCTCGGGCGTGACGACGATGCGGTCACGGGGGAACGCCAGCTCGGAGCTCACCTGCTCCGCCACGGTCTCGGACGGGGTCAGCACGACGGCGCAGCGCTTCAGCACCTGCGGCAGGATCCAGCGGTAGCGTCGCACCTGTGGGGTGCAGAACTCCGGGTACAGGAGGAAGGTGAGGTCGTGGACCGTCACGACCCCGTTGGGCCGGTGCAGCGGCGGCACCCAGAAGTTCGTGCCGTGCACGGCGCCCGCCCGGCCGACGAGCACCTCCCCCCTCGGGTACCGCGCCAGCTCCCAGGCCATCACGACGAGGCGGGCGGGGATCCGCAGCCGGCGCAGCGTCGCCCGGCCATCTCCCCCCGAGGCACCCCTCAAGGCGCCGGATAC
>DASXNO010000359.1:0-10410 GCA_036495025.1 Actinomycetota bacterium | reverse complement strand
CGCTGCGCCTCGGTGTCGATCCTCGCAAGGCCGACCAGCAGGTCCGTGGCTCGGTGAGCCTGCCGAAGGGCACCGGCAAGTCGGTCCGGGTCGCCGTGTTCGCCCAGGGCGAGAAGGCCCGGGAGGCGGAGGAAGCCGGGGCGGAGTTCGTCGGGGCGCAGGACCTGGCCGACCGCATCCAGAAGGGATGGACGGACTTCGACGTCGCGATCGCCTCGCCCGACATGATGCCGGTCGTCGGCAAGCTCGGGAAGATCCTCGGCCCCCGCGGGCTGATGCCGAACCCCAAGTCCGGCACGGTCACCCCCGACGTCGGCCGGGCCGTGCGGGAGGTCAAGGCCGGCAAGATCGAGTACCGCACCGACCGCCAGGCCAACGTCCACACCGTGATCGGCAAGACCTCGTTCAGCGCCGGCGACCTGGCGGACAACTACCTGGCCGTCGTCGACGAGGTCCTCCGGGCCAAGCCCGCCGCCGCCAAGGGCAAGTACGTCAAGTCGGTCACGCTGGCCCCCAGCATGGGCCCGGGGGTCCGGGTGGACGTCACCCGCCTCAAGGAGACGGCCCGAGACGGCGCAGCGGCAGCCCCCGCGTAGCCTCCCCGGCCGGGGCCTGGTTGACCGGGCAACGGGTGCCGCGTACGATGGTTGTGCCGGAGACAGCAGGTGGCCGCAAGGCCCTAAGTCCCCCGTAGCCGGGAGGAGCCCGCCGAGGCGTCGAGAGTTACGTTGCTCGCGCGACCTACCGTCTCCGGTGGGTCGTTTTGTTTTTCCCAAAGGAGGCGCCCCTCAAGGCGCCGGATAAGAAAAGGACGAGTGACGGATGCCAAAGGCGCAGAAGGTCGCGGCGGTCGAGCACCTCAAGGTCGAGTTGCGTGAATCCGAGGCCGCCCTCCTGACCTCGTTCCGCGGTCTGAAGGTGGCCGAGATGACCGAACTGCGGCGTTCTCTGGCGGCCTCCCAGACCGAGTTCAAGGTCGTGAAGAACACCCTGGCGAAGATCGCTGCCAAAGACATCGGCCTGGACGACCTGGTTCCCCTGCTGGAGGGCTCCACCGCAATCGCCTTCGTGAAGGGCGATCCGGTGACGGCGGCCAAGGGCCTCGACGAGATCTCCCGGAAGTATCCGGCCCTCGTGCTGAAGGGGGGGGTCCTCACGGGGAGGGTCCTCAGCGCCGAGCGTGCGGCGTCGCTGGCGAACGTGGCTCCCCGCGAGGTGCTGCTGGCCCAGATTGCGGGCGCCTTCCAGGCACCCCTCGCCAAGCTGGCCGCGTTGCTGCAGGCGCCGGTCCGGAGCCTGGGCTATGCCCTGGGCGCCTACCGGGACAAGGTGACGGCAGAGGGACCGGCCACCGCCGCAGCCCCAGCGGAACCGGCACCCGAGGCCCCCGAGGCACCGGCCGCCGACGTCACCGCCGCAGAAGTCACCGCTGCACCGGACCCGGCGCCGGCGGCGGGCACCGAAGTCTAAGAGTCCCCCGGACGCACCAACCAAGGTTCAATTCAGGAGGTAGGAATGGCAAATACACAGGAGTTGCTCGATCAGATCGGCGGCATGACCGTCCTCGAGCTGTCGGAGTTCGTCAAGGCGTTCGAGGACAAGTTTGGCGTGACGGCCGCGGCCCCGGTCGCGGTCGCCGGCCCGGCCGGCCCCGCCGCCGTGGCGGCGGAGCCCGAGGAGGAGAAGGACGAATTCGACGTCGTGCTCACCGCCGCGGGCGACAAGAAGATCCAGGTCATCAAGGAGGTGCGCGCCCTCACGTCCCTCGGCCTCAAGGAGGCCAAGGACCTCGTTGACAGCGCTCCCAAGCCGGTCCTCGAGAAGGTGACGAAGGAAGCCGCCGAGAAGGCCAAGGAAAAGCTCGAGGCAGCCGGAGGCAGCGTCGAGCTGAAGTAGTCCACGTCCGCACGAACGGGTCCGCAGCCCCGGGGCTCCGACCACCCGGCGTGGCCGGGTGCCGAACCAGGTCCGTTGGCCGGGTGAGTCGCCCCGGGTTCTGCGGCCCGTTCGAGGCTCGGTTGCCTCGTCGCGGACTTGGGGATGCGAGGTCGGGAAGATTTGACATTGACGAGCGGGGGGGCCTACCATTGCGTCGACTCCGAAAAACGGGTGCAGATCTGCGACGAGCGCCAACGAATCTGTTGACGGGCGGTAGCACAGTGTGCTACTATGCCCGTTTGTCGTGTTTACCCGCGAGTTCACCTATCTAGTCGCCTCGATTTTGGCGCGCCCATGGACGGCCAGGGGGGTCATCCAGCGCCCAAGACGCCCGGCCAGGCTGGCCGCTTCATAGTTGTCGACTCTTTGACCCACCAGCTTTAAAGGAGGCATTGCTTGCCTAGCACGCCCGCCCGTCAGCGCCTGACTTTTGCCCGTTTTCCTGAAATTCAGCCGGTCCCCGACCTGATTGCCATTCAGCGCGAGTCCTTCGACTGGTTCCTCCACGAGGGCCTGAAGGAGACCTTCCGCGACATGTCGCCCGTCGAGGACTTCACCGGCAACCTCCAGCTCGACTTCGGCGAGCACCGTTTCGACCCGCCGAAGCACACGGTCCAGGAGTGCAAAGAGAAGGACATGACCTTCTCGGCACCGCTCTTCGTCACGGCCACCTTCATGAACAAGGAGACCGGGGAGATCAAGGAGCAGACGGTCTTTATGGGTGATTTCCCCATGATGACCGAAAAAGGCACCTTCGTCATCAACGGGACCGAACGGGTCGTCGTCTCCCAGCTGGTCCGCTCCCCGGGCGTCTACTTCGACCGCTCGCTGGACAAGACGTCGGACCGTGAGATCTACACCGCCAAGGTCATCCCCGCCCGGGGTGCCTGGCTGGAGTTCGAGACCGACAAGAAGGACACCGTCGGCGTCCGGATCGACCGGAAGCGCAAGCAGAACGTCACGGTCCTGCTGAAGGCCATGGGCCTGTCCTCCGAGGAGATCCTGTGGCTCTTCGACGATGCCGAGTCGATCCGGGCGACCCTCGAGCGCGACCACATCGAGACCGCCGACGACGCCCTGATGGACATCTACCGCAAGCTGCGTCCGGGGGAGCCCCCGACGCCGGACTCGGCGCGCACGCTGCTCGACAACCTGTTCTTCAACTGGAAGCGCTACGACCTGGCCAAGGTCGGCCGCTACAAGGTCGACAAGAAGCTCGGCCCGACCGACCCCAACATGATGCAGGTGCTCAACCGCATCTACGAGGAGCTCGCCCAGAACGACAAGCCGGGCAAGGAGCCCCAGGAGCAGGAGCGGTGGAAGGTCTTCGCCCACATGGACGAGGCCCAGAAGGGCCTCCGGGCGCCCGGGTACAAGTCGATCCTCACCTACGAGGACATCCTCAAGGGCGTCCAGTACATCGTCCGGCTGCACCGGGGTGACGAGGGGTACGAGGTCGACGACATCGACCACTTCGGCAACCGCCGCATCCGCTCGGTCGGCGAGCTGATCCAGAACCAGGTGCGGGTCGGCCTCTCCCGGATGGAGCGGGTCGTGCGGGAGCGCATGACCACCCAGGACGTCGAGGCGATCACGCCCCAGACGCTCATCAACATCCGGCCGGTCGTCGCCTCGATCAAGGAGTTCTTCGGGACCTCCCAGCTCTCTCAGTTCATGGACCAGACCAACCCCCTGACCGGCCTCACCCACCGCCGGCGGCTCTCGGCCCTCGGGCCGGGCGGTCTCTCGCGGGAGCGGGCCGGGTTCGAGGTGCGGGACGTGCACCCCAGCCACTACGGCCGGATGTGCCCGATCGAGACCCCGGAAGGACCGAACATCGGCCTCATCGGGTCGCTCGCGTCCTACGCCCGGATCAACGAGTTCGGCTTCATCGAGACGCCGTACCGCCGGGTCGAGACGGGAAGGGTGACCGAGCACGTCGACTACCTGACCGCGGACGAGGAGGACCGCCACGTCATCGCGCAGGCCAACACGCCGCTGGAGCCGGACGGCACGTTCAGCGAGGACCACGTGCTCGTCCGCCGCAAGGGCGACGTCGACCTCATCCCCGCGGACGATGTCGACTACATGGACATCTCACCGAAGCAGATCGTTTCGATCGCCGCGGCACTGATCCCCTTCATCGAGCACGACGACGCCAACCGGGCGCTGATGGGCGCCAACATGCAGAAGCAGGCAGTCCCGCTCGTCCGGGCACAGGCGCCGCTGATCGGCACCGGCCTCGAAGGGCGCTGCGCCCACGACGCCGGCGACATGGTGCTGGCCGAGGAGCCTGGTGTCGTCGAGGAGGTCTCGGCCGACTACGTCGTGGTGCGGGGCATCGGCGGCGACCGCCGGGAGTACCGCCTGCACAAGTTCCAGCGCTCCAACCAGGGCACCTGCATCAACCAGAAGCCCGTCATCTCGGAGGGCGACCAGGTGCAGGTCGGCTCCGTCATCGCGGACGGCCCGTCCACCGACAAGGGCGAGCTCGCCCTCGGCAAGAACCTGCTGGTGGCGTTCATGCCGTGGGAGGGCCACAACTTCGAGGACGCCATCGTGCTCTCGGAGCGGCTCGTGAAGGAGGACGTCCTCACCTCGATCCACATCGAGGCCCACGAGGTCGACGCCCGGGACACCAAGCTGGGCGCCGAGGAGATCACCCGGGACATCCCCAACCTTGGCGAGGAGGTTCTGAAGGACCTCGACGAGCGCGGCATCATCCGCATCGGCGCCGAGGTCGGGCCGGGCGATGTGCTGGTCGGCAAGGTGACGCCGAAGGGCGAGACCGAGCTGACCCCCGAGGAGCGCCTGCTCCGGGCGATCTTCGGTGAGAAGGCCCGGGAGGTCCGGGACACCTCGCTCAAGGTTCCCCACGGCGAGAACGGCAAGGTCATCGACGTCCGGGTCTTCTCCCGGGAGAACGGCGACGAGCTGCCGCCGGGCGTCAACCAGCTCGTCCGGGTCTATGTCGCCCAGAAGCGCAAGATCCAGGAGGGCGACAAGCTCGCTGGCCGCCACGGCAACAAGGGCGTCATCTCCAAGGTGCTGCCCGAGGAGGACATGCCCTTCCTGGCCAACGGCACCCCGGTCGACATCATCCTCAACCCCCTCGGTGTGCCGTCCCGGATGAACCTGGGCCAGGTGCTCGAGAGCCACCTGGGCTGGGCGGCCAAGTACGGCTGGGTGAGCCCGCGGACCGAGAACTTCCCCGCCGATCCCGACGGGACGATCTGGGTCTCGACGCCGGTGTTCGACGGGGCTCGGGAGGAGGACATCATGGAGGCACTCCACGGGTCCAACCTCACGGGCCGGTCCCAGGAGCTCGACAAGGACGGCAAGGCGATCCTGTTCGACGGGCGCTCCGGGGAGCCCTACGACCACCCGATCTCGGTGGGCTACCTGTACATCCTGAAGCTGCTCCACCTGGTGGACGACAAGATCCACGCCCGGTCGACGGGTCCGTACTCGATGATCACCCAGCAGCCCCTCGGCGGGAAGGCGCAGTTCGGCGGCCAGCGCTTCGGGGAGATGGAGGTCTGGGCGCTCGAGGCCTACGGTGCCGCCTACGCCCTGCAGGAGCTGCTGACCATCAAGTCCGACGACGTGCTCGGACGGGTGAAGGTCTACGAGGCCATCGTGAAGGGCGAGAACATCCCGGAGCCGGGGATCCCCGAGTCCTTCAAGGTGCTGATCAAGGAGATGCAGTCGTTGTGCCTGAACGTCGAGGTGCTCTCGGCCGAAGGCAAGGAAATCGAGATGAAGGAGATCGACGAGGACGTTTACCGCACCGCAGAGGAGCTGGGAATCGATCTCTCCCGCCGGGAGCCCTCGAGCGTGGACATGGAGGCTTAATTGCTTGACGTCAACTACTTCGATGAGCTGCGAATCGGCCTTGCGACGGCCGATCAGATCCGCATGTGGTCCAACGGCGAGGTCAAGAAGCCGGAGACCATCAACTACCGAACCCTGAAGCCCGAGAAGGACGGACTCTTCGACGAGCGCATCTTCGGGCCGACGAAGGACTGGGAGTGCTACTGCGGCAAGTACAAGAGGGTGCGGTTCAAGGGCATCATCTGCGAGCGCTGCGGCGTTGAGGTGACGCGCGCGAAGGTCCGGCGCGAGCGGATGGGCCACATCGAGCTCGCCGCCCCGGTCACCCACATCTGGTACTTCAAGGGCGTCCCGTCGCGGCTGGGCTACCTGCTCGACCTGGCTCCCAAGGAGCTGGAGAAGATCATCTACTTCGCCGCGTACCTGATCACGCACGTCGACGAGGCCAAGCGCTCCCGCGACCTGGCCACGCTCGAGACCCAGGTCCGCAAGGAGATCGCGCAGATCGACGTCGACGCCGAGGCGAAGCGGGCCAAGTATGCGGAGGACCTCGAGAACCGGCTTGCCGAGCTCGAGGCCAAGGGCGAGAAGGCGGCCTCCCTCAACCGGGCGCGCAAGGACACCGAGCGCCAGGTGAAGGAGCTCGAGGCCCGCCGTGAGCGCGACACCGCCCTCCTCGAGCAGACCTGGAACACCTTCCGGAGCCTGGCACCCCGCCAGCTCGTCGACAACGAGATCATCTGGCGCGAGCTGCGGGATCGCTTCGGCGACTACTTCCGGGGTGGCATGGGGGCCGAGGCGGTCAAAGAGCTCCTCCACGGCCTCAACCTCCGTGAGGAGGAGGAGAGCCTCAAGGAGACCGTGCGCAGCGGAAAGGGCCAGCGCAAGGCCCGCGCGATCAAGCGCCTGAAGGTCATCTCTCCCTTCACCGCCGAGGGCGGCAAGAACTCACCGATGGGCATGGTCCTCGACTCGGTCCCGGTGATCCCACCGGATCTCCGGCCGATGGTCCAGCTCGACGGCGGCCGCTTCGCCACGTCCGACCTCAACGACCTGTACCGCCGGGTCATCAACCGGAACAACCGCCTCAAGCGGCTGCTCGACCTCGGTGCCCCCGAGATCATCGTCAACAACGAGAAGCGGATGCTGCAGGAGGCGGTCGATGCCCTGTTCGACAACGGCCGTCGTGGCCGGCCCGTCACCGGGCCGGGCAACCGGCCGCTCAAGAGCCTCTCGGACATGCTGAAGGGCAAGCAGGGCCGCTTCCGCCAGAACCTGCTGGGCAAGCGGGTCGACTACTCCGGCCGTTCCGTTATCGTCGTCGGGCCGCAGCTCAAGCTGCACCAGTGCGGCTTGCCGAAGGTCATGGCCCTGGAGCTGTTCAAGCCCTTCGTCATGAAGCGGCTCGTCGACGCCGGCATCGCCCAGAACATCAAGTCCGCCAAGCGGATGGTCGAGCGCGCCCGGCCGCATGTGTGGGACGTGCTCGAGGAGGTCATCCGGGACCACCCCGTGATGCTGAACCGGGCCCCGACCCTGCACCGGCTCGGGATCCAGGCCTTCGAGCCAATCCTCGTCGAGGGCAAGGCGATCAAGATCCACCCGCTGGTCTGCGTGGCGTTCAACGCCGACTTCGACGGAGACCAGATGGCGGTCCACGTGCCGCTGTCGGCCGAGGCCCAGGCGGAGGCCCGTCTGCTGATGCTGTCGACCAACAACATCCTGTCGCCTGCCCACGGGACCCCGATCGTCACCCCCACCCAGGACATGATCCTGGGCACCTACTACCTGACGATGGAGCCCAAGGGTGTCCAGGCCGCCGGCGACGGGCAGGACGGGAACGCAACGGTGCGGACCTTCGGGTCGGTCGCCGAGGCGCTCCTCGCCTACGACTTCGGCCAGGTCACGCTCCAGCAGCCGGTCAAGGTGCGGCTGCGGGGCAAGCTCGGCCCCGGCGAGAGCCTGGACGACACCGACCCCGAGCCCAGTTCCAATGCGGGCTCTGCTTCCGACTCCGGTGCCGATGGCGGCTCCGCTGCCAGCGGGGCCGCTGAGGACGAGGATGAGGACGCCAGCGGAACGCCCTCGATGCCGCTGATCGACACCACCGTCGGCCGGCTGATCTTCAACGAGGCGATGCCGGGCGACTTCCCCTATATCAACCGGGTGGTCGGCAAGCGCGAGCTCTCGCAGATCCTGGAGGAGCTCTCGGAGCGCTACGACAAGGTCGACATCGCCCGGACGCTCGACGCCACGAAGAACATCGGGTTCCACTTCGCCACCAAGGCCGGCGTGACGATCGGCGTCACCGACGCCACCCCGGCCCCGCGCAAGCCCCAGATCCTCGCCGACTACGAGCGGCAGGCGGAGAAGGTCGAGACCCAGTACCGCCGGGGCATCATCACCGACGACGAACGCCGCCAGGAGCTGATCGAGATCTGGACCAAGGCGACCGACGAGGTGAAGGAGGACATGGAGGCGGCGTTCCGCTCCCAGGACCTCAACCCGATCTACATGATGGCCAACTCGGGAGCCCGAGGCAACATCATGCAGGTCCGCCAGATCGCGGGCATGCGTGGCCTTGTGGCCAACCCTCGTGGCGAGATCATCCCTCGGCCGATCAAGGCGAACTTCCGTGAGGGCCTCACCGTCCTGGAGTACTTCATCTCCACCCACGGCGCTCGCAAGGGGCTCGCCGACACGGCCCTGCGGACCGCCGACTCCGGCTACCTGACCCGCCGGCTCGTCGACGTGTCCCAGGAGGTCATCGTCCGGGAGGTCGACTGCGGGACCGAGCGTGGGATCCCGATCCCGATCACCGTCGTGCACCCGGTGAGCGGGCAGCGGGTCGAGGCGCCGTCGCTCGACACCAAGCTGTTCGGGCGGACGTCGCTGGAGAGGGTCACGACCCCCGAGGGCGAGGTCATCGTCGAGGCAGGGGGTCTGATCGACCGGATCGTCGAGCGCAAGCTGGCGGCAACCGGCAGGGACCAGATCCGTGTCCGGTCCGTGCTGACCTGCGACGCCAAGTACGGCGTCTGCCAGTCCTGCTACGGGCGCAACATGGCCACGGGCCACAAGGTCGACATCGGCGAGGCGGTCGGCATCATCGCCGCCCAGTCGATCGGCGAGCCCGGTACCCAGCTCACCATGCGGACCTTCCACACGGGAGGCGTCGCCGGTGAGGACATCACCCACGGCCTGCCGCGTGTCGTCGAGCTCTTCGAGGCCCGCAGCCCCAAGGGCCGGGCGACCATCTCGAAGATCGCCGGCCGGGTGGAGATCGAGGAGGCCGAGACCAAGAAGATCGTCAAGGTCGTCGGTGACGACGGCCGTGAGGAGGAGTACCCGGTCTCCCGGCGCCAGCGCCTGCGGGTGGACGATGGCGACATCGTCCAGCCGGGCGACCAGATCACGGAGGGATCGATCGATCCCCACGACATCCTGGAGGTCGCCGGCATCCGGGCGGTGCAGCTCTACCTGGTGCAGGAGGTCCAGCAGGTCTACAAGTCCCAGGGTGTGCCCATCAACGACAAGCACATCGAGCTCATCGTGCGGCAGATGCTGCGGAAGGTCTCCGTCATCGAGCCGGGCGACACCGAGTTCCTCCCCGGGGACCTGGTCGACCGCAAGGCGTTCGAGCTGGCCAACACGAAGGTGGTCGCCGAGGGCGGCGAGCCGGCGACGGCCCGTCCGATCCTGATGGGCATCACCAAGTCGTCGCTGGCGACGGAGAGCTGGCTCTCGGCGGCCTCCTTCCAGGAGACGACGAGGGTGCTGACCGACGCGGCGATCAAGGGCAAGTCCGACTCGCTGCTGGGTCTCAAGGAGAACGTCATCATCGGCAAGCTGATCCCGGCGGGCACGGGCATGACCCGGTACCGCTCGATCGAGGTGACGCCCGCCGCCGAGGTGGCCCAGCTCCTCGAGCTGCTGCGCCGTGAGGACGAGGAGCGCCGTGCGGCGCAGGAGGCCGAGATGGCCAACCGCCCGGCCTTCGAGGAGACCGAGGAAGCCGAGGTCTTCTAACCGGCTTCAAGCGTGGTGAGGGGGGCGCCTCCGGGCGCCCCCCTCACTGCCTCAACCCGCCCGCCGGACCACGAGGGCGGCACCCACCCTGCGGGCAACCTCGGCGGCGTTGCGCATCACGAGGTCGTACGTGATCGGCAGGATCGACCACCCGAGCGCAACCAGCTCCCCGTTGCGCGCCCGGTCCCGCTGCCAGTCGGCCAGGGAGGCGTGCCAGAGATAGCTGTCCGCCTCCAGGGCCAGCTTCATCTCGGGGTAGGCGAAGTCCAGATAGACCTCGCCACCGTCCTCCATCAAGACCCGGTACTGCGGCACCGGCAGGGGGAGTCCCGCCTCCCGGAGCGCCCGGAAAAGCTGCACCTCGAACTCACTGCCCATCGGCCGCGCCGAACCGGGCCGCTCGTCCAGCAGCTCGGCCAGGACGTCGTCGTGCCTCCGCCCCGAGGCGCGGGCCTCAAGTTCGGCCCGGCCCACGAGCCGGCGGGCGAGGGCGTGATCCAGCATGGGCCCCAGCTTGGCGGTCGAGTACACCCTCGCCAGGTCGGCGATGGTCCGCCCCGGCGTGGTCACGGGGATGCCGCTCAACCGGCCGGCGTCGCCGGGGGCCAG
>DASXNO010000358.1:0-8643 GCA_036495025.1 Actinomycetota bacterium | reverse complement strand
CGGCATCGACGGCATGGCGATCGCCCAGAGCACCGCCCCGGGCGGCGTCGCCAACAACGTCTTCGTCAACGACAACGACGGCACCATCGTCCGCATCAACACCAACAGCGGCAATGCCGTCTCCGTGGTGGCCTCGGGCGGTTCCCGGGGCGACTTCGCGACCGTGGGGCCGGACGGCTGCTTCTACGTGACCCAGACCGACAGGGTCGTCAAGCTGGCGCCGTGCTTCTTCCAGTCCCCGACCGCCGATCTGTCGGTGCTGCAGACTGCGCCGGCGGGAGCCGGGATCCTGCAGACCTTCAGCTACAACATCCTCGTCACCAATGGCGGGCCGAGCCCGGCCACCAACGCCACCTTGACCGACACCCTGCCGCCGGGAGCGACGTTCGTCTCGGCAGGCTCGGGACAGGGAAGCTGCGGCCAGGCGGGCGGTGTCGTGACGTGCAACCTCGGATCGATGCCCTCGGGAGCCTCGGTCACGGCGACCGTCGCCGTCACGGCGGGGCTGCTGCCGGGAACGCTCAACAACACCGCCAGCGTGAAGGCCACCGAGGCCGACCCGAACCTGGCGAACAACACCTCGACGGCGACGACCAACGTGGGCCTGCTCCCGGTCACGGCCCCTGTGGCGACGCCGACCCCGCCTCCGTCCCCCACTCCCTCGGTGCTGGGCGCGACATTCGCACCGCCGGGCAAGGCCCTTCCGGTGACGGGTCCCCGCTTCCCGATCGGGCTGCTCGGCCTGCTCGGCGTCTGCCTCGTCGGGGCGGGCCTGCTGATCGGCCGGAAGGCCAGAGGGAGGAGCTGAGGCTCAGCCGGCGGTTTCGGGGAACAGCAGGTCGACGAAGCGGGCGGCGGTCGGCCGCGGCTCGTGGTTGGCGAGCCCCGGCTGCTCGTTGGCCTCGATCACCACGTGGTCCGGCGAGTCGACCCCCGGGACGACGAGGTCGACGCCGACCACCGGGATGCCGATGACCTGGGCGACCTCGATGGCGGTGGCCGCAAGTGCGGGGTGAAGGTCGTCGGTGACGTCGTGGATCGTCCCGCCGGTGTGGAGGTTGGCAGTACGCCGCACGGCCAGTGTCACGCCCTGTTCGAGGACGTCGTCCAGCGAGTAGCCGGCGCTCGCCACCACGTCGCGGGTCATCTGGTCGAGGGGGATCCTCGACGCCCCGCCGGTCGTCGCCTGGCGGGCGCGGCTCTCCTCCTCGACCAGCTTGGCGATCGTCTGGCTGCCGGTGCCGACCACCTGCGCCGGCCGGCGCACCGACGCGGCCACCACCTCGTCGGCGATGACCACCACCCGCACGTCGTCGCCGGGACAGCGCCGTTCCAGGAGCACGTCGGGACACCACCTTGACGCCTCCTCCCGGGCCCGGTCGAGCTCGCCGGCGCTCGTCACCCCGACGGTGACGCCCCAGCCCTGCTCGCCCCGCACCGGCTTCACCACGACATCCTGGTGCTCGGCCAGGAAGTCGAGGTCGGCATCGTCGAAGGTTGCCAGGCGCCCCGGAGGCACCGCGATCCCGGCACGCTCGAGCACGTCCCGGGTCTGGCGCTTGTCGTCGCAGATGCGCAGGGCGACCGCGCTCGTCAGCTCCGACAGCGACTCCAGCGTCCGCACAGTCCGCCCCCCGTAGCTGAGCGCGAGGCCGCCGCGGGCGGGGTCGAAGACGTCGACGGCGATGCCCCGCATCCGTGCCTCGTCGACGATGATGCGGGTGTAGACGTTCAGGTCGGCGTAGCCGCGGGGAAGCGTGCTTCCGGCTCCCCTCACGCGACGTCGGAGAGCTGGTCCCTGCTCGCAGTCAACGGACGGACGGCCTCGGTCGCCAACCACTCGAAGAACCGCTCGTGCACGGGATCGTCCGCCAGCAGTTCCGGATGCCACTGGACACCGATGAGGCGGGCAGGGATAACCGCCTCGATTCCTTCCACGACGCCGTCGTCGGACCAGGCGACTGCCTGGAGACCAACGCCGACACGGTCCACCGCCTGGTGGTGCAGGGAGTTGACCTCGATGCCGGTCGCGCCGGCAACGCTCGCAAACAGGCTTCCGGGCGTGATGTCAACCTTGTGGACCTTCTCGCATTCCCGCCCCTTCATGCAGTGGTCCCGGCCCGTCACGGCAGGGATGTGCTGGACGAGCGATCCGCCCAGGGCGACGTTGAGCACCTGGCATCCCCGGCAGACCCCGAGGATGGGGAGACCAAGCCGGAGCGCCGCGAGCACCAGCGCCACCTCGAAGGCGTCGCGACCGTGGTCGACGCCAAAGTCCTGCGGGGCCGGGACGGCGCCGTAGCGTGCGGGTTCGACGTCGCCGCCCCCGGTGAGCAGCAGCCCGTCGGCGGCCGCGAGGGCGGCTTCGGCGTCACCACGATCGAGCACGGGGAGCACGAACGGAATCCCGCCGGCGCGCACGACGGCGTCGACGTACGAGCGGTTGACCAGCTCCACCGAGGTCGAGTCGGCGGTCGACGGGGTGGTGGTCAGTGCAATTCGCGGCCTCATAGTTTGTTAACGGTACGACCTCCGGGTTACTTGAATGTTTCATCCCCGAGACAATCCGACGACATATTCGAACGCAGTTAACAATCAGTTCATATCATTCGCCTGCAGCCAGAGTTCCAGCATCCCGAGCTCCCACAACTGGTTGTACCGGAGCACCGTCAGCTCGTCGGGATGCGCCAGCAGGTGTTCGACGTGGTCCGGCCGGTAGAGTCCCCGGTTCTTTGCCTCCGGGGCAAGGAGGGCGTCGCGGAGCAGGTCGACGGCTGCGGCATCCAGCCGCACGAGCGGCGGAACCGGGAAGTAGCCCTTCGGCCGGTCGATCACCTCTGCCGGCAGGATCGGCCGAGCGAGATCCTTGAGGATCCCCTTGCCGCCGCCAGCAACCAGCAACTCCTCGGGACAGGCAACCGCCAGCTCGACGAGGTTGTGGTCGAGAAACGGCACCCGCGCCTCGAGGCCAAAGGCCATCGTCATGTTGTCCACCCGTTTGACCGGGTCCTCGACCAGCATCACCCGGGTGTCGACGCGCAGAGCCCGCCGGAGCGCTGTCCCGGCCCCCGGAGCGGCGAAGCCCTGCTCGACGAACGCCCGGCTGACGTCGTCATCGAGACAGTACTCGGGGTTGAGCACCGCATTGACCTGGTCGTGCGTCCGGTCGAAAAAGGCAGCCGAGTACTCCGCAAGGCCGTCGCCCTGGGTCCGGGCCATCTTCTGGTACCAGTGGTACCCGGCGAAGACCTCGTCCGCGCCCTGGCCCGACTGCACGACCTTGACGTGGCGGCTGACCTCCTCGGAGAGGAGGTAGAACGCCACGACGTCGTGGCTCACCATGGGTTCGCTCATCGCCGAGACCGCACCGGGCAGCGCACCGAGCACCCGTTCCGTCGGGATGCGGAGACGGTGGTGGTCGGTGGCGAAGCGCGCCGCGACCAGGTCCGACCAGCGGAACTCGTCACCCTCTTCGTCGCGGGAGCTCTCGAAGCCGATACTGAACGTGGCGAGGCCGCTCTGGCCCTCCTCGGCCAGCAGGGCGACGATGAGGCTGGAGTCGAGCCCGCCCGAGAGGAGCACGCCCACGGGGACGTCGGCGACGAGGCGCCGGCGAACCGCCAGGCGGAGGGCCGCTTCGACCGCCTCCCGCCAATCGGCAGCGGTGGCGTCCGGCGACGCCGGCGCGGCCTCCGGCGCAGGAGCGTTCCAGGGGTTCCAGTACTCGCGCTCGTGGCGCCGCCCGTCGGGCTCGACCACGAGCAGGGTGGCCGGCGGAAGCTTGCGGACGCCGGCGAGCACCGTCCGGGGGGCCGGCACGACGGCATGGAAGGTCAGGTAGTGGTGAAGCCCGACGGGATCAACCGCGGTATCGAGCCCGCCCCCGGCCACCAGCGCAGGGATCGTCGAAGCGAACCGCAGACCGCCATCGACGTCGGCCAGGTAGAGAGGCTTGATCCCGAGCCGGTCCCGGGCGAGGACGACCCGGCCCGAGTCCCGTTCCGAGATGGCGAAGGCGAACATGCCAGCGAGGCGGTCGACGAGGCCCTCCCCCCACCGGTGCCAGCCCTTGAGCAGCACCTCGGTGTCGCTGGTGGAGAAGAAGTGGTACCCCGCCGCCTCGAGCTCCCGGCGCAGCTCCCGGTGGTTGTAGATGCACCCGTTGAACACGACGGCGAGGCCAAGCTCGGGGTCGACCATCGGCTGGTGGCCCCGGCCAGAGAGGTCGATGATGGCCAGGCGCCGGTGCCCGAGGGCCACGCCGCCGGCCGACCACATCCCGGCCCCATCGGGGCCGCGGGAGGCCATGGCCCCGGCCATGCGGGCAACGGCGCCGACGTCGGGCAGGCGCCCGTCCACGCGAACCTCACCCGCAATCCCACACATCTCGACCCTCCCTGGAATCCGGCAGCTCCAAGGCTCTGCCCCCGAAGCCCCGTGTTGCTACCCAGCTCGTACGAGACTAGCGCGTGAACCGCTCGAGAAATCTGGATGTTAGTCGTAGATCGCGCGTATACACGCGATCGCGGACTATCCTCGTGGCCGCGCAGCCCAGGTTCCCGGTCAGGAGCGCAGCGCGGCCTTGACCGCGTCCGCAATCCGCCCCCCGCCAGCCTGCTGCCCGACACGGGCGCGCACGGCCTTGATGACCGATCCCATGGCGCGCCCCCCCGTGGCATCGTCCTGTCCGGCCCGGGCGACCTCCTCCGTGACGATGGCGGCGAGCGCCTCGTCGCTCAACTCGGCCGGCAGATAGGGAGCGAGGACCTCCGCCTCGGCCCGCTCGCGCGCCGCCAGCTCGTCCCGTCCGGCTGCCGCGAAGATGTCCGCGGCCTCGCCACGCTTCCGGATCTCCGAGCGGAGAAGACCAACCACCTGGTCGTCGGTCAGGGTCGTGTGGGTTGCTCCGGCGACCTCCGCCCTCGTGATGGCGGTGAGGGCCATCCGCAACGTCGACCGCACGACGTCGTCCTGCGCGCGGATCGCGTCGGTCAGGTCCGACTGCAGCTGGTCCTTGAGCGATGGCATCGGACCCACATCATGCCGTCTCGGCGGCGCTCAGTGCGTGACGTCCTCGGACAGCTCGTGGCCGTGGAGGACGCCGTCGGTGTACAGCTCGCCGTTCATCTCGGCATAGAGGCGGTACTGCACTTTCCTGGCCTCGGGGCGGCGGGACATCGAGCCGGGCGACGCCACCGAGCCGAGGTAGATCACCCGATCGAACTCGAACAGGTCGCCGCCGCCTTCGCTGGGCCCCGCGTACTCGAGCGGCGCAGTCTGCGCTTCGATGACCCTGTTGTCCGGATCGAACACGTGGACATCCATCCAGACCGATTTGGCGAAGGCATCGTTGCGGACCCATGCGACGACAACGAGGCGGGTTTCGAGCCGAGTGCCCTGCCCGGCGGGGTCAGGGAAGGTGTTGGACTTCACCGCCCCCTCGCCGACGACGTTGACGACGCCACGGGCCACGACGGCGCCCTCCCGCAGGATCACGGCGTCGGTCGGGGCCTGCACCTGGCCGGGCCAGACGGGGAACCAGTAGTTGGCACCGCCGTTGCTGTCCCAGGCGCGGCATCCGCCGGCGTCGATGTTCTGGAACCACAGCTCGACCTCACGGGCGCCCGCGGGCACGGTGACCTCGTAGGGGTCGGGGGCGGGTGGGATCAGCAGCCTCCCGGTCGATGCGTCGACCTGGCGGACCAGCTTGCCGCCGTAGAGCTGGAGGCCGGGGTGGAAGCGGGCATTGACGGTTATGTCCCAGGCCGGCAGGCCGGCCTGGGAGCCCCGGCAATCGGGCAGGCGCACCGGGTCGTAGTCGACGATGAGGCGCCCCCCGGTCCGCAGCTCCCCGGACAGGGTGGGCTCACCGGTCGACTCGAAACGGACCGTTGCGGTCGGGCGCCGTGCCGACCGCACCCCTCGTCCCCCTCCGTCGATGCCGATCTCTTTGCGCACTGTCGCCATGGCACCAGCTCCTTCCTCGGGTCCCGTCTCCTGCTCCGTTCTCCACCTGTTACCCCTCTACCGACGGAAGCCGTCACGATCGAGCGAACAAAGTTTCGAGCCGGTCCGTCTTCGTTAATTTCAGGAGTGTGCGACACTGCACATCTGACCCGCCTGCGCTACTACCGGATCAAGTTCAATCCCGCCCGCGCTCGCCCATTCCGCGGCGAGTCAACCGAGTTCGAGACGAAGGCGGCGGACGGCGTCACGATCGGCGGATCACGCCTGGCGGGAGAGGGACGGCTGGCGTTCCTCCTCGTCCACGGGTTGTTCGCCCACCGCCGCATCCCCGCCCTCCTCGACCTCGCCGAGGCTCTCAACCGTGTCGGGCCCGTATGGACGATGGACCTCCGAGGGCACGGGACCTCCGGAGGGTTCTGTACGCTCGGGCATGCCGAGGCACTCGATGTCGCCGCCGTCACCGCAGTCATGCGGGCCGACACCTCGCTGCCCATCGTGGCGATCGGGTTCTCGATGGGGGCGGCAGCGGTCATCCGCTCGGCGGCACTCCTCGAGCCCCTGGACGCGTGCATCGCGATCAGCGGGCCGGCCGAGTGGAAAGACGCCGGCCAGCGAGGGCGGGGAGCCCGGCGCACGGAACTGATCTGGCGCGTCCCCGGGGGCCTGGCCGCCGCCAGGGCGCTGACCGGGGTCCGCCTGTCGGGGTACGTGCCCGATCGGGACAGCCCCGTCGAGGTCGTCGGCCAGATCGCGCCCGCCCCCATCCTGCTTGTCCACGGCAGTGCGGACCCCTTCTTTCCTCCCGAGGAGGCGGAGCACCTCTACCAGCAAGCGGGCGAGCCGAAGGGCCTCTGGGTCATCCCCGGCGGGGGCCACGCCGAGGGCCTCTTCTCCACCGGTCCGCTCGTGCTTCCGGGGATCGTCGACGCCTTCGCCGGGGAACTGCTGAGGCGCCTGGACGGCCTTCTGGCCGGCCGGGAGCCCTAGTCGCCGCTGCCGCCCGAGACCCTTCGTGGTGCCGATCAAGGCGGTGGTGGCCATGCGCCCGGTATCCTACGGCGATTTGTCCCGCCACACGGGCGCCCTGAGGGGGGCCTCTGGTCCTTGTGCGGCGCCCTGACGGCGCCTGGCACCATCGCGTCCATCGATCCTGAAGGCTCGGGTGGTATGAAGCCACCCGCATGAGGCAAGCTGGCAGAGCAATGTCGACACCTGACGGTGGGGAGGTTGTCGCTGACCGTTACCGCCTGGCCTCGCTGATTGGCCGGGGGGGCAACGGTGCGGTCTGGCGGGCCCAGGACACCCTGCTCGGCCGGGCCGTCGCGGTGAAGCGGATCGAGATCCCGCCTCAGCTCAACGAGGCCGAAGGCGCGCGCGTGCGCCGGAAGGTGCTGCACGAGGCCCGGGCGTCTGCCCGGCTCACGCATCCCGGCGCCGTGACCGTGTTCGACGTCGTCGAGGACGACGGCCGGCCCTGCATCGTGATGGAGCTTGTCGATGCGCCGTCGCTCGCCGAGCGAGTGCAGGACCAGGGCCCCCTGTCCCCCGCCGAGGCCGCCGACCTCGGGCTGCAACTGCTGGACACCCTCCAGGCGGCCCACCGGCAGGGCATCGTCCACCGCGACATCAAGCCGGGCAACATCCTCGTCCCGCCGGGGGGCCATCCAAAGCTCGCCGACTTCGGCATCGCATCCATCGTCGGCGAACCGGGCATGACCACGACGGGGCTGATTCCCGGCTCACCCGCCTACATGTCCCCCGAGCAGGCCGCCGGCGGTGTTGTGGGTGCCCCGAGCGATCTGTGGTCACTCGGCGCGGCGCTGTACTTCGCGGTCGAAGGGGTGCCCCCCTTCATCAAGCTGGGACCGCTCCCGACCATGGTCGCCATCGTGAACGACGAGCCGAGGGGGCCAGTGCTGGCCGGACCCCTTACCCCGGCCCTCATGGCGCTGCTGACGAAGGATCCCGAGGCCCGCCCCGACGCCGCCAGGGCGGGCGAGCTCCTCCGAGAGGCCCTCGCACCGAGTGCGACGAAGACGGACGGCCGGGGCGGGGTCGCCCCGACCGCTCCCCTGCCCGCGGCGCCACATCCGGTTCGGCCGCCGCCCGCCGAGGCCCCCTCGCCGAAAGCGACGATGTCCGAAACCCCACCGCTGCGGCTGCGGTCGATCCCTGAGCGGGTCGTGGAGCCACCCCCGCCGCCGAGGGAGGCCCCCGCACGGAGTACGGCACAGGGCCCACCGCCGAGTCGACCACCCGGCCCACCGCCTGCCCCCCTGCTCAGCCCAGCACCTCGTTCGGCGCCGCGCCCAGCACCGAGTCCAGCACCGAGTCGGTCGCCGAGCCCGGCGGCGAGCTCGGCCCCGAGCTGGTCGCCGGGAACCCGCACATCGGAGCCTGGCCCCCGTCGGAGCCGCCCCCCCGGCGCCCTCCTCGTCGGCCTGCTCTGCGTGGTGGTCCTCGCGGCTGTGGTCGCGGCCGTGCTGGGATACCGAACGGGGGGGAACTCCCCGGGACAGGCTCCCCCCGCTTCACCGCCGGCTGCCGCGCCGTCCGCCGGGGGGGCCGTGCCGAGTAGCTGGGTCAGGTACACCGATCCGGCGACCGGCTTCGTCGTCGCCCACCCCCCCACCTGGACCGTCGTCGCCACCGGCACCCGGACCGACGTGCGCGATC
>DASXNO010000357.1:0-4798 GCA_036495025.1 Actinomycetota bacterium | reverse complement strand
CGGGAACTCCCGTTGCCGGCGAGCCCGAGGTCGGCTGCGAGCCTTGCCCCTCGATCGAGCTCGGCCCGGTTGGGGGTGGCCGTGGAGAGGAATGCCGACTCGTAGGGGATCTCCTCGCGCTCCGCTGCGAGCTGCCATCCGAGGACGTTCGTGTGCGAATGACCGCGCAGGGCGCCGGCGACCTCGGCGACCATCGTCAGCTCGGTTTCGGTGAAGTCCTCCTCCCTCGGCGGACGCACCGCCACCAGCCGGTGCTGGAGGTGCCCGAGGTACCCACTGGTCTCGAGCGTCGCCTCGCCCCGGTCGACCAGGCCCTGGCGGACGGCGAGCAGGCTGCGGGGCGCGGGAGCGCGGGGAAGCCGTTCGTACGCGGCACCGCTGATGGCAGCACCGTGGCGCTTGTAGTGCAGGTGGTCGGCGAAGAACAGCGCCTTGTTGAGCTTGGTGGCGCCGTAGGACGGATCCGATCGGAGGCGCTCGGCCATGAGCAGCAGCAGCTCGCCGAGCCTGGCGGCCTGCTCGGCGCTCATCGCGCGCACCGCAAGGTCAGAGCTGCGCGTCCGCCAGGGCGCTCCCACACGGGCAGGAACGCTCCGTCGGGATGCGGGGGATCAGCTCGCCGAGGAATCGCCGGAGGGCATCGTTGTTGTGCTGCAGGACCCGGACCACCTCCTGCGTCGTGACGGGGGGAACGCCCTCGATGCCGACGTCGTAATCCGTGACGAGCGAGACGTTGAGGCAGCACAGCTCCAGCTCCCGGGCGAGCACGACCTCAGGGTATTGGGTCATGCCGATCACGTGCCACCCCTGCGCCGCGTAGAACGCGCTCTCGGCCCTCGTCGAGAACCGCGGCCCCTGGATCACGACGCCGGTGCCTGCGTCCCGCACGGGGATCCCGAGCTCCGTCCCACATTTCATGGCGAGCGGGCGCAGCTCCGGGCAATAGGGGTCGGCGAAGCCCACGTGGGTGACCACCGGTCCGTCGTAGAAGGTGTCCCGCCGGCCCGAGGTCCGGTCAACGATCTGGTCGCACACGACGAAGGTTCCCGGGGGGATGTCCCGGCTGAGCGAGCCGACGGCGCAGGGCGCAAGGATGCGGGTGACGCCGAGCTCCCGCATCGCCCAGAGGTTCGCCCGGTAGTTGATGCGATGGGGCGGGATGGCGTGGTTGCGACCATGGCGAGGCAGGAAGGCGATGCGACGTCCGGCCACCTCGCCCACCGCAACCCGGTCGGACGGGGGCCCGTAGGGTGTCTGGACGGCGACCTCGGTCGCGCCGTCGAGGAAGCTGTAGAAACCGGAACCTCCGAACAGGCCAAGCTCCGCGTTGACCCGCACCGCCACCGCCGGACGTCAGGCCGATTTCTCGGCGGTTTTCTTGCTGCCCTCCGAGGAGGAGCCAGACGAGGAGTTGGAGGACTTCTGGGAGGCCGACTTCTCGCCGGAGCGGTCGGACGTTCGTTCGCTCTTCTCGCCCGGCTTGGCCTTGCCGCCACCGGAACCGGCGCGGCGGTTGTCGGTCGAGTAGAACCCCGATCCCTTGAAGAGGATCCCGGCGGGGTGGAAGACCCGGCGGAGCTGGCCGCCGCAGATCTCGCAGCGCTCCAACGGCGGGTCCGAGAAGCTCTGAACCGTGTCGAAGTGGTTGCCGCAGGAGGCACAGACATACTCGTACGTGGGCACGACGTTACTCTCCGGTAGGAATGGCCGAATCGTTCGCAGACAGTATGCCCACCAGTATGACAGGCAGCCTGTTTCGGCCGCCCCCCGCTCCCCCCGGCTTCCCCCCAGACTCCTCCCGCGCCCCGGCTGCCGGGAGGTGCCCGTGGGAGCGCTGGCGAGGCACAATGGGCCAGTCAGACGGGGGTAGCAACGGGCACTAGGTAAAGTTCGTCACCGAACCCTCCGACGAATGTAGTGGTAGGCGGTAGGTACCACGACGTGTCCGAAGGGGTCCATTTTGTCGCTGCAATCGAAGTTGTTCGCCTTTTTCATCGGCATCGTGGTCGTCCCACTCACCGTGGCCGCACTGCTGATCAGCCTCGACGTCTTCGGGCTGCTGCGCCACCAGGACAGCGACCGCGTGGCCGGCGCCGCGCCGGGTGCCGCCGCCCTCTACAACGAGCGGGTCGGTGCCGTCAGCGACCGTGTCAGGTCGATGAGCGCGGAGCCGGCCCTGAACACCGCCCTGGTGACCGGCGACCCGCTCACCATCGAGTCGGCCCTTCGCCAGGGCATCGACGCGAAACAGGGCAACCTCGACTTCGCGATGGTGCTCGACGCCCACAACAAGCTCCTCGCCCAGGTCCGGGGCCAGCCGGTGTACCTGCCCGGCATGGGGGCGCCGACCGCCGAGGAGATGCTGGTCACCCAGACCGTGACCGGCGAGCCGTCAATCGCGAGCCTGCTCGCGGCCTACACGATCGTGCCCGTTGTCAACGGCAGCTCGTCGGCGTCGGTGGGGACCCTCATCGCCGGCGACTACCTCGACAACACCTTCGCCAGCGAGCTGGCCTCGGCCACCGGGATCGACGTGACGATGGTCGTCAGGGGACAGGCGGTTGCCAGCTCGCTGAAGAACCGCGCCGGGGTCGCCAGGCCGTGGACGGTGGCCGTCCCGCCCCCCAGCGCCCAGCCGGTCAGGGCGACGATCGGCGACCACCCCGTCGACGCCGTGGTGCTGCCGCTCCAGAACAACGTCCCGGCGGCGACCGCCGCACTGATGATCTCCGGGCCCCTCAGCTCCCAGGCCCGCGGGCAGGCGCTCCTGGCGTCGATCCTCGTGTTCCTCGTCGTCGCCGCCCTGGGGGCCGCGATCCTGGGGCTCGCCCTGACCCGGGCGATCGCCCGGCCGATGCGAGAGCTGGCGAGGGGGGCCAACGCGATCGCCGCCGGTGACTACGACCAGCACATCGACGTCCGCTCGGCCGACGAGGTCGGCCAGCTCGCCCGTGCCTTCAACGAGATGACGCGCCGGCTTGCCGAGCATGTCGCCGAACTGCAGGGGTCCCGGGAGGAGCTGAAGCGATCGCTCGCCCGCTTCGGCGAGACCCTCCGCTCGACGCACGACCTCGACAAGATCCTCCAGGTCGTCCTGGATACCAGCGTGGACGCCCTGCGGGCATGCGCCGGCACGCTGATGGTCGTCCACCCGTCTCCCGGCGGCAACGAGCTCACCGTTGCCGCGTCGAGAGGGGTGGACGCCGCCGCGCTGCGGCTGAGGGCCGGCGAGGGCATCGCCGGGTCCGTGGCGGTCACCGGGGAACCCGTCTGTGTTCCCAACACCCTCGGCACCGGCGAGCCGCGCCGGCTTCCCGACGCAGCACCGGTCGAGCCCCCGTTCGATACCGCCATCTGGGTTCCCGTGTTCGCCCAGGGCCGGATCTTCGCCGTGCTGAGCCTCTTCGACCGGGAGGACGACGGCACGTTCTCGGCCCGCGACCTCGACACGGTGCTGTCGTTGGCCGACCAGGCAGGGGTTGCCATCGACAACGTCGTCCTCCATCAGGAGGCCCAGCGCCTCTCGATCACCGACGGCATGACGGGCGTCTGGAACCACCGCTACTTCCAGCTCCGATTCGACCAGGAGATGGACCGGTCGTCCCGCTTCCGCCGGCCCTTCTGCCTGCTGCTCTGCGACATCGACGACTTCAAGTCCGTCAACGACACCTACGGGCACCTGCAGGGCGACAGCGTGCTCATCGAGCTGGCCCGCCGGGTGAAGTCCGAGATCCGCGACATCGACGTGCTCGCCCGTTACGGCGGGGAGGAGTTTGTCCTTATCCTGCCCGAGACCGATGCCGACGGGGGCTTGCGGGCGGCGGAGAAGATCCGGCGCCGGATCTCCGAAACGCCCTTCGGCAGAGAGCGGTCGATCCCCGTCACGATGTCGATCGGCGTGGCCTGCTTCCCGAGAGCCGGTACCGATCAGACCACCCTGCTGCGCGCCGCCGACGTCGCCCTCTATCAGGCGAAGGCGCGGGGCAAGAACCGCACGATCGTCTTCCAGTCGACCGAAGAAGGTAAGGCGAGCTGACAGGTTCGCCCCTGAGTGAAAGTTAGGATCCTGACCATGCCCATTCGCAAGGGGGTCATCCCCGCTGCGGGTCTCGGAACCCGCTTCCTCCCCGCCTCCAAGGCGGTGCCCAAGGTGCTGCTGCCGATTGTCGACCGGCCCATCATCCAGTACGCCGTCGAGGAGATGGCCCGGGCCGGCATCACGCAGATCTGCATCGTGCTGTCGCACGGGCAGGGTGCCATCGCCGACCACTTCGCACCGGCCGCCGAGCTCGAGGCGGTGCTCGAGAGGGCGGGCAAGACCGAGCTCCTGGAGGAGGTGCGCAGGACCGAGACCCTGGCCGACATCTTCTACGTCCAGCAGCACCGGCCCCTCGGGCTCGGTCATGCGGTGCTGTGTGCCGCGGATTTCATCGACGACCAGCCCTTCGCAGTGGTCCTGCCCGATGAGGTCTTCGACCCCAAGGTCAACTTTCTGGGGGAGATGGTGGAGACCTTCGACGAGGAGGGCGTGAGCGTGATCGCCGGCATGGAGGTCCCCCATGAGGAGATCTCCCGCTACGGGGCGGTGGACGCCGAGAACCTCGCGGCGGAGCCGCTGCGGATCCGGTCGCTCGTCGAGAAGCCTCCCGCCGACGAGGCGCCGTCCGACGTCGCCATCGTGGGCCGCTACATCCTCGAGCACCCGGTCCTGGGCCTGCTCGCCAAGCTCGAGCCGGGTGCGCTCGGCGAGATCCAGCTCACCGACGCCCTCGATCTCCTGGCCCGGGAAGGCCGCCTG
>DASXNO010000356.1:0-6603 GCA_036495025.1 Actinomycetota bacterium | reverse complement strand
CCGACGGCAGCGGGCGTCACCGACGTGAGCCGGGCATCGGCGATCGTGCCCCGGCCGTCGGAGATGCGGACGAGGTCGCCGGCGCAAGCCCGGCGGACGACGGCGAGATGGCGGGCGTCCTCGCCTCCGATGGTGAGCCGGTCGGCTTCGAGGGCGGCCGGCTGGGCGAAGAAAAACGGGGCGTGCCCACTCACCGGGGCCAACTGGGCACTTCCGAGGGCCCTAGCCGTGCAGCGCGGAGCGGATCTTGCCGAACAGGCCCTGCTCCTCCTCGACGTGCTCCCCCCTGATGGCGGCGAGGCGCCGGAGGAGCTTGGACTCCTCGTCGCTCAAGTGGGTCGGGATCTCGACGCCGATCTCGACGAGCAGGTCGCCCCGGCCCGACCTGCCAAGCCGGGGGACGCCCTTGCCCTTCAGGCGCACCACCTTGCCGGGCTGGGTCCCGGGGGGGATGGTCACGGTGGCCGGGCCGTCGAAGGTCTCGATGTCGACCCCGGCACCGAGCGAGGCCTGGGTCATCGGGACGACGAGGGTCGAGAGCAGGTCGTCGCCGCGGCGGTGGAAACGGTCGTGGGGGGCCACGCGGATCGCCACGTAGAGGTCGCCGACCCCCCCGCCGCGCCGCCCCGCCTCGCCCTTGCCCGAGATGCGGAGTTGCACGCCGTCGTCGACGCCGGGCGGGACGCCGATCGGGATCTCGTCGACCCGCTCCATCCGGCCGTCGCCGTTGCACTCGTGGCAGGGGGAGGCGATCTCCTCGCCCGAGCCGTGGCACTGCGGGCAGGTGTAGGAGGTCATCACGTTGCCGAAGATGCTGCGGCCCACCTGGCGCACGGCGCCGGTGCCCTGGCATCGCGAGCACCGCTCGGGGGAGGTCCCCGGCCGGCATCCCGTGCCGGAGCAGGAGGTGCAGGTGGTGAGGTTGCGGATGGTGACCGACTTCGAGGCGCCCTTCACGACGTCCTCGAGCGTCACCTCCAACTCGAGGGCGAGGTCGTTGCCCCGGCGGTTCTCGGTGCGGCGCCCGTAGGACCGGAACGGATCCTGACCGAAGAAAGACGCGAACAGGTCGAAGGGGTCGAAGCCACCCACGGGCACCTTGGCGGAGCCGTAGGTGTCGTAATCGCGGCGGCGGGCCGGGTCGGAGAGGACGCCGTAGGCCTCGGCGATCTCCTTGAACTTCGCCTCGGCGGCGGGGTCCTCCTGGTTGGCGTCGGGGTGGTACTGGCGCGCCAGCCTGCGGTAGGACTTCTTGATCTCCTCCTCGGAGGCCGTGCGCTCGACGCCGAGGATCTCGTAGTAGTCCTGAGCCATTCCGTCAGCTCACCCGTCAGCTTGCGAGGTCGTCCAGCAGCCCGGACAGCGACCGGGCGACCAGGTTGACGGCCGAGATCGTCAGTGGGTAGTCCATCCTCGTCGGCCCGATCACGGCGAGCGTGCCACGCCGCTGGTCACCCAGGCCGTAGGACGCGAGCACCGTGGCACATGCCTGCATCTGCTCGATGGGGTGCTCCCGGCCGATGAGGACGATCATCGTGCCCTCGCCCTGAGCCCTGCCCAGCAGCGCCGCGAGGACCATCGGCTGCTCGAGAACCCCGACGACACCTCCGGCGGTCTCCAGATCGGAGAACTTCTCCCGGGTGAGGATGTTGGCGGTCCCTCCCCGGTAGATCCGCTCCCAGGTGCCGCCCGTGACGATGCGCTGGATCTCGTCGGCGATCAGGGCGCGTATGGGATCGACCGGCTGGCCCGTCGGGGACGGGCTGGCGAGCTTGAGGGCGAGCTCCTCGAAGACGGCCCCCATGAGCTCCGCATTCAGGGCGTTCCCGTAGTCGGCCAGCTCCTGCTCGGTCCTGGGCTCGGGAAGGTCGACGAGGCCCTGCTCCACCAGGCCGGTGTCTGCGATCAGCAGGAGCCCGACCCGGCCGTCGGCCCGGGCGAGCAGCTCCAGGCGCCGCAGCCGGTTCTCCCGCGATGGCGGGGCGGCCACGACCGCAACCGCCTCGGTCACCTCCGACAGCACCTGCGAGGTCATGTCGAGCGCCTCCTCCAGTGCGTAGAAGCCGTGCTCGAAGGCGCCGCTGATCGCCCGCTGCGGGCCGGCGGGAAGGGCCGGCCAGGCGGGGCCCGGCCAGTTGTCGATGAACCAGCGGTAGCCCTTGTCGGTCGGGACGCCGCCCGCCGAGGAATGGGGACGCTGGATGTAGCCGAGATCCTCCAGCAGCGCCATGTCGTTGCGGACCGTGGCGGCCGAGACCGCGATGCCGAGCTTCTCGGTCAGCGCCTTGGAGCCCACCGGCTGCCCGGCGCGCACGTATTCCCGGACGATCGCCCGCAGAATCGCACCTTTACGAGAATCCAGCATCACCTACATCTCCTCCGGCCGCCAGAGTAAATTTAGCACCCGCCCGGGCCAAGTGCTAAGTGCCACGAACTTCGCTAATTTCCCCAAGCAGCGACCTCGCCACGTGGCCCCAGAGAAAGAAGCCACGCTCGGTCAGGGCGACGGCGCCGTCGGTGAGCTCGATCAGGCCCAGCCCGGCGGCCTCCTGCAGCTCACCCTTCCAGCGTACGACCGGGTCCTCTCCCCAGACCTCGGCAAACCGTGCGCGGTCGAGGCCGCCAGCGAGGCGAAGGCCCACGATGGCGGCCTCGGCGGCCCGTTCGGCGTGGGGGAGCGCCTCCCATCCCTCCTCGACGGCCGGCGAGCGGGCGATGTAGGTCCGGGGCGACGACAGGTTCCACGAGCGGCGCCCGTTGCGGTGGGCATGGGCCCCGGCTCCGAAGCCGAGGTAGTCGCCGCCCGTCCAGTAGCCGAGGTTGTGGCGGGACCACGCCGGCTCCTCTAAGCTCCGCTCTCCTGTGGAGCTCCGCGGGCACCTGGCCCAGTTGGAGAGCTCGTAGCGCACCAGGCCGGCGGCGGGGAGCAGCCGGGCGGCAAGCTCGTAGCGGTCGGCCTGGTCGTCGTCGTCGGGCGCCTGCCGGAGGCCCCGGTCGACCCACGACTTGAGCGGCGTCCGCTCCTCGACCTGCAGGGCGTAGGTCGAGACATGGTCGACCCCGGTCGCCAGGACGCCCTCCAGGCTTGCCCGCCAGTCGTCGAGGCTCTCGCCCGGGGTCCCGAAGATCAGGTCGGCGTTGACGTGGTCGAAGCCTGCGGCGGTGGCATCCCGGAGGGCGGCGAGCGCCTGCTGCGGCGTGTGCGCCCGGCCGAGCCAGGTGAGGACGTGGGGGGCCAGGGACTGGACGCCGAGGCTGACCCGGCTGAAGCCGGCTTCAAGGAGCCCCTCGAAGGCTCCCCGGGTGGTCGACTCGGGGTTGGCCTCGATGGCGACCTCGGCGTTGCCGGCCACCTCGAAGCTCTCGTGGATTGCCCGAAGGATGCGGGCCAGCGCCGCCGGCGGCAGCTCGGTGGGGGTCCCACCGCCGAAGAAGACCGTCTCGACCGCCGCGCCGTCGGCGGCGGCACGGATCTCCTTCAGGAGGGCCTCGACGTAGGGCACCTTCAGGTCGTCCATCCCGGCGTGGGCGTTGAAGTCGCAGTAGGGGCAGTGCACGAGGCAGAACGGGATGTGGACGTAGATGCCCCTCGCCGGGTGCAGGGCCGGGGCGGTGGGAAGCTCCAGGACCGCAGGGGCGGTCATTTCTTGTCGTCCAGGCGGAGCGCCGCCATGAACGCCTCCTGGGGGATCTCGACCGAGCCGACCTGCTTCATCCGCCGCTTGCCGGCCTTCTGCTTCTCGAGCAACTTGCGCTTGCGGGTGATGTCACCGCCGTAGCACTTCGCCAGGACGTCCTTGCGCCGGGCACGGATGGTCTCCCGGGCGATGATCCGCGACCCGATCGAGGCCTGGACCGCCACATCGAACATCTGCCGGGGCACCAGCTCCCGCAGCTTCTCGACCATCTTGCGGCCGTAGGTGTAGGCCCGCTCCTTGTGCACGATGGAGCTGAAGGCGTCGACCGGCTCGCCGTGGAGGAGGATCTCCACCTTGACCAGGTCCTCGGCCCGGTTGCCGATCGGCTCGTAGTCCAGCGACCCGTAGCCCCGGGTGCGGCTCTTGAGCTGGTCGAAGAAGTCCACGATCATCTCCGCCAGCGGCAGGTGGTAGCGGATCTCCACCCGGTCCTCGGAGAGGTAGTGCATCTCCTTCATCTCGCCGCGGCGTTCCTGGCAGAGCTCCATCAGGGTCCCGAGGAACTCCTTCGGCGTGATGATCATCGCCGCTGCCAGCGGCTCCCGGATCTCCTGGATCGCGGCGGGGTCCGGCATCTCGGCGGGGTTGTGGACCGAGATGACCTCGCCGGTCGTCCGCACCACCTCGTAGGCGACGCTCGGCACCGTGATCAGCAGGTCGAGGTCGAACTCCCGCTCGAGGCGCTCCCGGACGATGTCCATGTGGAGCAGGCCGAGGAAGCCACACCGGAAGCCAAAGCCGAGCGCCTGGGAGGTCTCGGGCTCGTAGACGAAGGCGGCGTCGTTGAGGCGGAGCTTGTCGAGGGCGTCGCGCAGGTCGGCGTACTGGTCGCCGTCGGTCGGGTACAACCCCGCCCACACCATGGGCTTGGGCTCCCGGTAGCCGTGGAGCGGCTCGTCGGCGGGGCGGGCGGCGTCGGTGATGGTGTCGCCGACCTTGGCCTCCCGGACGTTCTTCACGCCGGGGATGGCGTAGCCGACGTCGCCGGCCTCCAGCCTGGCCACCGGCATCATGGTCGGGGCGAAGACGCCGACCTCCTCCAGCTCGTGGATGGAGCCCGTCGCCATCATCCTCACCTTCTGGCGGGCACCCAGCTCGCCGTCGACGACCCGCACGAAACTGACGACGCCCCGGTAGTTGTCGTAGGTCGAGTCGAAGATCAGGGCCCGGGTGGGATCGCCCGGGGCACCCTTGGGCTGCGGGACCCGCCGGATGACTTCTTCCAGGAGGTCGACGACCCCGGCGCCCGTCTTGCCGGACACCCGCAGGACGCTGTCCGGTGAGACGCCGATCAGGCTCGAGAGCTCGGCGGACACGCGCTCGGGGTCGGCGGCCGGCAGGTCGATCTTGTTGACGGCGGGGATGACCTCGAGCCCCGCCTCGATGGCCAGGTAGAGGTTGGCGAGGGTCTGGGCCTCGATGCCCTGGGCGGCGTCGACCAGGAGGATGACGCCGTCGCAGGCGGCGAGCGAGCGCGAGACCTCGTAGCTGAAGTCGACGTGGCCGGGGGTGTCGATGAGGTTGAGCTCGTAGATCTTGCCGTCCCTGGCTGGGTAGTGGAGGCGGATGGCCTGGGCCTTGATGGTGATGCCGCGCTCCCGCTCGAGGTCCATCCGGTCGAGGTACTGCTCGCGCATCTCCCGTTCGGGCACGGCCTTGCAGACCTGCAGGATGCGGTCGGCGAGCGTCGACTTCCCGTGGTCAACGTGAGCGATCAGGCTGAATGCCCGAACGAGTGATCTGTCCTTCATCTACAGCGAGAGTACCCTAGCCTTGGTACACTCCCTCGTTCCCGCCTGGGTTCCTTGTTCGGGGTTCGCTGTTCGTTGGAACCCCCCGAAGTGACGCTCCGGAGTTGATATGGCAAACATCAAGTCGCAGATCAAACGCATCCGCACCAACGAGGCTGCCCGGAACCGCAACCGCAGTGTCCGCAGCGCCCTGCGTACCTACGTCAAGCGCGTCCACGTGGCGCTCGAGGCGGGTGACCTCGACGAGGCCGAGGTGGCGCTGCGCCGGGCCGGCAAGGAGATCGACAAGGCCGCGTCCAAGGGCGTCCTCCACCCCAACAGCGCAGCGAACCACAAGTCGCGCCTCGCCAAGCGGGTCGCAGCAGCTCGCGACTTCCTCGCCTCGTAGGTTGTAGTTTCCGTCAAAAGGCTCGCCTGGCCCCCTTTTTGACGGGATCTGCCTCGGATCCGCGGAGGGCGGTGACGGCCACCACGGCTCGCTCCAGGGCGAGATCCTCGGCCTCCTCCCCCGCTTTGGTCCGGTGGTCGGCTGCGGCGATCGCCCGGTAGGCGCGGGCCAGCGCCGGGGGCGAGTACCCCGTCGCCTGCTTCACCAGCTTCTCCGCCCGGAACGGGTGCATCCCCAGCTCCTTCGCCACCCTCGCCGGTGGGCCCTCGCCGACCTCCATCATCGAGCGGAAGTGCCGGGCCAGGGCGAAGAGGACGGACTGGGCGGACTCGCCCTGCTCGAGCAGCCGGCGGAGACCCTGCAGGGCGATCCCCGTCTGGCCGGTGGCCGCAGCGTCGAGGAAGCCGAACATGTTGACCTGCCCGCGTCCGGTGAACTGACGGCTCACCGCGTCCGGGACCACCCGGCCCCCGGGGCCGAGGGCCAGCGACAGCTCCTCCAGGGCCTGGGCAAGCGCCATCCGCTCCTCGCCCACCGCCTCCATCAGGACCGCCATCGAGTCGCCGGAGATCCGGAGGTCGAGCTCCCTGGCCTTGTCCCGCATCCAGGCGAACAGGTCGTTGCGCCTGCCCCTGGCGGCCTCGACCACGTGGCCCACCTTGCGGACCGCCTCGGCGAGGCCGGCGAGCGGCTTCGCGGTGGTCAGCACGAGCAGGCAGTCGGGGTTGGGGTCCTTCAGGTAGGCGATGAACGTGCGCTGCACCTC
>DASXNO010000355.1:0-1565 GCA_036495025.1 Actinomycetota bacterium | reverse complement strand
GCGCGCGGTGAGGTCGTCGAACTGGCCCTGCAGCTGTGACGAGCGGTAGCTCGAGGCGCCGGCTTGAGCATCAGGGCGCCCGAGGCGACGCGCTGGGCCAGCGCCCAGTCGACCATGGCCGGCCCGCCTACCGCCACGTCCGGGATCACCGGGGTGAGGTCAGTGCTTGCCGTGGTGCTGCCGGCTTTCTTCGTCGAGGGCCGCCGCCACGCGGTCCATCAGGCTCTGGGGGACTCGGTCCTTGCACTTGTTCGCGATCACCCGGCGCAGCTCGGCCTCGAACTCGGCGGCGCCGCTGCAGGGACCACACCAGTCGAGGTGCACGCTGATCGCGGTCCGGCGCTCCTCGGTCAGCTCGCCGTCGAGATAGTGGTAGAGCTCGTGCACCGCCTCCTCGCAGTCCACCCTGGCACCGAACAGGGCGCCGGCGTCGACGGGGCCACGCTCCGCCGTGTCCTTCTCTCGTGCTTCCTCGGGTCCTGCGCCCACGTCCTTGCTCACTCCCTCGACCCCCCGGGCACGCTGCCCACGAGGCCCCGTGCCTCTGCAACATCTCCCAACGCCTTCTGCAGCGCTCTTCTTCCCCGGTGGATGCGGCTCATGACCGTCCCGATGGGCACATCGGTGATCTCGGAGATCTCCTTGTAGGAGAAGCCCTCGACGTCGGCCAGGAGGACGGCCATGCGGAAGGCCTCGGGCAGGGCCTCGAGCGCGGCCTTCACGTCGTCGTCGGTGAAGCGCTCGAGCGCCTCGTCCTCCGCCGAACGGCCGGGGTCGCTGCCTCCGGAGCCGGCCAGGCGCTTGTAGAGGTACAGGTCCTCGACGTCCTCGACGTCGGTCGCCTCGGGCCGGCGCTGGGCGGCCCGGTACGAGTTGATGTAGGTGTTGGTCAGGATCCGGTACAGCCAGGCCCGCAGGTTCGTGCCCTCCTTGAAGGAGCCGAAGGAGCGGTAGGCCTTGAGGTAGGTCTCCTGCACCAGGTCCTCGGCGTCGGCCCGGTTGCGGGTCATGCGGAGGGCGGCCGAGTACAGGCCCGGCATGAACTCCATGGCTTCGGCGGTGAAGTTCGCCTGGTCGGCCATGGAACAACCCTATCGGGGCGGGGATATCGTCTCCCGCCGTGACGTCCGCCCCCGCCAGTCTCGGGATCGACCTGATGAGCGGGGCCTTCTTCGGGCGGGAACCGCACGACGCCTTCGCCTGGATGCGGGCGCACGCCCCCGTGTATTACGACGAGGCCAACGACCTGTGGGCCGCCGCTAGCTATGCCGCCGTCAAGCAGGCCTCCGTCGACACCGAGTCCTTCTCCAACGCCAGCGGCATCCGGCCCAAGTTCCCGCCGTTGCCGATGATGATCGACTTCGACGCGCCCGAGCACGTGCGCCGGCGGCGCCTGGTCTCCGAGGGCTTCACCCCCAAGCGGGTGCGTGCGCTCGAGGACAAGTTGCGCGTCATCTGCGACGCCATCATCGACGGGGTGTGCGAACAGGGGAGCTGCGACTTCGTGCGCGACATCGCCGCCCCCCTGCCCATCATCGTGATCGGCGACATGCTCGGCGTCGCCC
>DASXNO010000354.1:0-18663 GCA_036495025.1 Actinomycetota bacterium | reverse complement strand
CGGGTGTGGGTGTCGAGCATCCCGTAGTGCACCATGTCCGGATTCGACAGGACGATGCGGGCGTAGCGGCGGACGAGACCACGCTCGGCGGACGGCGTGTCGCCGTCGTAGGTGGCGGCGGTCACCTGGGGGAGGGCAAAGGCCCGGATGGCGCGGAGCTGGTCCTGGGCGAGGGACTTGGTGGGGTAGAGGTAGAGGGCCCTCGCCCTGCGGTCGGCGAGCAGTGTCTCGAAGACCGGGAGGTTGAAGCAGAGGCTCTTGCCGCTGGCCGTGCCGGTCGAGACGACCACGTTGCGGCCGTCTCGGACGGCCGCCAGCGCCTCGGCCTGGTGCGTCCACAGCCCGGTGACGCCCAGGGCAGCCACCCGTGACGCCAGCGGCTCGGGCAGCGGCGGATCCGGCGCCACCGTGGCACCGGCGCGCGCCGGGAGGCGCACCAGCTTGCAGAGGCCACCGCTGGGCAACTCGGCCGAGGCGGCGATCAGGAGGCTCTCAAGATCCACCCTGCCAAGGTATCCACTCCTGGCCCGGGACCTCCTCGGGCTGCCCTCTGGACCCCCTCAGCCTGCCCCCCTCAGGGGGATCCGAGGGGACTCGACCCCCCTCGGCCGGCCTGAGGTCCAGACACAGAAGCTGAAACGGCCGGGCACCAGCGGCACCCGGCCGTCAAGCGTCGAAGCGGGCGCTAGCCCTGCGCTGCGGGGCTCTGCCCGAGCACGTCCTCAATGGACATCGACTCGGAAGCCAACCGCTCAGCGAGCTCGCGGATGGGCGCACCGGGGAAACGGCGGTGCCCACCGAGGGTCCGGACGTACGGAAGCTTGCCCTCCTTGGCCCAACGCGAGACGGTCTTCGGTGAAACGTGAAGCAGCCGGGCAACCTGTGCTGCCAACAGGTATTCGTTCTCCCTTACCTCAGCCATACAACCCCCCTTTGGGATATCAATTCCGCGACCTGGACGATCATCCTCAACTCCCTGATACTACCGCACTACGGATCATAGAGGTTTGTCGTGCTCAAGGCACGTTTTTGCAGTCTCCATTTTGGACTTCTTCGGCGGGCTGCGCGTTGCCGTACAATCCAGCGCCTGCCCTTGTTCAAGTCTGGCCCGATGGTGCCCGAGTCGGGTCAGTCGGCAGGGATAGGTGGAAATAAAGGCTCGTTACTGATGAGAGGAACGCGTAGAGATGACGGTCGTGTCCCATGCCGAGATCGTCGAGAGCCTGATCACAGGCGGCTGCATCGTCCTGCTCGGAGGTATCGATACGGGCAAGACGACCTTCGGACTGACCATCGCCGAGGCGGCCCGCCAGCGGGGCATGCGGGTGGCCTACGTCGACGCAGCGATCGACTATTCGACAGTCGGCCCGCCCGGGTGCGTCGGCCTCAAGTTCTGCGACGACCTCGAGCACGTCGACGAGCAGAGCATTGCCAAGGCGGACGCGCTGGGGTTCGTCGGGAGCATCACTGCCCAGGGCCATTCCTTTGCCCTGGCAACCGCCACTGCGCACCTCGTTGCCGTCGCCCGCGAGCACGAGGCGGAGCTCATCGTCGTCGACACCAGTGGCTATATCTCGGGCGTCTACGCCGAGGTCCTCAAGTATCGAAAACTACAGCTTGTCCGCCCCGACGCGGTCGTGGGGTTCCAGCGGGGCGAGGAGCTGGAGCCGATCCTGTCGACCGCCGCCCGCTTCTTCTCCATCCCGGTCACCGGGCTGAAGGTGGCATCAGGGGTACGGGAGCGCTTTGTCGAGGAGCGCTCCGCGCACCGCGAGGCCCGCTTGCGGTCATACTTCCTTCCGCCGCTCTCGCGCTGGCGCGTCAAGCCGACGGTGTTCATGCCGACGCTGCCGCCCGAGATCGATCCCGCCCGTCTGGACGGCCTGATGGTGGGACTCGACGACGGCAAGGGATCGTGTATGGGGATCGGTGTGCTGGAGTTCGACCAGGAGGAGAGGGTCCTGCGGATGGTGTCCTCGGTGTCGGAGCCCGCACGCGGTCTGCTGCTTGGGACGGTGCGGATCACCACGGCGGGCCAGGTGATCGGCAGGGTGACGGTTCGGGAGCTCTTCGGGCCCGAATAGGACCCGACGAGGGCCGTAAGAGGATCTCAGAGGATCCGAAGCGTGAGGTTGGTAGGTTTGCAGGGTCCCGAGGGGGCCGGTGAGGGAGGGTGAGCAGATGTCGTCGGTCGTGAAGAAGCGCCGGAAGAAGATGCGCAAGAAGAAGCACAAGAAGATGCTCCGCAAGACGCGCTGGCAGCGCCGTCAGCTCGGTCGCTAGCCCGGCACGCCGCTGGAGCCGTCAGGGGAGTCGGTGAGCGACTACCGGTTTCGTACCATCAGCTTCCTGTCCGACTACGGCCTCGTCGACGAGTTCGTCGGGGTGTGCCACGGCGTCATGCTCCGCATTGCCCCCGAGGTCACGGTCATCGACGTCTGCCATGCCATCCGGCCGCAGAACATCGCGGAGGGTGCAAACGTGCTCGCCCAGGCCGTCCCCTACCTGCCGACCGGCGTGCATCTTGCGATCGTCGATCCGGGTGTCGGCTCCGGCCGGCTCCCGATTGCCGTGCAGACGGCGGACGGGTCGTGGCTGGTCGGGCCGGACAACGGACTGCTGGTCCCTGCCGCGGCGAGGCTGGGAGGAGCGACCAGCGCCCGAAAGCTCGAGAACCCCGAGCTGCGGGCCCCCCACCCTTCGAGGACCTTCCACGGCCGGGATATCTTCGCCCCGGCCGCCGCCCATCTCGCCCGGGGCGTCCCGCCGGAGGAGCTGGGCGGTGAAGTTGCGGTGGACCGCCTCGTCTCGCTGAGGGTTGCCCTGCCCCGTCTGCACGATCGTCACTTCCACGCCGCCGTCACCAAGGTCGACCGGTTTGGCAACCTCAGCATCAACGTGGACGCGGCTGCGGCAGCCGAGGCGGGGATCGTGGTCGGGGCCCAGCTGGACGTGGGCGTCGAGGGCCACCGGCTAGTGGTCCCCTTCGGGGAGACGTTCGGCTCCGTCCCGCCAGCGGAGCCCGTGGTGACCGAGGACTCCCACGGCCAGCTCGCCGTGTGTGTCAACCTGGGCAGCGCCGCCGACCGCTTCGGGGCCTCCCTCGGCTCCAAGGTGCTGATCGGCCCGGCCGGGACGGTGGGGGGAGGCTAGGCCACGTTGGCACCCCGGGCGCCGATCGGTCTAATGATGGGAGAGGACGTGGCTCACCTGCATGACGCCGAGGACGCCGGCGAGGGCGATGGCGGCGAGCAGCAGCACGACTGCGACGATGGTGTTGGGGCGCATCGGTACCGGTAACCTCCAGGAGTTGAACATCACATGATGCTAGCTGCCGCCGGGGAAGGACTCAGCCTCCTCCTGTTCTGGTTGGTCGCCGGGGGGCTGGCGGGGTGGCTGGCGAGCATTGTTGCGGGCACGCACGACCGCATGGGCTGCCTGCTCAACATTGCCGTCGGCGTCGTCGGTGCCGTCATCGGTGGATGGATCTTCCGGAGCCTGAACCTCACCACGCCGGTGGGCCATCCCTTCATCGGGACGGTCTTCGTCTCGTTCGTCGGGGCGACCGTGCTCCTGCTGTTCCTGCGGTTGCTGACCGGGATGCGGCGGTAGTCCCACCGTACGCGGCGCGTCAGGCGAGGCGCTCCAGCGTGAACTCCCGTGCCCTGGTGAGCAGGTCGACGAGCCGGCCAGGTTCGGGGATCCACTCCCGCATGTCCAGCTCGAGTGACAGCGTCCCGTTGTAGCCCACCTCCGGCAGGCGGGTCACGAATTTGCCGAGGGGCAGGATCCCCGATCCGGGGAGTGCGTGGCTGTCGCGGTGGTCCCCCCGGCTGTCGGACAGGTGGATGTGCGACAGGTGCGGCCCGACCTGGTCCAGGGCGGCCAGGATGTCCGTCCCGTCCACGCCGCAGTGGCTCGTGTCGAGGGTGACGTTGTGGAAGCCCTCGAGATCGGCGGGGGAGAGCCAGCGGTGCCCGCGGACCGCCTTGCCCTTCACCCACAGGTGGAACATGTTCTCGACGGCGATGGAGAGGCCCCGGTTCCGCGAGTACTGCTCCATCTCCCCGAGCAACCAGGCCTGGTATTTCAGCTCGAACAGGAACGGGGGATGGATGACGACCACGCCGGCATCGAGTTGCTGCGCCAGGTCCACCGACCGCTCGATGATGTTGAAGAAGTTCGGCCCCCACACCCGGCGCGTGACGACGAGCATCGGGGCGTGGACGGCGCAGATGGTGAGGCCATACTTCTTCGCCAGGTCCCGGGGGACCCTGGCGGACTGGGTGAGCGGGTCCCGGGTCACCATCAGCTCCACGGACTCGAACCCCGCCTCTGCGATGGTGCCGAAGGTGCGCTCCAGGTCCCACATCCACAATGAGCCTGTCGAGCACGCGACGGCCGGCCGCTCCAGGTCACTGCTCACGGGCGCATTGTAGTGGCTGGGGAGCCGCCCGAAGTGCTGAGAAATCCCTGTAGGCTCACACTGCTATGTGGATCTTCCCGCTCGGCGCAGCACTGGTCAGCGCCACGTTCGCCTTCCTCCTCGGTCGTCAGTGGATCGCTCGGCGGCGCCCGCATACCCTCGCCTGGACCGTCGCCCTGGCGATGTTCATGGTGGCGACACTGGCGACCGCTGAGGGCGTCCGCCTCGGATGGTCGCCCCGGCTGTTCCGGGTCTACTACCTCTTCGGGGCGATGATCAACGTGCCCTTCCTCGCCGTGGGGACGGTCGAGCTGCTGTCGAAGCGGCGGTGGGTGCGGCAGGGGTTTGCAGCCCTCGTCCTCGCCGCCGCCGCCTACGGGGCCGCCGCCATGGCCAGGGCCCACCTCGACGCTGCGGTCCTCGACGGTGTTCGTGGCATCCCCGAGGCCCGGTTCGTGATCACGGGCAGCGCGCTCACCCGCACCCTCTCCCGCTACTACTCGTACACGTCCTTCACGATCGTGGTCCTCGGAGCACTCCTGTCCGCCCTTCGGCTCTCCCGCCAGCGTTCCGCCCCGAATGCCGGGTACCTGCGGCGCCTGGCGACCGGCAACCTCCTCATCGCGGCCGGGACCTTCGTCGTCGCGGCGGCCAGCATCGCCGTGCGCCTCGGGAGGGGATCCGAGGTGGCCATGCTGTTCTCGACCGGCCTGCTGGCGGGGGTCAGCCTGATGTTCGCCGGCTTCCTACGAACGAGGCCGAAGCCCGTCCTCGCGGCCGCCGGGCGGCCAGCCACGGCGCCATCTCCCGCTCGGGGCGAAGCGTGACCGTCTTCCTCTACAGCCGTCCCGGCTGCCACCTCTGCGACCGTGCCCGGGACGTGCTCGAGGCCGCCGGCATCGCGTTCGAGGAGGTCGACATCTCGACCGACCCGGCCCTGGAGGCCGAGTACGGCATCCTCATCCCGGTGGTCGAGCAGGAGGGACGGCAACTCTTCGAAGCGGGTATGGACCCCAGCGAGCTGCCGGCGCTGCTGCACGGCTGAGGTCGGAGGGGGGTCCAGGGGGGAGTAGCAGCCCCCCGGAGCGAAGCGGAGGGGGATGAGCTGCGAATCCCCCTGGCTCGTGGAACGCCCCAAAGGGGCGGACCATGAGAGGAAAGACTCGGTCAGACGGTCAGGCTCTCCCGGAGCGCCCTGCGCCTCCGCTCGTAGGAGCGCAGGCCCAGCATGTGGATCACGAGGAGCAGGAGGGAGACGGTCAGGTAATACATCGCCGGGGTCCGAAGCTTGCCCCGCACCCGGACCGCGACCACGATGATGGGCGGAGGCTGGTCGGGCTGTCCAGAGAGGTCGACGGTCAGCACGGGTCCCCCGGAACGCACGCGGTCACTGGGGCGAAGGGGCTCGGCGGCGATGATGCCGGCATCGCTCGACTTCACGTTGACGTTGCCGCCCTTGGTGGCAACGCTCATGAAGTCCTGCCCCTTGTCGACCTTGTCACCGACGTTGAGGAGGTACTTGTTCAGGGTCCCGTCGGTGACACCGGGGCCCAGATCGGCATTGACCGCCTTGGACGGGGCCCCCTTCGCCACGGCGATGAGGGAGTCCTTGCCCTGGACCTGGACGGGCTTCAGCATGATGTTGTAGTTGGTGAAGCTTCCGGTGGTCAGGCCGACGTCACCCTGGACGATCGGCTTGACGAGGTCGACCTGGCCGGGGATCGAGCTGACCGCGTCGCTGACCGCCGAGTCGAGGACGGGTTTGGCCTGTGTCGCCTCGGCATCGGTGTCGTCGGCGCCTTTGAGGTCGGCGAGATGAGCGCCGACCTTGGGCGCCTGCCACCCGTCGCCGGGGTAGTCGGCCACGTTGTAGGTCGTGCCGAAGGCCTTGGCCTGGGTGAGGTTCGGCCCGAGGGCGATCGCCTGCCACGCGGTGTCCGGACCGGTGGGCCCGAGGGCCGAGATGAACCAGATGAAGGACATGATCGACAGGACGCCGAAGGTGACACAGGCCTCGACCCAGTAGGCGAGCTTGGTGCCGAGCACCATCGACATGAGCAGGTAGACCATGCCGAACAGCGCACCCATGACCACGATGGTGGCCAGCACGCCCTTGATGAACACGCTCACGGCTTCTCGGCCCTCCTATGACGACGGTGAAGACGACGGTGCCGACGACGACGCTGCCGAGACCGGCCGCTGGATGGTCTGGAGCCAGTCGATGACGTCGTTGATCTGCTGGTCGGTCAGCGGGCCGCCGTAGAGCTGGCCCCAGGTGGGCATGTCGTCGCCGTCGCCCAGCTGGCCGTTGGTCCTGCCTCGCTCGATGGTGGCCATGATGAACTCCCGGGGAGTCTTGTAGCCGACCTGCGGGTGCAGCACGTACTTGTTGAAGACCACCGTGAGGTCGGGGGCGTGGCCCTGCACCTGGGTGTTGGTCTGGGAATCCGTATAGGAGACGTCGCCGCCCTGGGCGTTGTTGCCATGGCAGCGCGCGCACCCGATCCCCCGCGTGTTGGTGGCGCCGGTGACCGGGTTCGTCGGCAGGGCGAAGTACTGCTGACCCCGCACGATCGAGTCCCGGGCGAACTTGTTCGTCGTGTTCGCCATGCGGGTGGGCTCGGCCGTCCAGTACAGGAAGATGAACAGGGCCAGCGCAAGGCTGAGCAGCAGCCCCCAGACCGAGATGCGGGTGAGGCGCGGTCCCTCGAGGATGTCGTCGGTGTCCCCGGGACGGATCGCCGGGGGGACCTTCTCCGGCCTGCTGGCGGGCCGAACCGGCCCTGCGGTGTCTGCCATGACCAGCGCCTACCCCGCGACCACGATGGAGAGAATCTCGGAACCCCTCATGCGCCGGAGATGGTGACGCAGTGCACGCCCTCGGGCGCGGGCTGACCCGTGACGGTGCCGCGCGGAGGACCGGTGATGACCTGCGAGGTGTCGACGACGAGCTTGCCGCCGACGACGTCGACCCGGAAACGGTCGAGGCTGCGCGGGGCGGGGCCGCTGCGGTATTCGCCGTTGATCGAGTACTTCGACCCGTGGCAGGGGCACTCGAACCACTTGGAGGTGTCGCAGAACGGGACGCTGCAGCCGAGGTGGACGCACTTGCGGTAGAGGGCGACGAAGCCGCTCTGCGCCGTGTTGGCCGTGACGTAGGCGGGAATCTTGGCGGCGGCCGCCGGCTGGCCCTCGAACACCATCAGCCAGAAGAAACCGTCGGAGTTGAAGATCGGGCTCCGGCTCTGGGCAAGCTGCGACCGCAGGGTCTCGGCATCGCCGACGGTGATCTTGGATCCGAGGCCGCCGCCGCCCCTCGGCCAGAGGTAGTCGAGCGAGGCCAGGGCGAAGTTGAGCAGCCCGACGGCGATGGCGGCGAAGTAGGCACGGTTGATGAACTGGCGGCGGGTGACGCCGGCCGCGTCGTCTCCGGAGCGCCGTGCCCGGGGGGAGCGCTCGATGACGGTACCCGGAACGGCTCCCGTCGAGGACTCAGGGGACATGAGCGAGGACTCGACGTGTGGCGCAGCCTCCGGGCGAGCCCGGAGGTAGAGCATGAAGAGTGCCCAGGCCACAAGGGTGCCGCCGATGATGACTGCCGCAAGGGTTGTTTGGGTCATAGCTCAAATCCATGTTCGCCGAGAGGGTTGAGGTTGCGGAGATAGAACAGACCATCCTTCCAGGGGTAGACCCAGTTCTGGCCCGGGCCCCGGAAGAGGACGCCGACGGAGACGAGGGTGGCGAAGAAGCACATGAAGATCGTGAACAGCGTGATGGCGATCTTGCGGTCGTCGGGCTTGGTGGAGGGGTTCCGGTCGATGAACGGCGCCGCCATGAGGCCGAGGATGATCCACTGCGGGATCGTCACGCCGGCGACCTGGGGGTGGAAGTAGCGGAGCAGCTCCTGCAGGCCGAGGAAGTACCAGGGAGCCTTGGACGGGTTCGGCGTCTGGTTGATGTTGGCCAGCTCGCGGAAGGGAGCGTTGATCCACACCGAGACGATCAGGAGGACCAGCGTCACGGCAAGGATCGCCAGCATCTCCGAGGCCATCAGGTGCGGCCAGGTGTTGACGCGGTCGATCGGCTCCTTCTCGACCCGCTGGATGGCCTCCGGCTTGACGACCGCCAGCAGTCGCTGGATGCGTTCGGGGACCGCCTCGCCGGTACCGGCGGCGCGTGCCGCCCGGGCCGCGGCCCCACGTCCCCTGGGGGCGGCCGCCGCAGCGGCAGCCGGGGCGGCCGCAGCCGGTGCGGCCCCCGCAGCGACGCCGGCACCCACCGGCACCTGGGCGGCGGCCGGAGCCGCCGGAGCGGGGGTTCCCTTGGAGGCGCGCATCCTGGCGGCCTTGGCCCGGGCCTGGGCGACCGCCGGGGACGAGCCCTTGGCCTGCTCCTCGGCGAGCACCCGCTCGAAGACCGCGTCCGGCGACTCGCCACCGTTGGGCGATGCCGCTGCGGCCGTAGGGGCCGGCGTGCTGGCGGCGGCGGCCGGTGCGGGAGCCTCCCCACCGGAAGGCTGCGGCGCCGAGGGCGTGGCGGGGGTCGAGGGAGCCGAGGGCGCGGCGGGAGGTTTGGACAACCCCTTTGACGCGCGCATGCGCGCGGCCTTCGCCCGTGCCTGGGCTACCTGCGGCGAGGACCCCTTGGCCTGCTCTTCGGCCAGGGTCCGCTCAAATACCTCGTCTGGTGTCTCTGCCATCGATCCGCTCCCAGCCTAGAGCCTAGAGGGGTCCCGAGATGCCGCCGTCCTTGCGGACCCTCCAGAAGTGCACTGCCATCTGGATCACGATCACGAAGGGCAGCGCCAGCACGTGCAGCGTGTACCACCGAACCAACGTCGAAGCACCGATCTGGGAACCGCCGAGGAGCACGAACTGCACCTCTTTCCCGACCACCGGCGAGTTCTGCATCATGTTCGTCCCCACCGTGACCGCCCAGATGGCCAGCTGGTCCCAGGGCAGCAGGTAGCCGGTGAAGGCCAGCAGCAGCGTCACGAGCAGCAGGGTCACGCCGATGATCCAGTTGAACTCCCGGGGCGGCTTGTAGGCGCCGGTGTAGAAGACCCGGCCCATGTGCAGGAACACCGTGATGACCATGAGGTGCGCGGCCCACCGGTGAAGGTTCCGCACCAGCTGGCCGAAGGCGACCGTCGTATGGATGGCGACCATGTCGCTGTAGACGACGGTCGTGGCGGGCCGGTAGAAGAACATGAGGAAGATGCCGGTGATGGTGAGGAAGATGAAGAGGAAGAAGGAGAGGCCGCCGAGGCACAGCGTGTAGGAGAGCTTGATCCCGTGCCGCTTCACCTTCACCGGGTGCAGGTGGTAGAGCACCGAGTTCATGACCACGTAGGCCCGGTTGCGCGGGGAGTCCTGGTAGCCCTTCCGGAAGATGGACCCCGGACGGAAGATCGACCGGAAGAGTTGCGAATCCCGCAGCCGGTCGGCCCGTTCGGCCACCTCCTTGGGCTTCGGAACCCTTCGCTTTGTCGGTGTCTGTGCCATGGACGCTCCCCCCCGGGGTCTCCGGGCCAGGTGAAAAGGTGCCTACTCGGTGCGCTGCTCGCCGGCGACGGTCCCGAGTGCCCGGGCGCCCCCGCCCTTCTGTGCTTCCAGCCGGCCCATGGTCAGTGCGCCGGTCGGGCACCGCTCCACGCACAGGTTGCAGCGTGTGCAGGCGTCGTCGTCGATCACGAAGAGGATGTCGTTGTCGTGCATGTCCCGGGCGATCTCGTCAGAGCCCGACTCCGACACGATGTCCGGCGTCAGCATGAAGATGCAGTACCAGGGGCAGATGTCGACGCACCCCTCGCACAGGATGCAGAGCTCGGGGATGAAGTTGATGTACCGGGGGGGTTTGCGGATGGACTTCAACCACTCGGGTGTGACCTCCTGAGCAACGTAGTCCGTGCGAAGCCTCGGCTTGTCGATGTTCTCCATGGCTCGATACTCGATCCCCTTTTGACCTACTTGCCCGGAAGGTAACCCTTGACGTCGTCTGCCCCGCGCTGGCCCAGACGGCGGCGTCGCTTCTCCCCGTACACATATGCGGCCACGATGATGCCGGCGAACACGGTCGACTGGTACCCCAACGAGATGGCGTCCCGTACCCGGGTGGAGGTGTAGGGCTGGATCTGGTGGTGCTGGAAGCCGGGAATATGGCTGACGAGGCTCTGGATCGTCTTGACCGCAGAGGCGTCCCGGGAGGCCCACCAGTACGTGAAGTAGGAGGGGATCCAGGCCAGGGTGACGAGCAGGAAGACGGTGACCCCCAACCCGATCACGACTGCCCTAGTCCAAGTCAACTCGGTCTGCGCAGGTCGTTTGAGCATACGGGTGGCGGCGTCCTTGGTGGGTTGACGCGGCGCATTATAGCGGCAGGTTTGGAAGCGGACACGCGGGTCGCGCCAGGTCCCGGAGGGTCGCGGGCCGCGTCGTGGATCTAGTCGCGGGCCCCCTGATCCGGTGTCTCGAGCTCGTCCAACCGGCGCTCCACCGCCCGCTGGCGCCGGGCGAGGTGGACCAGGTAGCCGGCGATTCCTGCCCAGATGGCGGTGTACGCGACGCCGAGGTAGGCGAGCTGGTGCCTCACGGTGTCACCGCCGCCCCCGAGGCGCCCCTCAAGGCGCCGGGTAAAGAAGGACCCCGCGGCGGGCGCCGTTCCTCGAGGGCGGCCTCGGCCTCGGCGAGGGCCTCCTCGGCGCGGCCGAGCCGGGTCCGCAGGAGCATCAGGGCGACGTAGAGCCCGGTGAAGACGGCCAGCAGGAACAGCATCGTGACCAGCTCGGATGGGGGAAGTTGCGGGCCTGCGGGGTTGATGATCACCTCCGCCGGGTGCAGCGTGCGCCACCAGACCATCGAGAAGTGGACGAGCGGCACGTCGACGAAGCCGACGATCCCGATCACGGCCGCCACCCTGGCCCCCCGGGTCGGGTCGGCCGCCAGACCCCGGAACAGCAGGTAGCCGATATAGATGAGGAAGAGGACAAACGTGAGCGTGAGCGTCTCGTCCCAGGTCCAGAACGTCCCCCAGCGGGGACGGCCCCACAGCATCCCGGTGAGCAGGCAGAGCCCGGTGAAGAGGACGCCGATCTCCGCCGAGGAGTGGGCGAGGATGTCCCAGCGCCGCTTCCCGGTCCTCAGGTAGGCGACCGAGCCGACGAGCACGACGCCGAAGGCCAGGTACGCCACGTAGGCGATCGGGACGTGCAGGTAGAAGATGTGCTGGACGTAGTCGGGCCGGGCGTCGAAGCACGGCTGTCCCTGGGCCACGCCGGGCACGAGGCAGTTGGCCGTCGGGACCCAGAAGAAGATGGCGAGGATCCCCACCGCCATGCCGGCGGCGACGAGGGCGATCAGCAGCATCGTACCGCTGCGGCGTCCGGTGGTTGTGGGTGGGCTCATTCGTTCACGATGAATTCGAAGGCGACCGCTCCGATGGCCACGATGGCCAGGTCGAAGGCTCCCATGAGGATAAACCAGCGGCCCTGACTCCCGAGTCCCGCCCCCGTCAGGAGCGAGGCGGTCAGGCGTTCTGCACCGAGGACCAGGGGGATGATCACCGGGAAGAGGAGGAGCGGCATCACGAGTTCCCGAGCCCGGACGTACTGCGAGGCAGCCCCGAAGAGGGTCCCCGCGGCCGCCAGCCCGACGTTCGCCGCGAGGGCGACCAGCAGGATCCCCGGCAGGAGGAGCCCCACGGGCACGTCGAAAAAGAGGACGAAGACCGGGAACAGGATGACCTCCAGCATCCACAGGTAACAGAAGTTGGCCAGGGCCTTCCCGGCGAACAGGGCCGCGGGGTCGACGGGCGCGAGGAGCAGGCCCTCGATTCGGTTGCCCTCGCGCTCGGTCGCTGCATTGCGCCCGAAGCCGAGGATCCCGGCGAACAGCAGGCTGACCCACAGGAAGGCCCCGGCGAGCTCCCGGCTGCCCACGGCCCCCACCACCGGTCCCGGGACGGGGGCCCGCCCGGCCCCCGGCGGGAAGTCGAGCGTGAACAGGAAGACGAGGATCAGCCCGAACAGGACCATCGGGGGGGCGATCTCCTTGGCCCGGGCCTCCGAGCGGAGGTCCTTGGCGGCCAGCAGGAACATCTTGCGGACGTTGTTCACGGGTTCATGCGGCGCTGAGGTTCATGCGGCGCTGATCCGTCCGCGCTCGAGGATCACGATCCGCTCGGCGATGGCCTTCCCGCGCTCGGTGTCGTGCGTGGCGACGACCAGCGTCCGGCCCTCCCGCTTGAGCAGCGCGGGCAGGGCGGCGGCCGATGCCTCGTCGAGCCCGGAGAACGGCTCGTCCACGAGCAGCAGGTCCGGGTCGTGCAGGACCGCCCTCGCCAGGGCCACCCGCTGGCCCTCGCCCCGGGACAGCGTGTGCACGAGCGCATCCCGCTTGTGGGCCAGGCCGACCGCCTCGAGCGCGCCGGTCGCTTCCCGGGGCCCGACGTCATAGAGCCGGGCGAAGAGGACGAGGTTCTCGATCGCGGAGAGGTGGGGGTACAGGTAGAGGTCGTGGCCGAGAAAACCGAGCCGTCCCCGTCGCTCCCGGGGGGGCCGCCCGTCGACGAGGACCTCGCCCGACGTCGGGCGCAGCAGTCCTGCGACCAGCTTGACGAGCGTGGTCTTGCCCGAGCCGTTCGGGCCGAAGACGACGACGGTCTCGCCGGTGGGGATCTCGAGGTCGATCCCGGACAGTGCCCGGGCGGATCCGAAGCGCCGGCTCAGCCTCCGGATCTCGATCACGTCTTGCCCAGGCGCCTCTCGAGGCGCCGGTTCTCCGTCGCCGTCAGGGAGAGGAGCCGGTTCTTCAGCTCGGCCCGCTGGGCGGCGTAGTCGTCCTCCTCGACGCTGCCGGCGGCGTGGGCCTCGTCCAGGGCGGCGATCTCCTCGATCAGCTGGTCGCGCTCGCGGGGCGAGTCGGGCTCCCCGGGCGCGATCCCGCTCGCCCGGCGCCGGCGGAGGATGCGGGGCACCCCGACCGCAGCGAGGACGAGAACCAGGAGGGCGCCGAGGCCGAGGTAGAGGGTGACCGAGGTCGAGCTGGCCGGGGCGATGTTGGCGTTGACGGTCGTCCCGGGCGCCAGGTTGGCCCCCCGGTAGTCCCGGTACACCCGCTTGTTGATCGTCACGTTCTTCAGGAACGTGAGCCCCGGCCCCGAGAGCCTCAGGGCCGGGTCGACGAGCAGGTCGATGCTGGACGTGGCGTAGATGACCGGCAGGCTCATCCCCCAGCCGCTGCGCGGCACGGCGATGTTGTAGAGGTAGGACACCTCGGTGTTGCCCGGGACGACCGGGTCGGTGGAGGCAACGAGGCCGTCGGGAGCCGCCGTCAGCCCGTTCGCCAGTCCCTCGACCGGCGAGAAGGCGGTGGCGCCCGCGGGGATCGGCAGCTCCAGCGTCGCGGGGGGCCCGGTGGCTCCGGAATTGGGGGTGCCGACGTAGCTGCGGTCGCTCGAGTTGTGCGCCGTCAGGAGCTGCAGGACGTTGTAGTTGCCCTGCTTGCCGACGATCACCGTCAGGGTGGTCGCGGGGATCGAGAGAACGGTGGAGTCCGTCGTCGTCTCGTAGATCTTGAGCGTGGCGGGGGACCCCGGGGTCGCCTCCGACGAGTACGTCACGCCCAGGTAGTCGGTGCCGACGACGAAGTGGTCGCCCGGGTTGCCCGGGAAGCCGTCGATCTTGAATGCCCCACCGGCGCCCACCGGCGCCTTCTTCGTCGCCACCTGTTTGGTGACCCCCGCATCGACCTCGGTTGCCGTGACGGTCAGCCCGCCGGGCACCGACCCCCCCGCGGTCCCGTTGACGACGCTCCCGGAGATGCCGGCCGCAGCGGGAGCCCGGCCGCTGGCGCTCGTTGCGGCCTGCATCCCGGCGATCGCGGCGGGGGACAGCGCCAGCAGCCAGACGACCAGGGTGCCGGCGGCGGTGCTTGCAGCCCGCCTCACGTCGTGCCCGAGGTGGGGCGTAGGCGCTCGCGGGCCGCGGCGATCTCGGCCTCGAGCGTCTCCTCCGGGCCTTCCGAGGCCGGGGCAGCTCCGCCCGGGCCGGCGTCACCGGCCGCAGCCGAAGCCAGGGCATCCATCTCGTGGAGCAGCGCGAGCGCCTCGACCTGGTGCTGGTGGAGGAGGATCCCGTAGTCCTCTTCGGCCACCTTGCCGACGGAGCGGTCGAACTCCAGGTCGAGGATCGACCGGTAGACGGCGTGCTTGGCGTCGAGGAGCTCCTTCCACTTGGCGGCGTCGACCGATCCAGGGGGCGCGACGCGCCGGGGGAGGCGCAGCGGCTGCAGGATCCATAAGCCCAGACCCGCCAGGACGATGCCGAGCAGCGCCGGGATCATTCGGACGTCCCCTGGGCGAAACGCGCCACGTCGGCGGCGAGCCGGGCGCTCTCACCCGGCGGGATCGGGGACAGGGGTTCGGCCGGCTCCCCCGTGCCGGGGTCGCCGGAGCCGCCCCCCCTCCGGAGGGCGACCACGACCACGACGGCCAGACCCGCCATGACGGCTGCCGCGGGGACCAGCCACGCCACCGGGCTGCGCGGGGCGCCGATGACGGTCCTCGCGTAGTTGGCGATCAGGAAGGCGTCGATCTGGCGGTTGGTCCTGCCGCCGGCCACCATCCCGGCGATCGTCGCTCGGAGCTGCATCGCCTCGCTCGACGGGCAGGCCGCCAGCGTGAGCCCGACGCAGAACGGCGACATCGTCCGCTCGTCGACCTGCCGGGCGGTCGGCACGGCGGTGGGGTCCGGCCCCCGGGCCGCCGAGAGGCCGGTGGCCACGGCGAGCAGCACGAGGGCAGCCACGGCGACGAGGGGGAGCAGGCGCCTCATGCCGCCACCGTTTCCCGCTTGCGGCGGGCGCCGGCGCTCGGCTCCTGAGGGAGGGGATCGGGCGGCCCGGCCGGGGGCCGTGCCGTCAGGATCACGACCATGCCCAGGGCCATGACGACCCCCCCGAGCCAGATCCAGGCGACGAGGGGGTTGACCCAGGCCCGGAACGTGCCGGTGCCGGTGGTGGGGTCGAGGGGGTTCACCACGACGTAGAGGTCCTCGACCAGCGAGGACCGCAGGGCGATCTCGGACTGCTGCTGGCGCTGGGCGAGGTGGAAGTTCTGCTGGGGGCGCAGCGTCGTCACGTGCCTGCCGCCGCGGGACACGTCGAGGACGGCTTCGGAGATCAGCTTCTCGGGCGTCGAGGCGAGCCGGATCGAGTCGAACCGGAGGGTGTAGGCGCCCACCTGGAAGGTGCCGCCCTTCGTGACCGACCCCGACCAGGTCTGGACGAACGCGCCGCCTGCCAGGCCGAGGAAGATCAGCACGACGCCGAGGTGGACGATGTATCCGCCGTACCGCCGGCGGTTGCGGCCGAGCGTGCGCCCGAGGGCCTTCGGGAGGGAGAGTCCCTCAGCCCGCCGGTGCGCCCGGGTCCCCCTGGTGAACTCGCTCACGATCGTGACGGTGACGAAGGCGCAGAGGGCGAAGGCGAGGGCCGCTCCGGCGGAACGGACGCCGGCTGCGAACAGGGCGACGATCGTCACCACCCCCGCGGCCAGCGGCAGGGTGAAGGCGCGCTGCAGGCCCCGGGACGAGGCCCGCCGCCACGCGACGAGCGGCCCGATGCCCATCAGCCCGAGCAGGGCGAGGCCCAGCGGGACGACCACGGCATTGAAGTAGGGCGGCCCCACCGAGACCTGCTGGCCGGTGACGGCCTCGACGACGACCGGGTAGAGGGTCCCCCAGAGCACGGTGAACGCAATGGCGACGAACACGAGGTTGTTGAACAGGAACATCGACTCGCGCGACACCGCCGCGTCGAGGTGGCGCTTGGAGCGCAGGCGGTCGAGGCGGAAGCCGAGCAGGGCGAACGAACCGATCACGAGCACGGCGAGGAACGGGAGGAAGTACTTCCCCACCGGGGACTCCGAGAAGGTGTGGACGGAGGACAGCAGGCCCGAGCGCGTCAGGAATGTGCCGAGCACGGCGAGCGAGTAGGTCGAGAGGATCAGGGCGACGTTCCAGATCTTCAGCATCCCGCGGCGCTCCTGGATCATCACGGAATGCAGGAAGGCGGTCGCCGTGAGCCACGGCAGCAGCGAGGCGTTCTCGACCGGGTCCCATGCCCAGTACCCCCCCCATCCCAGCTCCATGTAGGCCCAGGCGGCGCCGAGGATGATCCCGACGGACAGGAACGCCCAGGCGAGCACCGTCCACCGCCGGGTCGAGGTGAACCACGACGAGTCGAGCCGTCCCGAGACCAGGGCCGAGACTGCGAAGGCGAAGGGCACGGAGAAGCCGGTGAACCCGAGGTAGAGCATCACCGGATGGATGTTCATGAAGGGCGACTGCAACAGGGGGTTGAGCCCCTGGCCGTCGAGCGGGATCGGCGAGGACGAGAGGAAGGCGTTGGCGCCAAAGGCAAGGATGACCGCGAAGAAGGCCAGGATGCCCGAGAGCACCGCCGTCGCCACCCCCACCAACTCCGGCCGCCGGGGGGCCTGCACCGCGATGGCCGAGGAGGCGTAGAGCGAGGTCAGCAGGGTCCAGAACAGCAGGCTCCCGGCCATGCCCGCCCACAGGGCGGTGAGCGGGTAGGGGAACGGCGTCGAGCGGCTGGTGACCTGGGCCACGTAGAGGATCGAGAAGTCGTGGCGCAGCATGGCCGCCACGAGCCACAGCGTGGCGGCGACCAGGAGGCCGGTGGTGGCGTAGAGGCCCCGACGCCCCGACACCGCCAGCCGGGCATCTGCCCGGTGCTTTCCGAGCAACGAGGCGGCGGCGCCCCAGCCGGACGTCGCGATCGCTGCGTAGAGCAGGATGCGCCCTACGAGCCCTGCGTCCATCTGGCGGCCCCTCTCAGGTCGAGACTTTGGCCGAGAACTTCGAGGGGCACTTCGCCAGGACGTCGGTGGCGGTGAAGATGCCGCCGCCGGTCATCGAGCCCTCGGCGACGACGGTGACGCCGGCGGTGAACGTGTCCGGCAGCAGGGCAGACGTGGTGATCGGCAGCGTCGCCTTGCCGTCCTCGATGGTGAAGCTGGTCACCGCCCCGTTGCGCACGATCGTGTCCTTCGTGACGACTCCCGCCACGCGGATGCGCTCGTTGGGCCGGTACGACCCGGCCCGCATCTCGGCGGGTGTGCGGTAGTAGGCGGTGGCCCCGGAGATCGAGAAGCCGATCAGCCCCACGATGGCGAGGACGACCACGCACGCGGCGATGCCGAAGCGGAGCCTCGCACTCAACGGAGGGGACGTACCCGCTGACCGACGTCAACGTGGTCAGGCAGCAAAGGATGCAGAGCCGGCCTCATGAGGCAATCATCTTAGTCACTCGCGAAACCTGTGACCGCCTCTAGTATGGGGGCCAGCGATGCGCCGACGGGTCCCCTTCCTCTGTGTGGTGGTCGTGGCCGCGCTGGTCGCCGCTGGCTGCACCTCCAGCCCAACGCCGGGTGGGACCGCCGGCCCGACGGATGTCGTCGAGACCTCCGCCGCTCCTACGGCCAGCCCGGCGCCCCTCCCCACACCGACCGGCCCGCCGGTCACCGCCGCCCTCGCCGCCGCCACGCACTTCCTCATCTTTGTGGGGGGCAACCTCACTACCCACGCCGTGACCCGCATCGAGGGCCAGGATGCCGACGCGAGCGGCCCGAGGGCGGTGATGACCGGGGCGCCGACCAATCCAGCCGAGGCGCTCCACGCCCCCTCGCTGTCGCCGGACCGGACCCGGATCGTCTACGTCCAGGGTCCTCCGGAGACGATCCAGACGACCGCCCAGGGGGCGCTCGTCCTCCAGAACGTCGACGGCTCCGGCGCCCGGGTCCTCGTGGGCGGTCCCGCCGGCTCGCCTGCGTGGTCGCCCGACGGCAAGCTGATCGCGTTCCTGCACGACGGCCACAACCTCGCGGTCATGTCGGCGGACGGCTCCGGCCGGCGCGACCTCGTCGGCGGGTTGTCCGTCAACCCCCACCTGGCCTGGTCGCCGGACGGTACGAAGATCGCCGTGGGCTCCGGCAACCCCTCCCGCCTCACGATCGTTGACGTGGCCGCCGCCACGTTCCGCTACGTCGGCTCGGGCGGCGTCCAGCAGGACAACCCCGCCTGGTCCCCCGACGGGCGCCAACTCGTCTACTACCAGGCCGGCGCCAACGCCCTGATCGTCTCGAACGTCGACGGCACCGCCGCCCGGCAACTCACGATCTGCGTCCACCCCCAGTGCATCCGGGACCTCGAGCCGGCG
>DASXNO010000353.1:0-4390 GCA_036495025.1 Actinomycetota bacterium | reverse complement strand
TCGTTTCCGCAACGGAGATTCCTGCCGCTCCCGAACTGGCGATCAGCACGCTCAGGGCGACGACCCCCGAGCGGGGCAATCTATGTTTCATGGGTCCTCCTTTGGTCAGGGGCCGCGATGCCGGCCACGAACGAAGACGTGTGGGCTGAGACGCCACACCTCGATCGGCGCGCCCGAGGCGGGTCTGATGTGACAGGCGCGCGCAACCTCACACCCCCCTCGATCACGCCTTGGTACGAACCTAGCAACGGCCCCTGAACGAAGTGTGAACGGCGCGCGACGCGAGTACGTCTTTCGTGTGGCGTTCTTTGCGTGTGGCGTCGTGGAAACCGCAACATGGTTCGCAGAGAAACGGGCAGCGCAGAGTGCCTTCGGCCGGCTTCAACCCATCTGGCCAGTTACGTAGGCCTTCGTCCGCAGGTCCATCGGCACCTCGAAGACATGGTCCGTCTGACCGTACTCGACCAGCTCCCCGGTGCGCCGGTCCTCCCCGAGCAGGAAGACCGCCGTGTAGTCGGACACGCGCCGCGCCTGAAACATGTTGTGCGTGACGAGGCACACCGTGACGTCGACGGCGAGACGGGCGATCAGCTCCTCGATCTTGGCGGTCGCGATGGGGTCGAGGGCCGAGCAGGGCTCGTCCATCAGCAGGACCTCCGGCTCGACCGCGAGCGCCCGTGCGATGCAGAGGCGCTGCTGCTGGCCGCCCGAGAGCACGCCGGCGGGGGAGTGCAGCCGGTCCTTCACCAGCTCCCACAGGGCGGCGTGGTGGAGGGCGGACTCGGCGGCCTCCCGGAGGATCGACTTCGAGCGCACACCGTTGAAGCGCAGGCCCGAGACGACGTTCTCGAAGATGCTCAGGTTCGGGAACGGGTTGGGCCGCTGGAAGACCATGCCCACCCGGCTGCGGACAAGCTCGGGCTGGGTGTCCCGGGCGTACACGTCGAGGTCGCCGATGTGGATCGTGCCGGTGACGGATCCGCCGGCGTCGTCGTGGAGGCGGTTGATCGCTCGCAGGAGCGTGGTCTTGCCGCAGCCCGACGGCCCGACCAGCGCCGTCACGCGGTTGCGGGCAAGGTTGAGGCTGACGTCGCGGACGACCTGATGGGCGCCGAAGGCAACACCCACGCCGGCGAGGGTGACGGCGCTGCCCGTGTCGGCGAGCGGCTCCGAGAGCTTCGGCGGTTCCGCGGGCTCCCGGCCCGGGCGCTCGGCCGGCTCGGTCCGAACTTCGGCCGGCTCGGTCTGAACCTCGTTCGTCGCGATGTCCCTCATGGCACGCTCCTGGACTTGGGTCTTCGGGTCAACGGGATCTGCCAGCGAGCCGTCCCGACACGATGCGGGCCGCAATGCTCAACAGCAGGACGAGGGCCAGCAGCACGAAGGCGGTCCCCCAGGCAACCTGCTGGGCCTCGGGGAATGCCTGGGTGCCGTCGGCGTAGATGACCAGCGGCATCGCTGCGGTCGGCTGCAGCGGGGAGAGGTTGAACAACTGGCTGCCGATCGACGTGAAGAGCAGGGGGGCGGTCTCGCCCACGGCCCTCGCGATGGCGAGCAGGCTCCCGGTGACCAGCCCGGCGAGTGCTCCCCGCAGGACCACGGACCTTGCCACCCGGGAGCGCCGGGCGCCCAGGGCGAGCGCGGCCTCCCGCAGCTCGGTGGGCACCGCCAGCATCGCGGCCTCGCTTGCCCGGATGACGATGGGCAGCATCAACACCGACAGCGCGAAGCTCCCGGCGAGCGCGGAGAAATGGCGAAGGGGTTGCACCAGCACGACGTAGGCGAAGATGCCGATGGCGATGGAGGGCACGCCCGTGAGCACGTCCGCCCCGAAACGGATCGTGGCAGCGAGGCGGCCCTTGCGTTCCAGCAGGAACAGGGCCGCCGCGATGCCGATCGGGAGGGCCATCAGGGCCCCGAGCCCCACGGTGAGCGCCGATCCGGCGATGGCGTTGCGGATGCCCCCTCCCCGGATGCCGGGCGGGGTGGGATCGTGGGCGAAGAAGCCGAGGTTGACCGCGCGGACGCCCCGCGAGGTCGTGTACACGAGCAAGGCCACCAGCGGGACCAGGCAGATGCCCACGGCGAGGGTGCACAGCACCTGGGACAGCCGGGTGGCCGCGCGGCGCCGGGCAAGGGTCCGCCGGGCCGAGCTCCGGATCGTCGCGCGCCGCGCCGTCGCGCCGGCCGCAAGGCGGGCGGGGAGGGGCTCGGCCGGTAGGAGCTCCCCCGAGGCGCCCCTCAAGGCGCCGTATGCGGTCTCGGCCACGACATCGCCCGTCTCGGTGGTGCGTGGCGTCGTCACAGCGTGACCAGCTTTGCGGCCTGCCGCCGGCGACGCCGCAGCAGAATCTGGCCCACGGCGTTGACCGCCACGCTGATGGCGAGCAGGTAGACGACCACGGCGATGACGGCGCTGCGCTGCAGGCCGGGCGCCGCCTCGCCGAAGGTGTTGATGACGGCAGAGCCGAGGGTCGCGCCCGGCGAAAGCAGGGTGGTCGACGCGCTGTGGGGCAGGGCGAAGCGGTTGCCGATCACCATGGCCACGGCGATGGTCTCGCCCAGCGCACGGCCCATCGCCAGGGTGACGGCGGCCTCGATGCCCGAGCGGGCGCCGGGGATCACGGCCCGCTTCGTCACCTGCCAGCGGGTGGCGCCGAGGGCACGGGCCGCCTCCCGTTCGGAGACGGCCACACCCGAGAGGGCGGTGCGCGACAGCGCGACGACGGTGGGAAGGATCATCACGGCGAGCACGACGCTGGCCAGCAGCAGGCTCGAGCCGAGCGGGGCACCCGCGAACACCAGGCGCCCCAGCACCGGCAGCCGGGACAGCCAGGGCTCGACCCGATGCTCGAACAGGGGGACGAGCACGAGCAGGCCCCACAGCCCGACGACGATGCTCGGGACCGCGGCGATGAGGTCGATCAGCACCGACAGGGGTTGTGACAGCCGGCGCGGCGCCATCTCGGAGAGGTAGGCGGCGGCGCCGACGCCGACCGGGACGGCGAGCAGGAGCGCGAGGAGGGTGGTGACCAGCGTGCCGACGACGAAGATGCCCGCCCCGTAGACCTTCCGGCTGTCGTCCCAGGTCCCCGACCACAAGAACGCGAGGCCCGAGTGGCGGAACGCCTCGCTCGACCCCGCCACCAGCGTGACGACAAGGCCGAGCAGCACCGAGGCGAACACCAGCACCCCCAGCCAGCGCAGGAAGGTGTAGCCGCGGCCCCCGCTCCGGGCGCGGTGGCGCTGGATGGCTTCCCGGACCCCCGCGACGGGCACCCGGTGCTCGGGCGGGACCTCCTCCAGCAGCGCCGGGGCCGCGACCGGCTCCCCGCCGTGGTCGAAGACCTTCATGGGGGGTCCAGCTTCGGAACCGAGGTAAAAATAGCGCGTAGACGCGGCATGGTTACCTCAGTTCGGCGGGCGTCCATCACCCGAACAGGGGCTGGCCGTTCGAGGTCTGCAGCGTGAGCAGGGTCGTGTGGGCCAGGCTGACGGCGTTGTCGGGTAGGGGGGCGTAGCCGAGCGGCGTGGCCTGCTGCTGGCCGGTGGTCGTGACCCAGTCGAAGAGCTTGCCGAGCACGATGCCGGCGTCGGTGGACGCCTGCTTCTGGTAGAGGAGGGCCCAACTGAAGTTGGCGAGCGGGTAGGTGCCGGCACCAGCGCCGTTGACGATGTTGAAGCTTGCAGCGCTCAGGTTCGTCGCCTGGGCACCGGCGGCCTTGATGGAGTCCAGCGTCGGTGCGACGAAGGCCCCGGAGGCGTTCTTCAGCGCCACGTTGTTGAACTTGCTCTTCTGTGCAAAGGCGTATTCCACGTAGCCGATGGCCCCCTGGGTCTGCTGGATGTAGCTGGCCACGCCGGTGTTGAGCTGCTGGCCGACGCCGATGTTGGCGACGGGCCATCGCGTGGTGGGCTTCGTGCCGGCCTTCGGGGTCCAGGCCGTGCCGGCGCTGGCGATCAGATACTGGTCCAGGTCGTAGCCCGGCCCCGACGAGTCGGCCCGATGTACCGCCACCGTGGCGAGGTGCGGAAGCTTCACCCCCGGGTTGAGCGCCGCGATGGCCGGGTCGTCCCACTGCGTGACGGCGCCGGTGTAGATGCCGGCGAGCACCGGCCCGTCGAGCTTCAGCCCGGTGTCGACGCCAGGGATGTTGTAGCTGAGCGCCACCCCACCGAGGTCCACCGGGAGCTGGAGGATGGTCCCGGCCGTGCCGGTGGCCGGGGACGGCATCGGGATCTCGGACTGGCCGAACTGGACGGTGCTCTGCTGGATGTCGGTGATGCCGACGCTGCTGCCCACCGGCGAGTAGTCGACGGACACGCCCTTGTTGGCCTGGTTGTAGTAGTAGAAGGCACGCTCGTAGAAGGGCTGGATGGAGTTGGCCCC
>DASXNO010000352.1:0-3296 GCA_036495025.1 Actinomycetota bacterium | reverse complement strand
CGCACCGGAGCCGCACTCCGGGAACGCCACTGGCGCCTGCAGGCCGACCGGAGGATCGACCGCATCCCGAGCGGCGACTTCTCGTTCTACGACCATGTGCTCGACGCCGCCGTTTCCGTGGGGGCGGTGCCCGAACGCTTCGGTGGGCCGGTTGACCCCGCGGGCGGCGATGCTGGCGCCCTCGAGCGCTATTTCGCCCTGGCGAGGGGAGCGACCGGCCGCCCCGCCCTCGAGCTGACGAAGTGGTTCGACACGAACTACCACTACCTGGTCCCGGAGCTGGCGCCGGGACAGCCGTTCACCACCAACTCGAACAAGGCCGTGCGGGAACTGCGCGAGGCCCAGGCGCTCGGGATCGCGACCCGCCCCGTGCTCCTCGGCCCGATCACCTTCCTGCACCTCGCCAAGCGCACCGACGGTGGGGACCCCCTCGAGCTCCTCGGCGGCCTTCTCCCCGCCTACGAGGCGCTGGTCGCCGACCTCGTTGCGGCCGGGGCGACCGCCGTGCAGCTCGACGAGCCGGCCCTGGTCCTCGACCTGCGAGCGTCCGAGCAGCGCGCCTACGAGGTCGCCTACCACCGCATCCGGGACGCGGCCGGCGGCGCAGAGTTGACGCTGGCGACCTACTTCGGCTCGCTCGGCAGCAATGCCCCGACGGCGCTGTCCCTCCCAGTCGATTTCGTTCATCTCGATCTGGTCCGATCCCCCGGACAGCTCGGCGAGCTCTTGGGGGAGGTTCCCGCCCGTCTGGGCCTCTCCCTTGGGGTGGTGGACGGCCGCAATGTCTGGCGGCGCGACCTCGGTACCGCCCTGGGTCTCGTCGAGGCTGCGATCGACAGGCTCGGGTCCGATCGGGTCCAGATCGCGCCGTCCTGCTCGCTGCTCCACCTGCCCGTCGACGTGTCGACGGAGACCGGGGGCGACGAGGAGCTGCGGTCGTGGATGGCCTTTGCGACGCAGCGCCTCGACGAGGTAGCCCTGATCGGCCGGGCGCTCACCGGCGACCCGGAGGCCCTCGAAGCGATCGCGGCGAGCGGGCGCGCCCTGGCGGCCCGGAGGGCCTCGCCGCGTGTGGCCCGTCCGGAGGTCCAGGCAATGGCTGCCGCCGTGACGGCCGCCCTCGGGGAGCGGCGTTCCCCCTACCCGATCCGCCGGGCCGCGCAACGCCGCGCCCTCGACCTCCCGCTGTTGCCCACGACCACGATCGGCTCGTTCCCGCAGACCGGGCAGGTCCGGGAGCTGCGACGCCGCTGGCGCGCCGCGGAGATCGATACCGGCGCCTACGAGGCCGGGCTCGAAGCCGAGATCGCCGCCTGCATCCGCCGCCAGGAGGCCCTCGGTATCGACGTGCTGGTCCACGGGGAGTTCGAGCGGACGGACATGGTCGAGTACTTCGGCGAGCAGCTCGACGGGTTTGCCACCACGAGCGGGGGCTGGGTCCAGAGCTACGGGTCGCGCTGCGTGAAGCCTCCGGTCCTGTTTGGCGACGTCGCCCGGCCGGGCCCGATGACGCTGCGATGGTCGCGGTTCGCGGCGAGCCTCACCGACCGGCCCGTCAAGGGCATGCTGACCGGGCCGGTCACCATGCTGGAATGGTCGTTCGTCCGTGACGACCAGCCGCAGTCCGAAACGGCCCGTCAGGTGGCCCTCGCCCTGCGCGACGAGGTCGTCGACCTCGAGGCCGCAGGGCTGCGCATCGTCCAGATCGACGAACCGGCCCTCCGGGAGGGGCTTCCCCTGCGCCGCAGGGACCACGCGGCGTATCTGGCCTGGGCGACCGAGGCGTTCCGGATCGCCGCCAGCGGGGTCGCCGACGAGACCCAGATCCACACGCACATGTGCTACGCCGAGTTCGGGGACATCCTGGACGCCATCGTCGCCCTTGACGCCGACGTCATCTCGATCGAGGCGGCGCGCTCCCGCATGGAGCTGCTCGAGGCCTTCCGCGCCCATGGCTATCCGAACGAGATCGGTCCGGGCGTCTGGGACATCCACTCACCGCGGGTCCCGGACCCGGAGGAACTCGACGAGCTGCTCGCCCGCGCCATCGACGTGTTCGGCGCCGACCGCCTGTGGGTCAACCCCGACTGCGGCCTGAAGACCCGGGGATGGCCCGAGGTGGAGGCCTCCCTTGCGAACATGGTCGGGGCCGCGAGGCGTGCCCGGGAGCGGTACCAGGGCGTCCGGCGACCTTTCGCCAGCGCCGCAGGTGGGTAGAGGTGTGCGTGGTAGCTTGGGTGTTCATCACCTGAGGATCGTCTAGTCACCATGGGGAGGGAACCTTGGAAGGCGTCATCGAAGCCACCCGTGAGACGTTCCGCTCACTCGTCGCCCAGGGTCTCGTGCTGGTCGACGTCTGGGGGCCGGAGTGCCGGCCGTGCCTCGCCCTCATGCCGCACGTCGAGCGCATCGCCACAGAGCGCCCCGACCTGTCCGTCGTGAAGCTCGAGGCACCGAAGGCCCGCCGGATCTGCATCGAGATGCAGGTTCACGGTCTGCCCACGTTCCTGCTCCTGCGCGAAGGGACCGAGGTCGCGCGGCTCTCCAAGTCGACGATCTCCCCGGGCGAGCTCGAGGACTGGCTCGACGAATCGATCGGCGAAGCCAGCGGCGAGGCGGCTGCCTCCGGATAACTCCCGACCCGGGAGCCGGTCGCAGTAGGCTTCCGGGTCGCTCCTTGGAGGGCCCCGATCACGGAGAGGGCAGCGTGCAGGCAGGGCACGGGCCCGTGTCCGTGATCGCCGGGAGTGGTGCCGTCGCAGCGGGTGCCGGCGTGGGACCAGGGCCGGCGGTTGAGGGGATCACCGCAGGCGTGCTCACCCTCGGACCCGGTGTCATCACCCCCGGCGTCGGCGTGATCGTGGGCCTGGTCGCGGCGGGGGGAGCAGACGTTGTCCCGCCTGCCGCCGGTGCCGTGGTCCTGGTCGCGGCGGGGGGAGAAGACGTTGTCCCGCCCGCGGGGGGTGCCGTGGGTGTGTGCGACGGGGTCCCGGACGTCGTCGAGCTGTGGCACGCGGTGAGTGTCACCCCCAACATCACGACACCGATCAAGAACTTCCGCACATCCTCTCCCATTGACGGGCGAGCCTCCCGGCCCGCTTCACTCCTTGCAACAGATTGCCGCGCGTTCCCGCCGAGCCTGCCCCGATGCCGCCGTCCGCGGCGAGAATTCACCATGAGTTCATGAGGCGTTCAGGGTCACGACGGAGCCTGTTCAGCAACCTCCCGGCTGGTATCCTTGCGCCACCATGCGCACCCACATGTCGCTCCTAACGACGATCGGAAGCTGGTCGCCC
>DASXNO010000351.1:0-3079 GCA_036495025.1 Actinomycetota bacterium | reverse complement strand
CACCCGGGACACGCCGTCGTCGGCGACCAGCGCGACGTCGTAGGTGGCGGGGGGCAGGCCCGCGGCGAAGGGATCCCACGACAGCGTCTGGTCCCCCGAGCCGAGCGGGACCGGGGCAACGCTGCCCGTCGCCGTGACCCCGGTCTGCTGGTAGGTGATGCCGACGTTGGCGGCGTGGCTCAGGTTGAACGAGAATCCCGCCGGCTTGCCGGGCATCGCCGTCGGGGTGACCGCGACGCCGGACAGAGCGAGCGTTGGGGTTATGGCGTTCTGCGCAGCCGAGACGATCGTCATCGAGGAGCCGCCGGTGATCGTCACCGGCCCGGGTCCGGTGGGCCCCCCGACGACGTTGACCGGGCCGCTCGGCGCCACCGTCACCTGCTGGACACCGGTGGCGAGGAGCACCCGGATGCTGCCGGGCTCGGGTACCTTCACGGGGCTGAGGCCGCCATAGTAGTAGGCGAGGATCTGCTGGTAGCTGAGCCCACGGTCGGCCTTGCCCTTTGCTCCCCACTGGACCATCCCCACACCGTGGCCCCATCCACGGCCCTCCATCACGATGTCGCCGCCCTCCTGGCGAAGGGTCATCCACACCGACGGGACCACCTGCGGGAGGTTGCTCCCCCCGGCGGCGGCCGTGGGGTATCGCTTCGGCGTGAGGCAGGTGCCCGCGTTGTTCAGGTGGATGCGGAACGAGCTGAGCGCCATCGTCGTGGACGTGCCCCCGCCGGCGACCTTGACCGTGTCACCCTGCAGGGTCACCGATTCGATCGGCCCCCCGGCCCAGACGCCCGACAGCTGGAGGATCTGCGCCAGGTCGGTCAGTGGCATCCGCACGCTCCAGCTGGACGTGGGCGACGCCGTGTCGTCCGACTCGGTCACCGGCTGGAGGTAGGGCACGGACGAACCCCCGAACACGTCCGCGGCGGAATACGTATGGCCGTTGGAGGTCGAGAAGTAGAAGGCATCGATCGGCCGGCCGCCGTACTCGAGGATCTGACCCGCGGTGTTGTCGACCGCCTTGGCCCAGTTCTGGCCCGCCACGCCGTCCTGGATGGCGAGCCCACGGTAGACCTGGCACGCATCGGTGGAGCAGAGGTTGTAGTTGAGCGCCCGAGCCTGGGCGCCGCCGGCGTTCATGTGGGCGATCGCGTAGGTCCGTGCGGCCACCACCTGCGCCTCGAGCGCCGGCTCGGGCCAGCTCGCGGGCATCTCCGCGATCCCCTTCAGGTACTGGGGGAAGGTGAGCTCGGTGATCAGGTACAGGCTGCCGTTGGCCTGCCTGCCGACCTCGAGGGTGCCGGGGTAGGCCGCCTTGATGTCGGGGGTCTGGTTGGCCTGGCACACATTGGGATTCGGCGGGAACGAGGCGTCGATGTCGATCTTGGAGCCCGGCCCCGTCGAGACGAATCGCACCGGGCTGAGGACGGTTGACGGGGAGGGCGATGGGGTCTGCGTCGACCCGCCGGCGCTCACGACCGCGCCCGCCGGCACGGCCGCTGCCAGGGGGAGAAAGACCACCATCATGGCCAAGAGATGGCAGAATCGGCGCATGACATCGACGGGTGAGTTCGTGACCCTGGACGAGATCCGGGCAGCAGGCGAGCGCCTCGAGGAGGTGTGCCTGCGGACACCGGTGTGGCCGTCCCGGATCCTGTCGAGAATGGCTGGAGGTACCACCCTGCTCAAGTGCGAGAACCTCCAGCGCACCGGTTCCTTCAAGATCAGGGGAGCCTACAACCGAATTGCGCAGTTGTCTCCCGAGCAGCGTGCCCGTGGCGTCGTCGCTGCCAGCGCCGGGAACCACGCGCAGGGCGTCGCGCTGGGGGCGTCGCTGCTCGGCGTCACGTCAACGGTGTTCATGCCGGCCGGGGCGCCGCTGCCCAAGGTGGAGGCGACGGGGAAGTACGGCGCCAAGGTCGTGCTCGAGGGCTCCGTGTACGACGAGGCCCATGCCGCGGCCCAGGACTTCGCAGAGCAGACCGGTGCAGTCATGGTGCACCCCTTCGACCACCGGGACGTCATCGCCGGTCAGGGGACCATCACCCTTGAGATCCTCGAGCAGGTGCCGGACGTGCGGTCGATCATCGTGCCGGTCGGCGGCGGAGGCCTGGTGTCGGGCATCGCGGCGGCGGCCAAGGCCCTGCGCCCCGACCTCCGCATCATCGGCGTCGAGCCCGTCGGCGCCGCGACGCTCACCAGCTCCCTCGAGGTCGGCGAGGTGGTGACCCTGCCGGAACTCTCGACCATCGCCGACGGCCTGGCAGCCAAACGGGCCGGCACCCTCACCTTCGAGCACGTCCGCAGCCTGGTCGACGACGTCGTGACCGTCACGGAGGGGGAGATCGCCGAGGGCCTGCTCCTCATGACCGAGCGCGCCCGCCTGCTCGTGGAGCCGGCGGCGGCCGTCGGCGTGGCCGGGGCCATGCGGCGGCGCTCCCCGATCACGTTCCCCGCCGTCGTCATCCTCTCGGGCGGCAACGTCGACCCGTTGCTGCTCCTCCGGGTCATCCGCTTCGGCATGACCTCGGCCGGCCGGTACTTCTCCTTCCGGACCCGGCTCAGAGACCGCCCCGGGGAGCTGCAGCGCCTGTCGGGGGCCATCGCGGAGGTGGGCGTCAACGTCGTCGGGGTCGAGCACCGCCGCGAGGGCGTACTCCACTCCAGTCTCGGCGACGTGGACGTGTCGATCCAGGTCGAGCTCCGGGGGCCGGACCACATCAAGGAGCTGATCGCCCGGCTCGAGGACGACGGCTACGAGGTCACCGCCCTCTGAGCTCAAGAGCCTCCGGGGGGAGTTCGGGCCGGAGGTCGGAGGGCAGGAGCAGATCGCGCGCATACGCGCGATCGGGGACCAACCTTCGATCGGTACCATGGAAAGACCGAAAGACCATCCCTCGACGTCCATCGAGACCCGGCCGGCCCGGAAGGAGGATCCGTGAAGATCAGCATCGAATACTGCGTGGTCTGAAACTACACGGACAGGGCCGTCGGTCTGGCGGCCAAGCTCCTGGCGGACCACCCCCGCGCCATCACCGAGCTGACCCTCATCCCCTCAGGGGGCGGGGTGTTCGAAGTG
>DASXNO010000350.1:0-4823 GCA_036495025.1 Actinomycetota bacterium | reverse complement strand
GACCAGTCGCTCTACCCCGCCAACTCGGTCCCGGCGATGGTCCGGCGGATCAACAACGCGCTGCTGCGGGCCGACCAGATCGCCTGGTCCGAGCGGACGGCGGACTCGACCGCGCCCCGCCAGCAGTGGCTCGCCCCGATCGTGGCCGACGCCGAGGCCGGCTTCGGCGGCCCCCTCAACGCCTTCGAGCTGATGAAGTCGATGATCGACGCGGGCGCGGCGGGCGTGCACTTCGAGGACCAGCTCTCGTCGGAGAAGAAGTGCGGCCACATGGGGGGCAAGGTCCTCGTCCCGACGGCTCAGCACATCCGGACCCTCAAGGCTGCCCGGCTGGCCGCCGACGTCGCCGGGGTCCCGACGCTGATCGTCGCCCGGACCGACTCTCTGGGCGCCACGCTGCTGACCAGCGATATCGACCCGGCGGACCGTGCGTTCCTCACCGGGGAGCGCACGCCGGAGGGCTTCTTCGGTGTCCGGGCCGGCATCGAGGCTCCCATCGCCCGAGCGATCGCCTACGCGCCGTACGCCGACGTGCTGTGGTGCGAGACCTCGACGCCCGACCTCGAGGAGGCCCGGCGCTTCGCCGAGGCGGTGCTCGACGCCCACCCGGGCAAGCTGCTCGCCTACAACTGCTCGCCGTCGTTCAACTGGCGGCGCCACCTCGACGAGTCCACCATCGCCCGGTTCCAGAAGGAGCTCGGGGCCATGGGCTACCGGTTCCAGTTCATCACGCTCGCAGGCTTCCACGCCCTGAACGTGTCGATGTTCGAGCTGGCCTCCCGCTACGCCGCCGAGGACATGACCGCCTACGTCGGCGTGCAGGACCGAGAGCTCGCCCTGGAGTCCGAGGGCTACACGGCGACCCGCCACCAGCGTGAGGTGGGGGCGGGCTACTTCGACGAGATCGCCAAGGTCGTCTCCGGAGGCGAGGCCTCGACGCTGGCACTGCTCGGCTCGACCGAGGAGGAGCAGTTCGAGGACCAGGAGGCCGCCACCGCGTAACCATCAACGTCCACATGCCCCGAGAGGGCAGAGACAGCGACAAGCGGGGGGCTCAGGCCCCCTGCTTGTCCTTGTAGCCCTTCAGGCCCTCCAGCAGGGTGTTCCAGCCCAGCAGGGCGCACTTGATCCGGACGGGGTACTTCTGGACCCCCTGCAACGCCGCCAGGTCGCCGAGGCGCTCGTCGTCGGCAAGGGACTCGCCCTGCATCAGGCGCTTGAAGAGGTGGGCCAGCTCCTCGGCATTGTCCAGGCTCACGCCCTTGACCCGCTCGGTCATCATCGACGTCGACGCCTGCGAGATCGAGCAGCCCTTGCCCTCGAAGGCGACGCCGACCAGCTTGCCGTCCTCGATGTGGCCGTAGAGATGGACCTCGTCGCCGCACAGCGGGTTGTCCCGGTGCAGGTCGAAGTCCGAGGGCTCCAGCTTCCCGCGGTTGCGGGGAGACCGGTAGTGGTCGAGGATCACTTCCTTGTAGAGCTCGTCGAGGCCGCTCATACGCCACTCCCGAACAGCCGCGTCACGTCATCCAGCGCCTCAACCAACCGATCGACCTCCTCTTCGACGTTGTACAGGTAGAACGAGGCCCTGGCCGAGGCCGCGATCCCCAGCTTGCGCATCAACGGCTTCGAGCAATGGTGGCCCGCCCGGATGGCGACCCCCCGGCCGTCGACGACCGTGCCCACGTCGTGGGCGTGGACGTCGCCGATGTTGAAGGAGACGACCCCACCCTTGTCCTCGGCGTCGCTGGGTCCGTAGAGGTGGACCCCGGGGACCTCCCGGAGGCGCTTCATCGCATAGCGGGTGAGCTCGATCTCGTGCTCCCGGATCGCCTTCATGCCGATGGCGTTGAGGTAGTCGATGGCGGCCCCCAGGGCGATGGCCTCGGCGAACGGCGGCGTGCCGGCCTCGAACTTGTAGGGAATCTCGTTCCACGTCGAGTGGTCGATCCAGACGTCGGCGATCATGTCGCCGCCGCCGTGGAAGGGCTCCATCTCGTCGAGGAGCGCCTCCCGGCCCCACAGGAAGCCGATGCCGGTCGGAGCGCACATCTTGTGCCCGGTGCCGACGTAGAAGTCGCACCCGAGCGCGCTGACGTCGAGCGGCAGGTGCGGCGCCGCCTGGGCGCCGTCGCAGACGACGATCGCCCCGGCTTCGTGGGCCTGCTCGGCGATCTGGGCGACCGGATTGATCGTCCCGAGGACGTTCGAGATGTGCCCGACGGTCACGATGCGGGTCCGGTTGGAAAGCATGCGGTCGAAGGCGTCGAGGTCGAGGGTGGCGCCGTCCTCGACCGGGATCGCCCGGAGCGTCGCCCCGGTGTCCCGGCAGGCGAGCTGCCAGGACACGATGTTGGAGTGGTGCTCCATCTCGGTGGTGATGATCTCGTCGCCCTCGGAGAGGCGGTGCCGCGCCCAGGCATAGGCGAGCAGGTTCAACCCCTCGGTGGCGGACTTCGTGAAGACGATCCCCCGGGGGCTGGGCGCCCCGATGAACTCGGCAAGCTTGGCCCGAGCACCCTCGTAGAGCACGGTGGACCGCTCCCCGAGGGTGTGCACCGAACGGTGCACATTTGCGTTGTCCTCCTCGAAGAAGCGCTTCAGCTCGTTGATGACCTGGCGCGGCTTCTGGGACGTGGCTGCGTTGTCCAGGTAGGAGAGCGGATGGCCGTTGACCTCCTGGTCGAGAATGGGAAAGTCCTTGCGAACCTCTCGTGCGTCCATGGCCGTATGGTACTCCTGACCTTCCTCTACCGGCAGGGTCCGGTACCCCGCTGTTCCAACTATAACAACGTTGGAAACAGGGAGATATTCCTAGCCGGTCAGGAGAAACAGTAGGAGTCCGACGAGGCATCCCCGCCTTCGAGGCGGACCTGGTGCGGGCGCTCCCCCTCGAACGGCACGAAGAAGTCCGGGTCGGGGGCGATGCCACCGTTCGGGTCGGCGTCGAGCTTCACGATCCAGCCGTTGATGCCCTCGGGGTAGAACTGCGCGTCCCAGGAGGCATAGAGCGAGTTCGTGACGTAGATCCGCCGGCCGTCCCTGCTGATCTCCACCATCTGCGGGCCGCCGTTGAGCGGGCCGGCCGCCGGGTGGGCCCCCTTGTGGACGATGCCGCCGAGGTGGACCGAGCCGGTGAGCTTGGGGTCGAAGGGGTCCGACACGTCGTACTGGCGGAACTCCCCGGTCCCCCAGCACGAGATGTAGAGGAACTTGTCGTCGACGGAAAGGTCGATGTCGGTGACGAGCGGCGGCACGGCCCCGAAGGGTTGGAGGGCTGGGGGAAGCTGCTCGGTGGCCGCCGGCTCGGCGGGGATCTCGATGGTCTTGACGGCCTTCCACGTGCCGTCCTTGTCGCGGTACCAGGTCCAGACGGAGGCGGACAGGTCGGCGGTGGAGACGACGACCCCCACGAAGCCGTACGTCTTGTCCGGGTCGTGGGAGGGCCGCAGCTCGAGCACCATCTGCTGCTCGGGACCGAGGTCGATGGTCTGGAGGTGTTTGCCGTTGGGCAGGTCCCAGACGTGGAGCTGGTGGCCGAACTGTCCGATGAGCGACGGATCGAGACCCCCCTCGACCATGTTGGGCGTCCCCCATTCGCTGCTGATCAGCGTGTTGTGGTTGAGGTGCCACCAGAAGTCGTAGGCGAGGCTCTGCGGTCCCCGGTCCCGCTCCCAGGCGCCGCGGATCTCGAAGGTGTCCGGGTCGAGGACGAAGATGCCGCCGGGAGCGTTGCCGTCGGCGGCGCCGAGGGCGCTCATGTAGATGCCGTCGGGACCGCAGTGCGACGTGTGGGGCCTGCTGTAGCCCGTCTTGGCCGCAAGCTCGTCGGGCTCGATGGTCTTGACGATCGTGGGCTTGGTGGGATCCGGCTTCGTGTCGATGATGTAGATGCGCGAGGAGCGCAGGCCCGGGACGACGAGGTAGCGCCGCTCTTCGCTGCCGTGGTCGTGGGCGGCATGGCCGTTGGACTCGATGTGGCAGAGGCAGGCGCTGCAGGCGTTCCAGCCGAAGTGATGGAGCTCGTCGCCGGCATGCGTCATGTCGACCCGGCCCACGATCCTGCCGTAGGAGGGCGACCGGGGATCGGTGTCGAGGACGACGATCGCGTCGGGCCCGGCCTCGCCATCCGGCCCGGGCGTGTTCAGCGTGGCGACGTAGGCAAGACGCTCCGGCGGTGCGGCCGCCGCTGCCTGCGCCGAACGGTAGAAGGTGGGGTCGGCCACTTTCCTCTCCTTTCAACTATAAGAACGTTGAAAATAGGGTACCCTCGTGGCATAATCATCGCAAGTTGACGAGGCCAGACCCCTGGATTCGGCGATTGTCGGCTCTTTACATTGTTTTGACGATATTCACCGCTCTAATGATGTGAGCCCCGTGGCAGGTTGGGACTGCCGCGCCGGGCCGTTCTGTTCCCCCCGTGACGCCGGGGCCCGCTGGGTCCGGTCAGTGCCCAGCCGCGACGAGAGGAGCAGCAGTTGACGCAGCCCACCCACAGATTGCAGTTCAGGCTCCGCTTCGGGGCCATCGCCTGTGTCGCGGCGCTGCTGGCGGTCGCATGCACGTCCTCGAGCTCAACGAGCACCGCCTCCTCCTCCGGCTCCTGCTCGTCGTCGGCCCCGGGGGGCGCCCTCGGGGGCGATTGCAACACCAGGACGCCCTCGCTGAAGTTGACCGGTGCAGGGGCCAACTCCATCCAGCCCTTCTACGAGCGTGCCTTCTACTACTACAACCAGGCCAACAAGGGCGTGTCCGTCGACTACTCGCCGGTGGGCAGCAGCGTCGGCATCACCGACATCCAGCAGAGCACCGTCCAGTTCGGC
>DASXNO010000349.1:0-4856 GCA_036495025.1 Actinomycetota bacterium | reverse complement strand
GGCTCGGCGGCCTGCCGGATGGCGGCATCGATGGCGAGGGCCCGCAGCGCACGGGTGCGCTCATCCTCCACGAGGGAGATCGCCCGCACGAGGTCGCCCCGGGATGCTCGGACGACCACCGCCGCCAGCTCGGCGTCGATCGGATCCGGATCCATCCGGCCCCTTGAGGGGGGCCTCGGGGTGGTCCGGGCGATCCGCCCGCGGACCAGGGCCGCCAGCTCGGCCTCGGGAACCGGGGCGAAGTCGACGATCTGGCACCGGGAGAGGATGGTCGGCAGGATTGGCTGCAGCACGCTCGTGACCAGCACCCAGGTCACCGAGGGGTTCGGCTCCTCCAGGGCCTTGAGGAGGGCATTCTGGCTCCGCTCGACGATGCGGTCGGCCTCCTCGACGATGATGATGCGGCGGGCCCCCTCCATCGGCGACAGCGCCGACTGGGCGACCGCCTCCCGGATGGCCTCGATCGGGTACGTGTACCCCTCCGGCTCGAGGATGACGACATCGGGGTGGATGCCGCGCAGCACCCGCCCGCAGATGTTGCAGGTCCCGCAGTGGTCGGGGCAGAGGATGGCGGCAGCGAAGACCCTCGCCGCCTCCTCCTTGCCGGTACCCGGAGGCCCGGCGAACAGGTAGGCGTCGCCCGGGAGGCTCGCGGCAGCCCGCAGCGTTGCGGTGACGCGGTCCTGCCCGACCAGGCGGGCCCAGATCTCGCTCACGGGGCGTCCCGACCGGCGGGGGAGCCCGTTGCGGGAAGAGGTTCGCAAACCTTTCCGTGTGGGACACGGCTTTCTTTGCGGACTTCTTCCCGGCCCCGGTCCTGCCCGACCAGGCGGGCCTCGACGTGGTGGCGGATCTCGGCCTCGATGGCGTCGGGCGGGGCCGAGGCATCGACGGCGGCGAACCGCTCGGGGTAGGTGCGGGCGAGCGCCCAGTAGGCGTCGGCCACCCGCCGGTGGAACGCCTCGTCCTCGAGCTCGATGCGGTCGGTGGCCCCGGAGCGGGCCCGGGCGAGCTCGGGAGCGACGTCGAGGAGGATGACGAGGTCGGGCAGCAGGTCACCGGTGGCCCACATGCTGAGGTCGAGGATGCGCTCGATGCCGAGGCCGCGGGCGAGCCCCTGGTAGGCGAGCGACGAGTCGACGTAGCGGTCCGAGATGACCACCCGGCCAGCGGCGAGGGCGGGCCGGATCACCTCGGCGGCGTGCTGGGCCCGGTCCGCGGCGTACAGGAGGGCCTCGGTCCTGGGGTCCATGGCGGCGCTGGCGGGGTCGAGCAGGATCTCCCGGAGCCGCCGACCGATCGCCGTCGCTCCCGGCTCACGGGTGACCACCGGGGGGGAGCCCGCCTCCGTGAGCCAGCGGGCAAGGCGTTCGATCTGGGTCGACTTGCCTGCCCCGTCCATCCCCTCGACAACCAGGAAGAGGGGTCCCATCGGGCAGTCCCGAGTGGTCATCCCCGAAAGTACGGTGGCGCAGAGAGCGTCCCTGCGCCCGGAGCGCAAGGCGCGAGGAGGGCGCATAGCCGCAGGCTATGTAACCGACGAGCAACGCAGCGATCTGGGATGCAGGGGCGTTCGAACGCCACCGTAATTGAGGGGGGGACCACTTAGCCCGCGGCGACCGCCGGCTCCTCGGGCTTGGCCTCCCGGGGATCCGCGTTCTGCGTGTGGCGGCAGGCCGGGTAGTGGCTGCAGCCGTAGAACTTCCCACGCTTGCCCACCCGCTCGATCAGCTCTGCCGGCTCGACGCCCTTCGCCTTGCACTTCTTGCACGGCTCCTCGGCGCACTTGGGGCACGGCATGCCGGTCGACACCCGGGGCTTGCGCTGGATGTACTTGCACTCGGGGTAGGTCGAGCAGCCGATGAAGGGTCCGAAGCGGCCCTTGCGCTTGGCGAGCGGGTTGCCGCACTCCGGGCACTTCTCGTCGAGCAGCTCGGGGACCTCCACCTCCTGGCCGGGCATCGGCATGGTCTTCTTGCAGTCCGGGTAGTTGGTGCAGCCGAGGAACTTGCCACGCTTGCCCAGCTTCACGACCATCGGCGAGCCGCACTCGGGGCAGACCTGATCGGTCGCCTCGGTGGTCACCTCCTCCTTCGGCACCTCGCCGCCCCTCGTCAGGCGATCCTGCAGGGGCAGGTAGAAGGCCTCCACCATCGGCCGGTAGGCACGTCGGCCCTCGGCGACGTCGTCGAGGTCGCTCTCCATGTCGGAGGTGAACTTGTAGTCCATGAAGTGGTCGCCGAAGTAGCGGGCGAGAAAGTCCGTCGTGACCTCGCCGGTGTCGGTCGGCTTGAACCGCCGGTTGTCCATGTGCGTGAAGTCGCGCTTCTCCTCGACGAGCGTCCCCATGATCGAGGCGTAGGTCGACGGCCTCCCGATGCCGCGTTCCTCCAGCTCCTTCACCAGCGAGGCCTCGGTGTAGCGGGGCGGGGGCTGGGTGAAGTGCTGCTCGGGACGCAGCTCGAGGAGCCGGAGCAGCTGGGCGACGGTCAGGGCCGGCAGGCGGCCGCCCTCGGCCTCCTCGTCGTCGTCGCTCCCCTCGAGGTAGATGCGGATGAAGCCGTCGAAGCGCAGCGTCGACCCGGTGGCCCGGAACAGGTGGCGAACCGGGTTGGCCGACGCCGGCATCGCCGCGATGTCCACCGATACCTGGTCGTAGACCGCCGGCGCCATCAGCGACGCGACCGTCCGTTTCCAGATCAGGTCGTAGACCCGGACCATCGCCTCGGCATCCCGGCCGCCGTCGGCGCGGATCTCGGCCTCGACGTCCCGGCGGGGCCGCGACATGGCGGTCGGGCGGATGCACTCGTGGGCCTCCTGGGCTCCGGCGACCTTCTTGTCGTGGTGCTTGTACCGGCCCGCCCAGTACTGGTCCCCGAAGCTGGAGCGGATCAGGCCGGCAGCCTCGTTGACGGCCTCCGCCGCCATCGACGTCGAATCGGTCCGCATATAGGTGATGTAGCCGCCCTCGTAGAGGCGCTGGGCCACGCCCATCGCCCGCCGGGCCGAGAGGCCCAGCTTGCGGGAGGCCTCCTGCTGGAACGTCGAGGTGATGAACGGCGCCGGCGGCGTGCGGCGCTGCTCCTTGGTGCGGACGTCCTCGACGGTGAAGGTCGCCCCCTGGAGGGCCTCCCGCAGCGCCTCGGCCTCCTGGCCGGTGAGGATGCCCAGGTTGGCGGTGGCGTCGGCTCCCCGGCTGGCATCGAGCGCCGTCTCCCGGTCGATCTTGGTCGGTACCTTGCGGTCGCCGATCTGGATCAGCGTGGCGAGGAAGCTGTCTCCGGCCTCGGTTGCCAGCAGGGCCGCCAGGCTCCAGTACTCGATCGGCACGAACGCTCGGATCTCCCGCTCGCGCTCGACGATCAGCCGGAGGGCCGGCGACTGGACCCTGCCCGCCGACAGGCCGTAGCGGATCTTCTTCCAGAGGAGCTGCGAGACCGGGTAGCCGACGAGGCGGTCGATGGCCCGGCGAGCCTGCTGCGCGTCGACGAGGCGGGAATCGATCTCCCGCGGGTGCTCGAAGGCCTCGGTGACCGCCTTGCGAGTGATCTCGGTGAAGGTCACCCGGTTGCGCTTCTCGGGGGGGATGCCGGCGGCTTCGGCAACGTGCCAGGCGATCGCCTCGCCCTCACGGTCGTAGTCGGTGGCGAGGTAGACGGACTCTGCCTTCTTCGCGGCCTTGGCGATCGCGTCGATCACCTTGTGCTTGTCCTCGTTGACGACGTACTCGAGGGCGAAGCCGTTGTCGACGGTCACGCCCAGCGAGCTCTCGGGCAGGTCCCGGACATGGCCAACCGAGGCCAGGACCTTGTAGTCCTTGCCGAGGTACTTCTCGATAGTCTTGGCCTTGGCGGGCGATTCGACCACCACGAGTTTCTGTGCCATAGCGTGCTCCATTGTTGACTGCTGCGGTCTCGGCCGTCTCCACCCCCACCCGATTTGAGCCGATTTGTGCCCAAATGGGAAGATCGGCCCCTTGGGGATTTCCTTTCGGGGAGGGCGCCGCCGAGACACTGCTCCGCCAGGGTAGCTGCCGGCGTCAAGTGCCGGGCCCCACTGCAGGGTAGTCAGGCACTACAACACCGCGGGGCGGCCCGTCATTCCCGGATCCCGTTTGCCCCGGTTGACCCGGCGGGGGGGTCGCTGCCGGGCATCCGGTTGGGCGACCATGCGGCATTTGGCCCGAACTGTCAAACGGGAGCTCCTCATTCACCCGGCGGGCGCCTCTCATGCACCCGGCGGGCGCCTCCGGCGACTCACAGCGCACCCTCAGCGATCCCGGCCTAGACTCTCCCCGTGGCGCATCTCCTGGACTCGATCAAGACGTGGATCCTGAACGTCATCCCCTACGGGGCGGGCGGGTACGGCGTCATCTTCCTGCTGATGCTGCTCGAATCGGCCTGCATCCCGATCCCGAGCGAGATCACGATGCCGGTGGCCGGCTTCCTCGCGTACGAGCACCACCTGTCGCTGGTCCCGGTGATCGTGGTGGGCGTTCTCGCGAACCTGGCGGGCTCTCTCCTCAGCTACTACGTGGGGAGGGGTGAGGGCCGGGCCCTGCTCCTCAGGTACGGCCGCTACATCATGATCAAGCCGCACGACATCGAGCGGGCCGACGAATGGTTCGCCCGCTACGGCCCTCCGGCGGTGTTCTTCGCCCGCCTGCTCCCGGTCGTCCGGACCTTCATCTCGCTCCCTGCCGGCGTGGCGAGGATGGACCTGAGGAAGTTCTCCATCCTGACCGTGCTCGGCTGCATCCCCTGGATCACCGCCCTGGCCGTCGCCGGCTACGCGCTCGGGGCCAACTGGTCGAAGGTGCTGACCTACACCCGGCCACTGGAGTACGCGGTGCTGGC
>DASXNO010000348.1:0-1656 GCA_036495025.1 Actinomycetota bacterium | reverse complement strand
GACGCCGGGGTGTGGAGGTAGACCTGCTGGGGGAGGGTGAACGTCTGCGCGGGAAAGCGGGTGACGGGTGCGGCCCCGGGCAACGGGATGTCGATGGGGGCCGAGCCGCCCGGCGGCATGGTTCCGAGCCTGCTGAAGGCGGTGCCCGACAGGACCGCTGCGTCGGTGATCGTGGTCCCGCTGTGGTTGACGACCGTCCCGGTCAGCCGCCCGTTGGTGACGGCGAGGTGCGCGTCCAGTGCCCCCGGCTGTGTCTGCCCGTACTCCTCGCCGAACGCCTGGATGGAGTCGGCGTTCGCCCAGGTCATGCGGACGGCCGGCGGGTTGCCGTCCCTGACGGTGAGCGAGCCGGTGGTCGCCGAGGAGCTGGAGAATGGCACGGGGAGAACGATGCCGCCGCCCAACCACAGGGAGCCGCCGAACAGCGTCGTGACGAGCGAGCCGTTGACCGTGCTGACGGTGTGGACACCCGCGTGGGGAGCGAAGACTCCGGTGCCGGCGTCGATGTAGGCGTGGTTCGAGCCGGGCTGCAGGTAGAGGAGGCGGACCCGGTCAGCCAGCACGTCGGTGCCCCTCGTCTTCAAACCGATCCCGTAGATGCTGCCCGCGGACATCACGACGAGGAGCGGGATGGTGCCCCAGGCCAGGTCGGGCCGGTGGATCCGCCGCAGGAGGAGGTAGTTGGCCGGGCCGACGAGGACGATGAAGACGACGAGGGCGACGGCAATGAGCAGGGGGGAGGGGAGGTCGAGGGACGGGATGTTGGCGAGGGCCTGGAACATCGACGAGCCCTGGGACTGGACGCCCCTGCCGGAGGTGGGGAAGGGGCTGGCGCCGTTCAGGCCGGCGGAGCCTGCGGCGGCCCGCACCACGACCTGCCGCAGCAGGGGCAGCGTGCCGGACCAGGACGCCAACGGCTCGGCCGTGGGGTCGACCGCCAGGTAGAGGGATCGTCCCCGGCCCACCGGCGCATCCAGGAGGATCGGGGTCTGCCCGTCGCCGAGGGCCGTCACGCCGCTGCGCCGGGTCCCGGTGGTGACGTCGACGCTCCCGGCGAGTGCCGGCTTGCCCAGCGCCGACGCAAGACCGGGCAGGCCCGGCACGCTCCGGACCCCGGAGGCCGCCATGTCGACGAGGTCGGCGGGAAGGCCCGCCTGCGTCTTGCGCCAGGCGTCGCCCCCGGTCGCAAGGGTGCCGCCGCCCTGCGCCACGTAGTCGTCGAGGGCTCGGCGCTGGGCGGCGGTGAGCGAATCCGTGGTGGCGTTCGCGAAGGCGACGAGACCGAACGCCGAGAGTGCGGCGGCGTTGTCCGGAAGGGCGCCGGGGGTGAGATGGATGGCCTGGGGCGGCCCCTGGAACGCCGGGGCCACGTCCAGGATGCTGCCGATCTGATCCAGGGCATGCGGGTCGTCGGACACCACGGCGACGATGAGCGACGTCGACTGCGTCACCTGGGTCCGGCCGGCGGCGAGCAACCTGCCGGATGGGCCGACCACCTCCGCCGTCCAGGTGCCGGTGCCGGAGGGCAGCTCGGCAGTGAAATGCTTCGTGGTGCCGGCCGGGAGGACGACGTCAAGCTCATGGGTGACCGCCGGGCCCCCGGCTGCCGAACCGGGGCCGGCATAGCCGTACCCGCCTCCCGAGGGAACCGACCCG
>DASXNO010000347.1:0-10217 GCA_036495025.1 Actinomycetota bacterium | reverse complement strand
CTGACCGCCTGCAGCGGGAGCACCCCAACCGCAGGTTCCGCCGGTTCGACGGCCGCGGGGAGCGCAGACGCTCCCACGGCGACCGTCCCCGGACCGGAGGCATCCGCTGGGGGCTCGCCCTCGTCGGTCTCCGGTACCTCGGCGAGCAACTCCGCTGCGCACCCCGGGTCCACCACCAAGGCGGGCGGCAGCGCCACCGGGCCCGCCGCGGCGTCCAAGTCCTCTTCCGGCTCCGGGCATACAGCCGGGGCCCCCGGTTCCCCGGCCGGGACCGACTCGTCCACCACGACCGACCCCCCGCCAGCCGACGCCTCCTCTGACGGTTCGGATCCCTCCGTCACGATCGGAGGCTTCACCTCGAGTCCCGGCGCCACTCCGTCCCCGGTTGCGTCCTGCGTCCCGACGGTTGCCCCGGTGCAACAGGTGGGGATCACCGACGCGAGAACGGCCCGGGTCAATGCGGACGGGAGCATCACCTTCACGACCAGCTTCTCGTCGGCCACCGACCGCAAAGTCATGGCCGTGCTCGGTCTGGACAGTAACGTGGCGGTGGCGGGGGCGGTCATCAGCTTCGTCCGGATCTTCGGCTGCAAGTACACCCCCTCGCAGACCTACACGCTGACCAAGCCGCTCACGCACTTCGAGGTGCAGTTCGCGTCGGGCAGCCAACCGTTCACCCCCGGCCACTACCGGCTCCGGTTCTACCTGAACAACAAGGCCGGCGCGGACATCGCGTACGACGTCCACTGACCGAGCCGATCCGCCGTCACTTGACGTAGGGTGCCGGCCCTGGCAAGGTCAACTGTCTGCACTCCTGTCCAGGTTCTTCCATTTGGACCTTTAGAGGAGTCGGCGGACCCGGACCCGAAGGAGCGGATCACGAAAGCACTCAGGAGTGTCATGAGCTGGTTCAGCGTGCTGGCACTGGGGGCGCTCCCGCTGACGCCCAGGGTCGCCTCGGCGGCACAGCCCGCCGTGCGCTGGCAACAGACGGTGCCGGGACGGGCCTCGGTCTGGACCTCCCCGGCCATCGCGGACGTCGACGGGACGGGCAACAACAACGTCGTCGTCGCAGGCGAGAACGGCATGGTCTACGCCTACGGTGCGGCCGGCAACCTGCTGCCGGGATGGCCTGCCCGGGCACTCGGTGCCGTGGACTCCTCGCCCGCCGTGGGGGACCTCGACGGCAACGGCCGCAATGAGGTCGTCGTCGGGTCCGGCTCGCTCGACGTGCCCAACAGCCGCGGCGGCGTGACGGTCGTCAACCCCGACGGCTCGGTCCGGTGCACGTTCCTGACACCCCCCAGCCAGGACGGCCTGACGGCGGTGTTCAATTCCCCCGCCATTGGCGACGTGACAGGGGACGGACACAACGACATTGTCTTCGGCTCGTTCAACCACCACATCTACGTCCTGGACGGGCACTGCAACCAGCTCGCCGACTACGACAACGGCGACACCGTCTGGTCGGCGCCCGCGCTGTACGACGTCGACCACGATGGGGCCAAGGAGATCTTCATCGGCGGCGACTCCACCGCCGGCGCCACCGGGACCTACCACAACGGCGGCATCTTCCGGTCCCTGAAGTTCCAGGGCGGCAGGCTCGTGGAGCGCTGGGAGCGCAGCGACACCACCGAGGACTTCCAGAACGGCTCCGCCATCGGCGACCTCGAGGGGAACGGGCGCCTTGCCGTCGTGACGGGCTCCGGCGCCTACTGGTGCCGCAACAAGGGCACGGGATGCGCCGATTCGGCCAAGGTCTGGGCGTTCCACCTCGACGACGGCTCCAACGTGGGAGGCTGGCCGAAAGCGACGACGTACACGACCTTCCTGGCGGCGCCGTCGCTCGGCGACCTCGACGGTGACGGGAAGCTCGACGTCGTCATCGGGTCCGTCAACTACCAGAACAACCAGCCGGTCGGTGGGGCGGTCGATGCCTTCCTCAGTGGCAGCAACTGGGCACGGGTCACGTGGAGGTCACCGCAGGAGGAGGACGGGTCGCCGATCATCGCGGACGTCGGCGCCGGTGCGCCGGAGGTGGTGGCGGCCGGTTCGATCCTCGACAAGGGCATGAACGTCGTCGGCACCTACACGGGCAACAACAAGAACGCGGTGGCGGTCGGCAAGCTCGGCGGCGGGTATGCGCTGGTCAGCGCGGTCGGGGACACGGTCTACGCCTACGACATCCCCACCCCGACCTCGGCCGACTGGCCGCAGTTCGAGAACAATGCCCAGCGCACCGGCACGAGCCTGGCCGGGCCTGCGCGCTGCACGATGGGCTACCGGACCGTGGCCGCCGACGGCGGCATGTTCATCTTCGGCAATGCCAGCTTCCAGGGCTCCGCCGGCTCGATCCGTCTCAACTCGCCGGTCGTCGGCATGGCCGGCTCGCCATCGGGGCCGGGCTACTGGCTCGTGGCGCGGGACGGCGGGATCTTCAACTACGGCGTGGGCTTCTACGGCTCCGCCGGTTCGATCCGCCTCAACTCGCCGGTCGCCGGCATGGCCGCGACCGCGTCCGGTGGTGGCTACTGGCTGACGGGAGGCGACGGGGGGATCTTCAACTACGGCGACGCGCCCTTCCTCGGTTCCACGGGCAATATCCGCCTCAACTCGCCGGTGGTCGCCATCGCCGCCGCTCCCTCGTCGACGGCCACGCCGTACGGGATCGGCTACTGGTTCGTGGCTCGAGACGGCGGGATCTTCAACTACGGGCTTGCCGGTTTCCACGGCTCGACGGGTTCCCTGCACCTGAATTCCCCGGTCGTCGGGATGGCACCCACGCCGTCGGGGGCCGGCTACTGGCTGGTCGCCGCCGACGGAGGAATCTTCACCTTCGGCGACGCCGTCTTCCATGGCTCCGCCGGCTCGATCCGCCTCAACTCGCCGATCGTCGGCATGCAGCGGACACCCACGGGCGCCGGCTACTGGCTGGTCGCCGCCGACGGCGGGGTCTTCAGCTTCGGCGATGCACAGTTCTGCGGCTCGGTGGGCGGCACCCACCTGAACTCGCCGATGGTCGGCATGGGCTGAGAACGCGCCGCTCCTCCCTCCGCGGCCCCACGTCGAGGCGGTCCGGAAAGCAGCGGCGAGGACGGGGCACGATGATACGTTGTCCATACGTACGGTCACCGTTGGCACGAGGGGGACGCAGTTGCCTGAGGCTCTGGATCGCAAGGGCGACCGCGCGCTCTACCTCCAGATCGCTGACCAGCTACGGGAGCAGATCGTCGCCGGGAAGTTGCCTCCGGGGAGCAGGTTGCCGAGCGAGCATTCGCTGATGGCGGCCTACGGCGCCAGCCGGGACACCGTCCGGAAGGCGATCGCCGTCCTCAAGGCGGAGGGACGCGTCGACTCCGAGCGGGGCCGGGGCGTCACGGTCCGGCCTCGGGCGCCGGTGCAGCGACTTGGCAGTGACCGCCTTTCCCGGAAGTACCGCAAGGCGGGGAAGGCAGCGTACCTGGTGGACATGGAGGTCTCCGGCAGAACGCCCGACGTCGCCGTCACGGTCTCCACGGAGAAGGCCTCCCCCGAGGTCGCCGGCCGTCTGGACCTCAGGAGCGGAGAGCGCGTGCTGGTCCGGACCCGGCGGATGCTGGCCGACGGGCAGCCGCTGCAGTTGGCGGTGAGCTACCTGCCGCTCTCGTTGGTGAAGGGGACCCGCATCGAACAGCCCGACACCGGCCCTGGGGGCACGTACGCGCGGCTGGAGGAGATGGGCCACCGTCTCGACCGCTTCGAGGAACGGGTCACGGCTCGGATGCCGTCCCCGGACGAGGCGAGGTCGCTGGACCTCGGGCCCGGTACACCGGTGATCCTTGTGGCACGCACCGCCTACCTGGCGGGCAACCGGCCGGTCGAGCTGTGCGACACGATCATGGCCGCCGACCGCTACGAACTGCAGTACGACATTCCCGCAAAGTAGCTGCGGCGCTCGGGACCTCCCTTGACAACCTTGTACGTACATCACTAGATTCACGATATACGGACAACCGTACAAAAGCAAGGAAGGGGAGCCAGATGCGATTCGGCAGGCCGGCCCCGATGGGCCAGCAACCGCACTTCCTCACGATCTGCTGGGACACCGCGGCGGAGGACGGAACGGTCGTCACGTTGACCGCGACGCTCTGCAGGTCCCACCGCCAGGTGATCGCCCTCCAGTCCGCCAGCGCCCGGGGTGTCCGCCGCCAGTCCGGCGAATCCTGCGACCTGTGCCACGGCCGGCGGCCGAGGCCCCTGGGAGCGGGCACCCCGTGAGCTAAGGAGGAAATCCCGGGCCGGCCCGGGAAAACCTCCCTACCTCGCCGATTCTGGTCCCGGTAGGCTGACCGGGCATTCAGACAGCATCTCGATTTCTCCGGAGGCGGCGACCGGCGTGCACGGGTGTCCCGGCGGGGGAATTCGCCGCCACGAGGCGGTTGCACCCGGCCCCCTGGGCCTCGGCCAGGGCGGTCTCCGCCCTGCGAACGAGCTCCACCGGGGGCTCCGAACCCGCAGCGCACCCGCCGCTCACGGTGACCTTGATCTGGCGGTCGCCGACCGCAAACGGCGTAGCAGCGATCGCCGAGCGGACGCGCTCGCCGAAGACGCAGGCTCCCTCGACGTCGGTCTGCGGGAGCACGAGCAGGAACCGCTCGTCGCCAGGCTTCCCCTCCGTGGGGTCCCCCCACCGGCCGAGGATGTCCTCGGCGCGGACCGCTTCCCGGATTCGGCGGGTGAACTCCTTGAGCACGGCGCCGCACGCCTCGGGGCCGTGGGTGTCGCCGATCTGCTGGAACGAGTCGATGGCGAAGAGGATGACCGCCACCCTGTCACCGTGCCGGCCGGCGAGGCGCACGAACCGCCACAACTCCTCTTCCAGGTGGCGGCGGTTGAACACGCCGGTCACCGCATCGGTCCTGGTCATCGCTTCCAGCTCGGCGCTTCGCTGCCGCAGGGCGTCCTGCAGCCGCTTCGTCCGGACCGCAGCCCCGACCCGGGCGATCAGCTCGGGGAGCTCGAAGGGTTTCTTGAGGTAGTCCTGGGCACCCGCCCGGAGGGCGGCAACGATCTCGTCGCTGCCCGTCCGGGCGGTGAGGAAGACGACCGGCGTGTCCGCGAGTGCCTCCTCGGCTTTCACCCGGCTCAGCACCTCGCGGCCGTCCAGGCCGGGCATGACGATATCCAGCAGGACCACGTCGGGTTGGTGGCGGCGCATCATCTCGATGGTGCCGGGCCCGTCGACGGCCACCTCGACGTGGTAGCCCTCCGCCTCGAGGTGGTGGCGGAGCACCGCCCGGATGACCGCCGAGTCGTCCGCGATGAGGACGGTGGCGCCCACGCTCAGAGCCGCTTCGCCAGGACGGCCGGATCGGCCAGGAACTCCAGGCCCACCTTGCCCTCGACGACCCCGCAGACCAGCGCCTCGTCCTGTCCCTCCGGGGCGTTGCCGATCGCCGCCTCGTCGACGCTGCTCAGCCCCGTCACCTCCTGCACGAGGAGGCCGAAGGTGGACCCGGCGGCTGCGAGCACGAGGATGCGATCCCGGCCCGACCCGAGGACCGAGAGCACGGTCAGCGGCGGATCGGCCGGGAGGACGCCGATGACCCCGGGGCGTGGGGTGGGCAGCGGCAGGAGACCCGCCGCGCTACGGACACCGACCGTGGCCTCAACCGGCACGCAGTACCGTCCGTCGCCCGTCAGGAAATGCACCAGGGTCCTCACGGCTTGCGGCTCTCCTGTTTGCTGTCGAGCAGCCGGATCAGCTCCTCGACCCGGTACCCGCCGAGAGCCGACTCGACGGCGGGAACCTCAGAGCGCTCCAGGGCCGACCGGGCTGCCCGGTAGGCCCGCTGCGCAGAGGGCAGGTCTCCGGCGGCCTCCAGGGCGAGACCGAGCTGCAGGTGGGCGATCGGCTGGTCGGGCTCGAGGAAGGCATACCTGCGGAACTGACCGATCGCAGCCTGGCGATCACCACCCGCATCACCCACACCACCTGCCCCACCTGCACCGCCCCCACCCTCCGCACCGGCCGCAGGGCCCGCTGGCACCAGGCGTCCGGACGGCGCTGCCGGGCGGTTCCGCGCAGGACGCACGGGCCGAGCAGGCCGTGCCGGCGTGTGGACGGCCGTCGGCGGCGGATGGTCTCGCCGCCGGTGGTACTCGAACGCCTCCCCGAGGCGGACGGGCTCGAAGAGATGTGGCACCTGCCAGATCGTCTCGGCATACCCCAGGAACAGGCACGCGCCGGGCGCGAGCGCCCCGGCCAGACGGGTCAGGAACGCCGTGACGTGCTCGGTCGAGAAGTAGATCAGCACGTTGCGGCAGAACACCACCTGGCAGCGCGCCACGTGGTCGGGCAGGGGGTCGGTGATGAGGTTGTGGTGCTGCACCGTCACCCGGTCCCGCAGCTGCTTGCAGACCTCCCACCTGCTGCCGCCCGGGCCGCCCGTCAGGTAGCGATCCCTGCGGACGGAGGAGAGGCCCGTCAGCTCCCGGCTGTGGTACGACCCCTCCGATGTTCGCCGGAGCGCCTGGGTCGAGACATCCGTGGCGATCACCGAGCCCGGCGCCGCCTGCTCCTCGAGGATCATCGCCAGGCTGTACGGTTCCTGGCCGTTGGAGCATCCGGCGCTCCAGATCACGGCAGGGCCGTCGATGCCGGGAAGCACCCGCTCGGCGAGGGCCTGGAACTGCCCGGGATGGCGGAAGAATGCCGTCTCCTGAACCGTGAGGCGGTCAAAGAGGCCCTGCCGGGCATTCGGATCCGCGGCGAGGCGGGCGACGTAGCCCGCAAGGCTCTCCCCGCGTGCCGCCGCCTCATCCCGCAGGCAGCGCTGGAGGCGGCCGCGCAGCGTGGGGTCGGGCCGCAGGCCAAGCTCGTGGTCCATGAGCTCGGCCGCGCGCCCGAGGAGGGCATCGGACGACGAGGCGGCGTTCATGCCCGCCGCTCCCGCATGGCCCGCATGACGGCAGGAGCGATGTCGCTCAGGGGGACCAGCTCGGTCACGGCACCGAGGCGCTTCGACGCCAATGGCATCCCGAAGACGGCCGAGGTTGCCTCGTCCTGGGCCAGGGTCCGGCCGCCCCGCTGGCGGAGGGCCAGGAGACCCTGGGCGCCGTCGTCGCCCATGCCGGTCAGGACCACCCCGATGCCCGCTGCCCCGGCGTGCTCGGCAACGGAGCGGAGGAGCTCGTCGGCGGAGGGTCGGTGGATCGTCACGGGGAGGGCCGAGAGCACGAGCCGGCGGCGGGCGTCGAGGCGCAGGTGCAGGCCGCCGCCGGCGATGTAGACGCGGCCGGGCAGCGCAGGGGCTCCATGACGCGCAAGCTCCACCGGCAGCGGGCAGGCGCGGGACATCCAGGTCACAAGGCCCGGCACGAAGTCCGGGTGGATGTGCTGGACGACGAGCACGGGGGCATCGAGGCCACCGAGGCCCGAGAGGACCTCCGCCAATGCGGGCGGGCCGCCGGTCGAGGCGACCAGTGCCACCACGGCCGAGGTGACCGGCTCCGGCGGGACCCAGGACCCGCTCGCGGCCGGCCGGGTGCGTGGTGGGCGCACGACGCCGACCCTGTGGAGGCTGCGCAGGCAGCGGCGGAGCTGTGCCTCGTCTCCCGCCCCCCACGACGGCGGCTTGGGGAGGACGTCCAGAGCCCCGGCCGAGAGGGCATCCAGGGCCGGCACGGAGTGCGGTCCCTCCAGGGCCGGGCAGAGCGCCAGGATGGCGGTCGGCGCGCGGGCCATGATCTGTTCGATCGTGGTCTTGCCCCGGGGGCTGCGCGGCTGGAGGCCGAGGGCGACGACGTCCGGCCGGATCCGGGCGACGAGATCGACCGCCTCTCCGGCGGTGGTTGCCAGCCCGACGACCTCGATGTCGCCGTCGGCCTGGACGATCCGCACGAGGTGGGTCCGCTGCGCGGGGGAGTCCTCGATCACGACGGCCCGGATCGGCACGCGGTCGGTTGCCCTTCCGTTCCCGGACCCGATCCCCGCCGTTGCCGGCCCACCCTTCCGCCCCGCCGGCGCCCCGGCCTCGTTCACTCGCGGCTCCCGAGCAACCGCTCGACCGCCGTCAGCAGCCCACGCTCGTCGAACGCACTCTTGACGATGTAGCCGTCCGCGCCCGCCTCCATGCCCCGGAGACGGTCCTCATCGCTCGCCCGAGAACTGAGGATCAGCACCGCCGTGTTCGCCAGGGCGGGATGCGCCCTGATCGCCTCGGTCAGGGCGAAGCCGTCAAGCCTGGGCATCTCCACATCGGTCAGGACCAGGTCGGCGGGCTCGCCGGTCAGCATGGCAAGCGCCTCGGCCCCATCGCTGGCCAGGCGGACGCGGTAGCCCGCCCGCTCCAGGATGCTCCGCTGCAGCTCGCGCACCGTCAGGGCGTCGTCCACCACAAGGATCCCCCCGCCCCGGGGGGTTGGCTCCGGGACGGCACCGTCCGGCGCGGCGGCACCGGGCGCCGGCCGGCTCTGCCACGCACGGTCGATAAGGCCGGCGGCGTCGAGCACGACCAGGACGGACCCGTCAGGGTCGACGCCGGCCCCCCGCACGACCCCGAGGCGACCCAGGAGCTGGCCCAGGTCCTTCACCACCACATCCCGCTGGCCGACGAGGGCGTCGACCTGGAAGCCGTACCGGCGGGCCCCGCTTTCGAGGACCACGACGGGACCCACCGGCGCAGTGGCGGGCATGCCGAGGGCACCCGCAAGGCTCGACACGACCACGGGCATCCCCCCGATCCACAGGGCAGCACGCTCCTCGGCGTGCGCGGCGCCGTCACCGTCGCCGGCCTGGGCCAGGGTCACGCTGTGCAGGGGGAGTGCGAAGTCCTGGCCGGCCGCCGCCACGACGAGGCAGGGCAGCACCGCCAGGCTGATGGGCACGATGAGCCGGAACTCGGTCCCCTGCCCGGCGACGCTGCGCACGTCGATCCGGCCGCGCACCGCAGTGACGCTGGCCTCGACGACGTCGAGGCCCACACCCCTGCCGGAGATGTCGGAGACGAAGCGCGCCGTCGACAGGCCCGAGCGGAAGACGAGCTGCAGCACCTCCTCGTCGCCGAGCCCTGCCGTCTCCACCCCCTGGCGTTCCGCCTGGCTCCGGACACGGTCGACGTCGATCCCGTGGCCGTCGTCGGTGACCGCGATGACGACCTCCGAACCGACCTGCATGGCGGACAGGACGATGCGCGCCTGTGGCGGCTTGCCGGCCGTGAGCCGCTCCTCGGGCGTCTCGACGCCGTGGTCGACGGCGTTGCGGACGAGATGGAGCAACGAGTCCGAGAGTTGGCGAAGCACGCCCCGGTCGAGCTCGGTGTCGCCCCCCCGGACCTCCCACGCGACATCCTTGCCCAGGCTCCGGGCAAGGTCCCTCACCGCCCGGTGGAGCTGGTCGGTCATGGTGGTGACCGGCACCATGCGGGTCCGCATCGTGCGCTCCTGGAGATCGTTGAGGGTACGGGAGAGCTCGGAGAACTCCGGGATCCCGGTGGGCGAAACTCCCAGCCGATCCCAGAGCAGGCGGCCCACCCGCAGGTGGGCGGCGGCGGATTCGCCGACGAGGCGGATGAGCTCGTCGAGGCGCTCGAGCGGGACCATGACCACGCTGGTGTCGTGCACCGGTGCCGGAGATCGGGCCGCCGGTAAGGCGACGGAGCCGGTGGGGATGACGAGTGGCCGCAACTCGACCTTGCCGCCGGCGGCGGGGGCAGGCGGGGCCGGCTCGGGAGCTGCGAGCTGGCGGTCCCCGGTTGCAACGGATGCGTTGGTCAACGCCGTGAGATCGTCGACCGCCTGCAGGATGGCGTCGACCAGCTCGGTCGAGCCGGGCGAGCCCCCGAGTCGCCGGGCCGCCAGCCGCTCCTCGAGCCGGTGGGCGCAGTCACTGACCTCGTCGAAACCGACGACGGCTGCGGAGCCCTTGAGCGTGTGGACCTCCCGAAAGATCGCCGCGATGATCGTGTCGTCGTTGCCGGCACCCTCCAGAGCGAGGGCCAGTTGGCTGAGCGTGGCCAGGCGCCCGTCGGCCTCCTGCGCGAACAGGACACGAAATTCATCGAGGCCGACCGTGCTCATCCCGCAACCTGCATCGTCTGCCTCGGAGCCACGTCGTGGCTGCGGAGGCTTGCGCCGCCCAGCAACGCCTCGATGTCGAGGAGGACCGCCAAACGTTGACCGACGCGGTAGGTGCCGGCCGTCGCCGGGGACTCCGATGGCCCGACCGCCTCGCCGAG
>DASXNO010000346.1:0-11759 GCA_036495025.1 Actinomycetota bacterium | reverse complement strand
ATCCCTGCCCGGCCAGACACCGGCCCCCCACCCGTTGCCCGGGACGCCCGAGGCCGCGACACCAGCGGCTTCCCCGCCGCCAGCGCCGGCCCCCACCATCCAGCGGGCTTCCCGGCCCATTCGCAAGTCGGGGCTCGGGGCTCCGCTGCCGGCGGTGCCGCAGCCCGCCCGCTCCCCCGGCCCGGCACCGCGGCCATCGCCATTGCCACTCGGGCATGCGCTCGACGAGCGCCAGACAACGAACCCGCCGGCGGTCCCATCGGCGCCGGTCCTTGCTCAGCGCAACGTCGCGGCACTCCTCAACGAACCGGATGCGGTCGCCTCGCCACAGGAGAGCCAGGAAAGCGAGCTCGCCCTCGACGTCGCAGCACCGGAGCAGCCGAGCGGGCGGGCGCCCGGGCAACAGATCGAGCCACACACGGAAATCCCAACGACCCGGATGGCGCCGGTCCTTGCTCAGCGGCGCGTCACGGCCCCACCGAGGCAACACAGCAGCGACGCCCCACCAAACGACCGAGTCCTCTCGCTCGACGTCGCAACACCCCAGCAGGCGGGCGAGCCGGCCCATGAGCCACAGGCGGAGACCCCAACCACCCGGGTGGCGCCGGTCCTCGCTCAGCGCAGCATCCCGGGCGAGCCGGGCCACGCCCAGCCGGGCCACGCCCAGCCGGGCCACGCCCAGCCGGACCCCAGCCCGCCCCGGCAGCAGCCCCAGCCCCCGCAGCAGGAGGTCCAGCGCCTCGCCGAGCCAGCACCAGCCAGGGAACGGCAGCCCGAGTTGCACGCTCCGCTCCTGTCTGCCCGCACCCTGGCCTCGGAGGCAAGGCGCGAGGAGCAGCCCGGCCGGACGCCACACTCGGGAATGGAAAGGAACGAACCGATCCCCGTCGAGCCTGCGTGGCAGGCGGCCGCGGGCACCGGTGGGGGCGCCGGCCGCGCCATCCTCGGCATCCAACCGCTGCTCGTCTCCCGGCTGGCAGCACCGGCCAACCCGGCCGAGGTGCAACGAGGGCTGCTGCAAAGCGAGTCGCAAAATGGGCGCGCGGCCCCCGCCGGCCGGACCAACGATGCGCCGGGAGGCCACAGGGAGATCACGACCCTGGCGGGAACACCCATCGCCAGGCCGGCAGTCCCGGACCGAAGCCTCAGGCACCCGCCGGTCTTCCACGAGCCGCCAACGGTCTCGCGCTTCGCCGACCCGGCCAGCGTGGCGCTCGCGGCCGGCATCGCCACAGCAGCACCGGACGGGTCGATCATCTTCCAACCTCCTGCCGGGGAGCCCGTCCCACCCCCGGAGCCAGTCCTCGCGCCGCTGCCCGTGCAGCGGGCCGACGATCAGTCGCCCGCCGTCACCGCGTCCGTAGCCCCGGCCTCCCCGGGTGACGGCGCTGCCGGCGGGGACCTGGACGAACTGGCCCGGAAGCTCTACCCGCGGATCCGTCCGTACCTGAAGAAGGAGCTGTGGCTCGACCGCGAGCGGGCCGGCATGCTCACCGGCCCGGGAAGGTAGGGAAGGGAGCGGCATGGGTGACGAGGTAACCAAGGATCCCGCCGTCGGGCTCTACTTCAGCGTCTCGATCGACAGTGTCGACCTCGGTGCGTTCAGCACCTGTGACGGGCTGAGCGTCGAGGTGCAGACCGAGGACCGGGAAGAGGGCGGCCAGAACGGCTTCGTGTACAAGCTCCCGGTGCGCATGAAGTACACCAACGTCAAGTTCACGCGCCCGATCGGCCCCGACAGCAGCAAGGTGTCGAAATGGTTTGCGGGCATGGCGACCAGCGTCAAGCGGACGACCGCCAAGATCACCGTCCTCACGCCGGACCACAAGGACCTCGTCACCTGGAACCTCGACGGCGTCATCCCGGTGCGCTGGCAGGGGCCCTCGTTCTCCTCGGAGTCGCCCAAGGTCGCCATGGAAACGCTGGAGATCGCCCATCACGGCTTCCGGGTGGAAAGCGGATCCAACTGGCAGCAGACCAAGAGGGACCTCTGACCATGGCCGACACGAACACGTCAAAGGCCTACCTCGAGTTCTCAGAGGCGGTCGCCGGTGGCACGACCATCCACTTCCTCTTCAACCCCAAGGAGCTCCAGGTCACGAAGAAGGCCAACTGGAAGAGCAGTCCCACGAAAGGCAAGAACGCTCCCCCACCCGAGTACAACGGGCCCGAGGCGTCGTCGATGACCCTCGAGATGTTCATCGACGCCTCCGAGAAGGAGGGCGGCGACGTCTCGAAGCTCGTCGACCAGCTCATCGAGGCCTGCGTCCCGACCCCCTCCTCGACAAGCAGCAACAAGCCCAAGCCGCCGGGCGTCAAGTTCGGGTGGGGAACGAAGATCTACCTCGATGGCTACATGGAGTCGGTCAGCGCCAAGTACACCCTGTTCCGCGAGAGCGGCACGCCCATCCGGGCGGTGTGCACGATCACGCTGAAGGAGTTTCCCAAGGACGCCGGCAAGCAGAACCCCACGTCCGGGGCGGAGACGACGTACCGCTCCACGCAGGTGGTCGAGGGCGACACGCTGGCCGGCATCGCCCACCGGGAGTACGGCGACCCGGCGCTGTGGCGAGCCCTCGCCGAGGCGAACAACATCGACGACCCGATGCGGCTCTCCCCCCGCCCCTATCTCCTCGTCCCGTCGGCAACCGACGCCGAGCTGTCCCGCTAGCGCGCGCCCATGCCTCCTCCCCAGCAACCGAGCAACACCTTCCGCATCGAGGTGGAGGGCACGGTCCTCGACAACACCCTCGAGTCGCTGCTCGTCTCCGCCTTCGTCGACGGTAGCCTCAACCTCCCGGACATGTTCGTGCTGACCTTCCGCGATCCGGACCGAATCGTGCTCGAGCGGGCGAACATCGAGATCGGCAAGAAGGTCACCATCTCCGTCGTCTCGGATGCCGCTCCCGGCGGGGAAAAGCTCATCTCCAACGCCGAGGTGACCGCCCTCGAGGCGGAGTTCGACCCCGCCGGGACGGTGACGACCGTCCGTGGGCTCGACCAGGCCAACCGGCTCTTCCGGGGACGCACGACCGAGAGCTACAAGAACGTCACCTACTCCGACATCGCCAAGAAGGTGGCCCAGCGGGCGGGACTCGCCACCGGGAAGATCGACGACACGACCCAGGTCTTTCCCCACGTGTCGCAGGGGAACGTGAGCGACTGGGACTTCCTCAAGGGCCTCGCGGATACGATCGGCTACGAGATCACGGCCCTCAACGGCAAGCTGGACTTCCGCAAGCCGGCAGACGCGTCGCATGCGCCGGCTAGCGGTACGCTGCGGACCGAGGACCCCCTGCAGCTCACGCTGGGCAGCAACCTCTTGCGCTTCCGCTCCACCGTCACGTCCGCCGAGCAGGTCAAGGAGGTCAAGGTTCGGGGCTGGGACGTGAAGCAGAAGCGTGCCCTCATCGGCAGCGCACCGGCCGATCCCAAGGGGGTCACGCTCTCGGTGAAGCCGTCGACCCTGGCCGGCAAGTTCGGGAACCCCACCCTCGTCGAGGTGGAGACGCCGTACGAGTCACAGGCGGAGGTTGATGCAGCCGCCAAGGCGCTGGCGGAGGAGGTCTCCAGCTCGTTCGCTGCCTTCGACGGCGTCGCCCGCGGCAATCCCAAGCTCAGAGCCGGAGCAGCGGTCAGCCTGGGCCTGGTAGGGCGCCCCTTCGACGGCAAGTACACGCTCACGACCACCCGCCACGTCTACGACCCGCAGGATGGCTACACGACCTGGTTCACGGTCAGCGGGCACCAGGATCGCTCGCTGCTCGGACTGGCCTCCGGGAACGGCAGGCGACCGATGGTCCAGGGCGTCGTGCCCGCCGTCGTGACCGACGCCCGGGACCCCGAGCACCTCTGCCGGGTGAAGCTGCACTTCCCCTGGATGTCCGACACCTACGAGAGCGACTGGGTCCGAACGGTGCAGGCGGGCGCGGGCGGCGACCGCGGGACGATGCTGGTCCCCGAGGTCAACGACGAGGTGCTCGTGGCCTTCGAGCACGGCGACATCGGGCATCCGTACGTCCTTGGCGGCCTCTACAACGGCGTCGACAAGCCGTCGTCCAAGGTCGTCAGCACCCTGATCGACGGGAACTCCGGCGCAGTGAACTTCAGAGGCTTCGTCTCCCGCACCGGGCACCGGCTCGGCATCTCGGACGAGAACGGCAAGGAGCACGTCGAGCTACGGACCGGCGACGACAAGCTCGTCATCCTGCTCGACAGGGCGAAGACGGCGATCGAGATCACGAGCGGGGGCAAGGTGACCATCAAGGGCACCAGTGACATCGAGATCTCCTCGGACGCCAACGTGAAGGTGAAGGCCGGCGCCAACCTGGAGCTCGAGGCGACCGGTCAGCTCAAGGTCAAGGGGGCGCAGGTATCCGTCGAGGGCACCGGCCCCGTCGCCGTCAAGGGCACCCCGATCCAACTCAACTGAAACGAGGAGCGATGCCGGGAACACCTGCTGGCGTGATGGGGGACAGGATCATGGGGACCTGCATAGGGCATCAGATCCCGTCGCCCCCTGCCGGGAACCCCGGCCCGGCGCCGCCGATGCCCTTCTCCGCCCCGCTGCTGCTGGGCCTCGCCACCAGGGTGCTGATCGCCGGCAAGCCCGCGGCGGTGGTGGGCTCGTCCGGGATCAACACGCCCCCCCACGTCGGGCTGCACCTGTCCGATCCCTTTTTCGCCCCTCCGACCCAGCAGGGACGGGTCGTGGGGGGCAGCGCCACGGTTCTGATCGAGGGCAAGCCGGCTGCGAAGACCGGTTCACCGGCGATCATCGACTTCGGGCTCCCCGGCAACCTCGTGGGCTCGGCCGCAACCGTCCTGGTGGGAGGGTAGGTGGGCGAGGACTTCATCGGCTCGGGATGGTCGTTCCCCCTCCGCATCGAGGCGACGGGGCGCGTTGGTCTCGTCTCGAAGGAGCGGAAGATCGAGGAGGCGATCCGGCTCATCCTCGGCACCTCGTACGGAGAGCGCCCCATGCGGCCCGAGTTCGGCTGCGGCATCCACGACTACGTCTTCGCGCCGGCCGACGCGACGACCGCGGGTCACGTGGCCTACGAGGTGCAGCGGTCGCTGGAGCGCTGGGAGCCGCGCATCGACGTCCTCGGCGTCATCGTCACGCCCGACACCGAGGACGCATCGACCCTGTACATCGACATCAGCTACGCCATCAGGGGACGCAACGACCCGCGCAACCTCGTGTTCCCCTTCTACGTCATCCCCACCGAAGGCGAGACGCCGGCGGTGGAGGAGCCGCTCACGACCGCATCAGGAGAGTAGCGACGTGCCCCTGCCTGCGCCCAATCTGGATGACCGGCGGTTCCAGGACCTGGTCGACGAGGCCAAGCGGCTGGTCCAGCAACGCTGCCCCGAGTGGACCGACCACAACGTGTCGGACCCCGGGGTCACGCTCATCGAGACCTTCGCCACGATGGTGGACCAGCTCCTCTTCCGGCTGAACCGCGTCCCGGATCGCCTCTACGTGAAGTTCCTCGACCTGCTCGGCGTGCGGATGTTCCCGCCAACGGCGGCCCGGACCGACGTCACCTTCTGGCTTTCGGCTCCCCAGCCGGACAAGGTCAGGGTCCCGGAGGGCACCGAGGTCGCGACCGTGCGGACCGAGACCGACGAGGCCATCTCGTTCCGGGTCGTCAAGCACCTGGATATCGTGCCGAGCACCCTCACCCGGCTGGCGACCACCAGTGAGGGAGCGCGCGTCGTCGACCGTTCCGACACCATCAACTCGCAGGGGAGCTTCTTCTCCTTCGGCCAGACCCCGACGCCCGGGGACGCCCTGCTCATCGGCCTGTCGGTGCCCGTCCCCTCCTGCGCGGTGCTCCTCCGGTTCGAGTGCGAGGTCGAGGGCGTCGGCGTCGACCCGAAGCGGCCCCCCCTGGCGTGGGAGGCCTGGAACGGCGAGGCATGGGTTGCCTGCGACGTCGACCGTGACGAGACGGGGGGTCTCAACCGATCAGGCGACGTCGTCCTGCACATCCCCGCTACCCACGAGGCCTACCTCATCGCCGGCCGGCGAGCCGGCTGGCTGCGCTGCCGGGTCGTGCCCGCAGAGGAGGGCCAGCCGGTCTACAGCGCGTCCCCCAAGATCGTGAGCCTTACCGCCGCCACGGTGGGCGGCACGACGGCCGCCATCAACGGCGAGGTCGTGCAGGGCGAGATCCTCGGCAAGTCCGAAGGCGTCCCCGGCCAGCGTTTCGCGCTCCAGCGGCGGCCCGTCGTCCCGGGAGACGACCCGCCCGTCCTGGAGGTGTCGCTGGGAGAGGGATGGGAGCCCTGGAAGGTGGTGGAGAGCTTTGCGGGCAGCGGTCCGGACGACCCCCATTTCTTCCTGGAGGAGGTGGCGGGCGAGGTGGTCCTCGGGCCGGCAGTGCGGGAGCCGGACGGGAACCTGCGCCAGTACGGCCGCCTCCCACCGGCCGGCGCCCAGGTGCGGTTGCGCTCGTACCGCACGGGCGGGGGCCGGCGAGGCAACGTCGCTGCGGGAGCCGTCTCCGTCCTCAAGTCCTCCATCCCGTACATCACCAGGGTCGAGAACCGGGAGCGGGCCAGCGGCGGCGTCGACGGCGAGAGCCTGGAGGAGGCCAAGATCCGGGGCCCGGTGCTGCTGGCCTCCCGGGAGCGCGCGGTGACGGTGGAGGACTACGAGCAGCTCGCGAGGCGGGCCGCACCCGAGGTCGCCCGCGTCCGCTGCGCCCCTGCGGAAGGCCGGACCGAGGCAGGCGGGGTCAGGATCCTCGTGGTCCCGGCGGTCAGCGAAGACGAGCTCGGCCGGCTGGTCTTCGACCAGCTCCTCCCGGCCGAGGAGACGCTGCAGAAGATCAAGACCTTTCTCGCCGAGCGCAGGATGGTCGGGGCACGAGTGCTCGTCGAGCCGCCCGAGTACCAGGGGGTCACGGTGGTGGCACGACTCCGGGCGCGGCCTGGCACAACCCCCCCGCGCCTGCAGAGCGACGCCTTGGAAGCCCTCTACCGCTATTTCAGCCCCGTCACCGGAGGTCCCGACGGCAAGGGATGGCCGTTCGGGCGCCCGGTGCACGTCGGCGAGGTCTATGCCGTCCTGCAGCGCGTCCCGGGCACCGAGCTGGTGGAGGACACGCGCATCTTCGCCGCCAACCCGGCCACCGGCGAGCGCGGGGAGGCGACGCAGCGCCTCGAGCTGGGAGCCCACTCCCTGGTGTTCTCGTACGAGCACCAGATCCAGGTCCAGGAGGGATGAGGATGCCGCCAACCGCGACCATTCCCCAGACCGCCAACGGCGGACGACGCGTCGTGCCCGGTTTGGGCAGCGCCCACGGCCTCTGGTCGGCACTGCCGTCGCTCTACCAGGAGGACGAGCTGGCGGGACGGTTCCTGTCGGGCCTCGACGAGGTCCTTGCCCCGGTGTTCTGCACCCTCGACAACCTGGAGGCCTACTTCGACGCTCAGCTCACCCCGGTGGACTTCCTCGAGTGGCTCTCCGGGTGGGTGGGGGTGGTACTCGAGGAGAGCTGGCCCCTCGAGCGCAGGCGCAACCTGGTGGCCCAGGCCGGCGAGCTCTATCTCTCGAAGGGCACCGTGTGGGGCCTTGCGGCCCTCGTCGCCCTCTACACCGGCGTCGAGCCCGAGGTCGTGGACAGCGGTGGCGCCGCCTGGTCCCCCGTCCCCGGCGGAGCCCTTCCGGGAAGCCCCGAGCACCAGGTCACGATCCGGCTCCGAATGCCCAAGGGCTCCCAGCTCGACCGCGGGCTCCTGGAGCGCATCGTCGCCGCCGGGAAGCCGGCGCACGTCACCCACGAGATCCAGGTGCTCGATGCCTGACCGCCGAGCCAGGCACCGCACCCACGAAGAGGGCCCTCGGCCCACCGTTTGCACGGCCAAGGACATAACGGCTGCAAGGGGGAACGCTCATGCAGATCTGTAAGAATTGCGGCTTCAAGAACGACGACAACGCGGTGTTCTGCGCGAACTGCGGGAACTTCCTCCAGTGGACCGCCGACGACGAGGCAGGCGCGCGCAGCGGGACCGGGCCGGCCACCCCGGGGGCGACGGCGGAAGGCGCGCGCCCGCCGGGCAACCGGCGGCGACCTCCAGCAGAGGGCAGCCCGGGGGACCGGCCCCCGCTCTCCCCGGCGCCCGAGCCCGTCTCGACGCCGGCACCGGTGCCCCGGCCGCCGAGCCCCTCGGCGGAGACCGGGACACCGGCATCCGCGTCGTCGGCGGACACCCCGGGCCCGGGCCCGGATGCCCCGAGTGAGGCGCCAGCCCCGGTTCCCCCGAGCGAGGCGCCGGCGCCGGTTCCCCCGAGCGAGGCGCCAGCGCCGGTTGGCCAGGGCGAGGCCCCAGCGCCGGTTGGCCAGGGCGAGGCCCCAGCGCCGGTTCGCCCGGGCGATCCCTCGGTGCCGGCTGCCGAGCCCGTCCCGGCGGCAGCCGACCGCACGATCGATCTCACCCAGACCAGGCAGCCGACCGCCGGGGCTGGGCCCTCACCCTCCTCGGGAGGGGAACCTCCGGACAGCGCTCCCCCGGGGCCTCCGGCGAGCCCGGCCCAGGGCGACCCGGGGGACGAGCCTCCTCCGATCGAGGAGAGCACCACCCGCCTGACCGCCCGTCCCGGAGCCCCGCGCCCCCGCATTCCCACCCCACCTGCCGCGGGAGGGGAGGACGAGACCACCCGCATGGCCCGTGCCCGGAGGCTCGCGGCCATGCCTGGAGAGTCGCGACCGGCCGCCCAGCAGGCGGTCGCCGTCGAAGAGCCACCGTTTGCCGCCCTGACGGTGTCGATCTCCCCCACCGAGCTCAATGTCGCTCCCGGCGAGGAGGCCTCGTGTGAGGTCGTCGTGCGCAACACCGGCACCATCGTCGACCAGGCATCGCTGCAGGTCGAGGGAGACGCCGCTCGCTGGGCGGTGGTGGAGCCCTCCACGCTCAACATCTATCCGGGCGAGAGCGGCACGAGCACCCTGCGCTTCTTCCCTCCTCGCTCGCCGCACACCCCGTCCGGGCCGGCCAGGTTCGCCCTTCGAGCGGTCTCCCATGAGGATCCCACGGTCTCGCCCACGGCCCGAGGGGTGCTGAACGTCGCTCCCTACTACGACGTCTCGGCCGAGCTCATCCCCTTCACCTCCCAGGGGCGGCGCCGGGCCGAGCACCGGTTCACCGTCAGCAACCAGGGCAACACCCGCATGCGGACCGCCGTCAACGCCACCGATCCCGACAACCAGCTTCGGTTCAACGCCACGCCGTCCACACTGGCTCCGGATCCCGGCACCGACGCCTCCGCCACGCTCCAGGTCCGGCCCCGGAGACCCCTGTGGCTCGGCAACCCGTTGCTCCGGCCCTTCGAGGTGACCGGCACCTCCGAGGGAGCAGCCCAAGCAGTCCGGTCACCGGGCCAGTTCCAGCAGATTGCCTGGATTCCCCGCTGGGTGGTCAGGGTCGCCATGCTCATCATCCCGCTGCTCATCGCCCTCTTTATCTACCTCTTCCTCACTGCCAACGTCCCCGCGGTGGCGGGACAGCCCTCGGACCAGGCCACGGCCTTGTTGACGAAGTCCGGGTTCAAGCCCCAGGCGGCACAGTCCCAACCCAACGACACCATTCACATCGGCGATGTGATCAGCACGAGCCCGTCGGGCGGCCGCCACCGCAAGAACTCACCGGTGGGTGTCGTGCTCTCCAGCGGCATCCCCCTCCCGAGCCTCGCCGGCCAGGACGAAGCCGCCGCCAAGTCGGCGCTGGAGAGCAAGGGCCTCATCGTCGACGAGCAGCAGGTGACCAATGCGGCGCAGGCGGGGAAGGTCGTCAGCACCACGCCCCCGAATGGATCGGTGTCCAAGGGGGACCACGTGGGGCTTCTCATCTCGACCGGCATCCCCTCGCTGATGCCAAGCCCCAACAGCGTCACCATGCCCGGGCAGGCAGTGAACTCCACCACCGCCCCCCTCGCCGTGTCGGTCGCCAACGGGGGCACGGGCCCCCTCACCGTCAGCAGCGTCGCACTCGGGGGGCCGAACGCCGCCGACTTCGCCGTCGCCAACAACAGCTGCACCGGAGCCAGCGTGGCGCCGGGATCGAGCTGTGCGGTCCAGCTCACCTTCACGCCGACCGCGGCCGGCGCGCGCAACGCCGTCCTGACCCTCGCTTCGAACGCACCGCAGTCGCCTCCCGTCACCATCTCCGGCACCGGGCTGGTGTCCGACGTCGGCGTCGGCGCAACCGCTCTCAACTTCGGGGACCAGAAGGTGGGGACCCAGAGCCAGGCACAGACTGTCGCGGTCTCCAACAAGGGCGGCGCCCCCATGAAGATGGGAGCAGCCAGCGTGATCGGCACGAATGCAAAGGATTTCAGCCTGACCGACGGGTGTCAGAACAATACGGTGGCCCCCGGCGCCGGTTGCAGCATCGGCGTGGTCTTCGCCCCCACAGGCGCCGGTGCGAGAAGCGGCAAGCTCCTGGTGGTCAACGACAGCGGACTCTCCCAGAACGTCACGCTGTCGGGCAACGGCACCACGCCCACGGTCGTCACGATGCCCGACCCGGTCACCGGCCTCACGTTCAAAGCGGCCAATACCTCTCAGGACGTCACGATCATCAACCAGGGAACCGCTCCCCTGGTGCTCGGACAGATTGCCGTCCAAGGCGTCAAGGCAGAAGTGGGACGCAACGATTTCAAGGCTGTCCCGGCCTGCGGCGGTCAGCTGGCCCCGAACGGCGGCTCGTGCAAGGTGACCGTCACGTTCAGCCCGGTGGGGCTGACCGGCTCCCTCACGTGCCTTCAGGCAGCTCTTGTGATCTCCGACGAGCTCGGCAACCAGGCCATTCCCATGTTTTGGAAATCAGCCGACCCGGTACTCTGCGGCTTGACGGACGTTCTTTCTTCCCTTGGGAGCACCTCACCTTAGCGGACCACTAGGACGCGCCGACAAATAATCCACGCGAGGCGAAAGACTCTTCCGCCACGCGAGGTAGTTTCCGTCAAAAAGCCTGCCCAGCGCCCTTTTTGACGGAATCTGCTTTGATTTGCCTGGCTCGGGTCGAGCCTGCGCCGTGAAAAGCGCGAAGCGGAGACCGGCGCGGCACGGACCGCGCCGGTTATTTCCTCACGGACCCTTAAATGAAGCCCTGGCGCACAGCGTAGGCGACGGCGTGCGAGCGGTTCCGGAGCTGGAAGCGGGTGATGACGTCCTGGATGACGTTCTTGATCGTCCGCTCCGAGTAGGCGAGCTGGCGCGCGATCTCGGCGGTGTTGTGACCGTCGGCAACGAGTCGCAAGACCTGGATCTCCCGATCGGTGAGGCCCGAGACCCGGAAGCCGCGCGGCTCCAGGATTTGGCGCTGCAGGTGCCCGACCTGGTCGAGGAGCCGGCCCAGCAGGTCGGGCGGCAGGGCACCGGCTCCATCGGCGGCGTAGACCACCGCAGCCGCAAGCTGGTCGGAGGTCGCCTCGCTCCGCCGCAGGAGCGCACAGGCACCGGACTCCACGGCGGACAGAAGGCCGCCATCGTCGAACTGCGTTGCGACGACCACGATCCGGGGACAGGCATTCCGCTGCAGCGCCTTGATGGTCCGGACGGCCTCGTCGTCCACCTCGTCGGCAACCACCACGGCCACCGCAGCCCTGTCGAGCTCCCCCTCGCTCACCACCCGCACCTCGGACCGCCCCTGCAGCTGACTGGACAGACCCGCCTGCGAGATCGGGTCGCGGGCATAGACGAACACCGGAATGCCGTCGAGCATCTCCTCCCCCCTTTTCTGTCTCC
>DASXNO010000345.1:0-2001 GCA_036495025.1 Actinomycetota bacterium | reverse complement strand
CCGTCCGGCCGGGGACGAGGATCGAGTTGCTGGCGGTCGGGTTCATGACCCCGCAGATCGCCGAGGCGCTCGCCTTCGAGCTCAACGGGGTACCGGTCCGGCTCCGGACGTCCCCGCACGAGCACGGGACGGTGTATGCCGGCGTCGTGCCGGACGGCTACCGATCCCCGCGCCGGTTCACCCGCCTGATGATGCACACCCTGACGCCCGTGCGGTGGAACGAGGCCAACCCAGGCAGCGACGACGACACGGAGCTGGGAGCCGCCGTCTCCTGGATCCGCCTCACCGCGCCCGACCCCGAGGCCGACGTCGAAAGTAGTGCTCTGCCAAGGTCCCCTCCGGGAGGTTAGGTAATTTTGTCGCCTATAGCAACATATTCTTACCTATCCTCGCGCAACAACGCTTGCTAGCCCAGGCGGGACAGGTGGTCGAGCAGGATCGCCCGGGCGGTGTCCGGGTGAAAGTGGCGCAGGCGCCCCCGGCCCCGCTCGACGAGGTCCGTGCGCAGCGGCTCGTTCGTGAGGATCTCGAGCATCCCCTCCGCCGCAACGAGCGCCCCGTCGTCGGGGCCGATCATGAGGCCCGCGTCGCCCAGGGTGTCGGGGATCGCCCCGCAGGCCCGGGCGAGGATCGGCTTCTCGAAGGCCATCGCCTCGAGCAGCGGCACGCAGAACCCCTCGTGCTCGCTGAGGGTGACGAAGGCGTCGGCCCGGCGGTAGTAGGCGGCGAGCTCCGCCTCGCTCACGGGACTGCGGATGATCCCGCAGTGCGTGAGGTTCAGCTCCTCGATGAGGAACTGGAGGACCTCCTTGTAGCGGGGGAGCCGGGGGGCGCCGACGAGGAAGAGGTGGGCCTCGGGCAGCAGGTAGGTGCACAGGGTGTGGAAGGCCTGCAGGAGGACGTGCGGCTGCTTGTGCGGCAGCAGCTGGCCGACGAAGAGCAGGACCGGCCCGGGCACCTCGCTCTGCCACCGGACAGTTTCGGCGTGGGGGGTGACGGCCAGCAGCCGGGTGGGATCGACGATCAGGGGTGCGACGGCCACGTTGCGGTAGCCGTGGGACTCCAGGTCGGCGGCGTTGAAGCACGACACCGCCAGCGGCAGGGCCACCCGCTCGCGGAGCAGCTCCAGCTCCCGCCGGCCCTGCTCGAGGAGGGCGGCGAAGCCGGGGTCGTAGGGCGCGAACGGCTCGGCGGGGGACATGTTGTGGTAGAGCATGGCCAGCGGCTCCGGCCGATCCAGGAGGAACCTCGTCACCTCGGCCTGGCCGATGGAGGCGTGGTACAGGATGGCGCCGTCCGGACGCGGTGCCGGGAAGGTGGGCAGCGGCAGGACCTCGTCCAGGAGCGCGGGGTCGATGAAGCGGGCGTAGAGGTTGGAGCGGCGCCCGTCGCGCCGCAGCAGCCTTCGGGTCTCGAAGGCGGCGTTGGTGATGGCGTCCCCGGGGGACGCGGTGACGACGACCTGATCGATCTCCATGACCTGGGGCCTGAGCATACGTAGACTCTGCGCTGTGAGCCACGGGTCCGGCTACGAGGAGGTTGTCGCACGCGCGCGGGCGGCGGCCGCCGCCAAGCGGATCTCGGGCGAGGTGCCCGAGGGCACCGGTGCCGCGCTCGACCGGCTCTTCCTCGAGGTGGCGCCCGGCGGAGCTCGGCCGGAGGGCGAGGGGCTCGAGGCGCTGGTGGACATGCTCGCCCGGTACCGGTACGACCCTGCGATCACGGTGGCGCCGGGGCCGGGGCTGCGGGGCAGGGTCGCCGGGCTGGCCAAACGCGCGCTGCGCCCGGTCACGGTGTGGACGCTGCGCCACCTGACGGACCAGTTGAACGCCTACCACCTCGCCGAGACGGAGCTGCTGCGGGCCATCGTGCAGAGCCGGCAGGCGGAGAGCGAGGACAGCGACCTCCGCGGGGCCTCAGGCTGACCCGGGTCTTCCAGCTCGTCCCGTTCCTCGAACGCGCCGATGCCATCGGGGATCACGCCCGAAATCTGGCGAGGGT
>DASXNO010000344.1:0-3046 GCA_036495025.1 Actinomycetota bacterium | reverse complement strand
GCCACCAGGGCGTAGCCGGCGTCGGAGGGGTGGAAACCGTCGCTGCTCACCAGGGAGGCCTCCGTCCCGTTTGCCCGGGCGGCCAGCCCTGCCGCATGGAGGTCGACGAGGACGGCGCCGGTCGCCGCGGTCACACGGGCGGTGGCGGCGTTGTAGGCATCCACCGCCGCGTTGAGGACTGCGGGGCCCGGGACGGCTCCCGCCAGGGGGCCGGGGACCGGGCAGGCAACGCCCTGGGTCGCAGTTGCGGTGGCGCCCGGCAGGCACGCCCGGTAGGCGGGCAGGTCGTCGAGCGGGGGCGTGTTGGCGACCAGCACCTTCGTGGCACCGCCACGGCGCAGTGCGGTCACCAGCTTGGTGAGGTCGGCTTCATACGAAGACGGCGTCACGGCGTGGAGGAGGTCGTTGACGTTGAGCCAGACGGTGACGACGCCAGGGGAGAGGGCGACGGCCTCGGGCACCTGGGCGGCGAGGGCCTCTGCCAGCGTCGAGCCCGGCACCGCCATGTTCACGAAGACGGCCGACCGAGGCAGCGCGGTGCGGAAGAAGATCTGGGTCCAGGCGTTGCGGTGGGAGTCGGTCGCCCCCACCCCCACCGATTCGCTGGCTCCGACCGCCACGTACACGAGCGGAGCCGCCGCCGACGGGGTCGGCTTTGGCGCGGCTGCCGTCCTCGAGGAGGTGCAGGCGGTCGCCAGCAGGACCCCCACGACGGCGAGGACGGCAGGGAACGCGAGCTGCCGTCTCACAGCTCCACCGCCTCACGGGCCGGGAGGTGGGCGGCACGGCGGGCCGGCAGGGCCCCCGCCAGCAGGGCCAGCACGACGGACCCGGCCACCGCAGCCAGGCCGAGGTGGTATGGCATCCCCACCCGCACCCCCGCCAGGCCCTGACTCGTCAGGTATCCGTCCACCACCGCCGCGACCACCCTGGCCACCGTCAGGCCAAGCACGCTGCCGATGAGGCCCCCAAGCGCTCCCATGACGCCCGCCTCGATCAGGAAGGCCCGGAGCACGTCGCGGTCCCGGGCACCCACTGCCTTCAGGACGCCGATCTCCCGACGTCGTTCCCGCACGGCGGCGAGCAGGGCGTTGGCGATGCCGAGGGCTGCGATGGCCAGGGCGATGACGCCGATGCCGCCGAGCACGATCTCGACCACGCGCACGTACCGCTGGACGGTGGCAATGAGGTTCTCGGGCGCGCTGGTCGAGTAGCCCACGTTCGTGATCTCGGCCCGGACGCGGGCAACGCCGTCGAGGCCCCTCGCAATGACGAACAGCCCCGAGTACGGGGTGGTGATTGCGTCGGTGTCGATGGAAAGATCGCCGCCCGCCGTCCAGGCGTGGGCCGCCTGCGCCGCCTCCAGGGAGGCGAGGATGCCGCCAGCGCCCGCCTGTTGGGCAACGACGCCGACCACCCCGGCACGAATCCACCGGCCGCGGAACCGCTGGCTGCCGTCGGGGTCGCGGAAGCCCCTCGGCGCCCCGAGCTCGATCTCCTTCCCGATGGCGGTCGCCACCTGCGTCCGCCCGATACCGAAGCGAGCGAGGAAGGCGGGCGTCACCGCCACCTCGGTCAGCGAGCCCGGCGCCGGGAGCCGCCCGGCCAGGACGGTGATCGGGAGCTGGGAAGCCTTCGCAAGGTTGACCCCGACGATGGTGTCGAAGCCCGCGTCCTGCGATCCGCCCGCCGGCGGGGTCGTCGCCTGGTCGTCCCAGACGATGACGGAATCCCCCGTCACGATCGGCAGCACCGTCCCGACGCCCGGCAGCGCCTGGATGCGCCGCAGCGCGGCCTCGTCGATCGCGAGGGCGGTGCCGGGGCGAGGATTGTCGCTGTCCACCTGCGAGGGGTCGGCCGCGGCCGCCGCCACCTGGATCCCTGCCAGCGGGCCACCCTTGGAGAGTTGGTCGAGCACCCGGGAGCGGGCGGTCTCGGCCATCGTGAGCATCGCAGTGAACAGCGCCGCCGCGAGGGCGACGGCCACCACGGTCAGCGCCGCGCGCCCCGGCCTGCGCAGCACGCTGCGGGCGGCGAGGCGAACGGCGTCGGCCCAGCTCACCGGATCCGCCCGTGGTCGAGGGTCACGACGTGCTCGGCGCGCCGGGCGATCGCACGGTCGTGCGTGACCACGAGCAGCGTGCACCCACGCTCCTCCTGGAGGGATTCCAGGAGCCGCAGGACCTCCACCGACGTGTCCTCGTCGAGGTTGCCGGTCGGCTCGTCGGCCAGCACGAGCCTCGGGGCGTTGACCAGCGCCCTGGCGATGGCGACCCGCTGGCGCTCACCGCCCGACAGGGCCCCCGGCCGGTGCGACGCCCGTGGGGTCATGCCGACGGCACCCAACAGGGCCCGGGCCCGGGCCCGCCGCTTCGAGGGCCGCTCCCCGGCGAGCACTGCGGCCAGCTCGACGTTCTCCACCGCCGTCAGGGCGTCGAGCAGGCCGAAGTGCTGGAACACGAAGCCCACCGTGAGGCGGCGGTAGGCCGCAAGGGCGTCGCCGGTGAGGGCAGCGATGTCGTGCTGCCCGACGGTGAGCGTCCCCGACTGGACCCGTTCCAGCCCCCCCAGCAAGGCAAGGAGCGTGGTCTTCCCGGCCCCCGACGCACCGACGAGGGCCACGTACCCACCGGCGGGGACGTCGAGGTCCAGGCCGTCGAGCACCGGCACCGGACCGGACGGGCCCTCGTAGCGATGGGAGAGGGACCGGGCAACGACCCCAACGCCGCCCGCCGGGCGGGGTGGCGGATCGGCGAGCTGGTTCAGCGAAGCGCCGCCGTCGCAAACTGCCGCATGCCGTCCCCCATCGACACGCGGGCCCGGAACCCGAGGACCTCCTGGGCATGGGCCACGGAGGCAAACACGTGGCGGACGTCGCCGAGACGGAACTCCCCGGTCACCAGCGGCGCCACGGCCCCACCCGCCGCGTCCGACAGGGCGGTCGCCATCTCGAGCACCGTCGCCGGCGACCCGCTGGCGATGTTGCAGACGTGGCTCTGCGCCGAGTCCTCCTCCAGCGCGAGGAGGTTGGCACGGGCGACGTCGT
>DASXNO010000343.1:0-5305 GCA_036495025.1 Actinomycetota bacterium | reverse complement strand
CCTGCCCCTGGCGGCCTCGACCACGTGGCCCACCTTGCGGACCGCCTCGGCGAGGCCGGCGAGCGGCTTCGCGGTGGTCAGCACGAGCAGGCAGTCGGGGTTGGGGTCCTTCAGGTAGGCGATGAACGTGCGCTGCACCTCGGCGGGCGCCTCGTCGACGCCCCGCAGGACGACCGCACGCCGGCCGCCGAACAACGACGTGGCATCCACGGCCTGCAGCACCCGCGCACGGTCCTCCTGCGGGGACAGCTCCTCGACCGAGAGCGGGTCGATGCCCTCCAGGGCCTTCGCAACCGCCTCGGTGACGAGGTACGGGTCGTCGCCGGCGACGAGGACGGCGGGGACGGGGGTGCTCACCTCCGCGATGCTACCGTTGCCCGAAACATCTGCAATCCTTTCCGCCTGCAACGTCTCCCCTCCACGTCCGTTCTCGTCTCGGGGGCACTCCCCGCGACGCTGTTGGCGTGCAACCCGTTCCCGCCGGGCTTGGCTCTCGCCGGGCGGCGATCCGCCTTCGTCGTTGAGGATTTTACGGACGGACTTCCCCGCCCAACCGCTTGTCTTCAGTTCTCAAGGAGCGGCCTTCATCGTAAACAATCGAACATGTGTTTGCAAGTGGCCTTAACGCGGTTGGTCGGAAAAGTGTTCGCTGGGCGATCAACATCCTTGCCACCATTGCTGCCGAATCGCCCGGCGGTCGGGCGCGGGGATCGGTTCCGGCGGCGGTCAGTTCCGCAGGGATCCCGCCTCCAGATCCAACCCGTAGGGCTCCCCCGGCCCAGAGCCATGAAGCCCCAGGTCCGCCAGCACCTCCTCGTAGCTCCTTCTCGCGTGTGCCGCGGCGGCAGCCTCGCCGGCGAGCTCATGCGCCCGGATGCGCGTCTGCCAGAGGCGATCGCAATGGCGGTCGATCTGAAGGCCCCTGGCACACGCGAGGGCGGCTGACTCGAGCTCGTTGCTCTCGAGCAGCATCTGCCCGGCGTACTGAGCCGCCTCCGTCGCGGCCGAACGGTAGCGCTCCCGCTCGAGGACAACCCACTCGGCGGGGCCGTCCTCCGGAAGGAGCTCTCCCCCGTACAGATCCAGCGTGCGGCGGTACGACGCAAGGGCCGTCTTGCCGTCACCGGCGGCCCGAGCCGTCCGGGCCCTCGTGACCGCAAGGTCGAATTCGATGAGATCGACCTCACCGTCCGGAAGGGTAAGCTCGTACGCTTGGCCGTCCCGCAGGATGAGTGGCGGACGAGTGGGGTCAGCCAATTCGAGCACGCGGCGCAGGGACGAGATCCCCACGTGAAGGTTGCGCGTCGCCACCTCGGAGTTTGCCTGGGGCCACAGGGCCTCGGCCAGCACTTCACGATGGACGGGCCTTCCGGCATGGAGCGCAAAGAGACGAAGCAGCTCCCGGACGCGGGGCTTGAGCGGGGAGGGGTCGAGGCGGCGTCCCCGCAGGACGAGGGAGAAGCCTCCGAGGCAACGCATCACCGTTTGCGGAGGATTCGGGCTCGCCCCCGTCAGGTAGGGAGGTTCGTACGGCGCTCCTGGGTGCCGTGCAGGAAGGGCCAGCCCGATCTCCTTGCTGAGCTCCTGGGCCCTCCCCTCGTACCCGGCATGCCCCCTACCGGTCTCTGCGAGTGCCTGAAAGGCGAAGGCCTGCGACGCCGGCACCCCCAGGGCGCGGGCCTGGCCAAGAGCTCGTGCCGCTCCCCAGTCCGTCGGCGGGGCCGAGAACCTCACCACCGTCAGCGCCTGCAGGCTGCGGCACCAGGAGGCCAGGCATTCGGCACCCAACCCTTCGAACATCTCCGCCGCGGTGCCGAGAACCCCGGCCGCCGGCTGCCCGGCCTTCAGCGCTCCGAACCCCTCCAGCAGCCCGGCGAGCGCGCTCCCCCAGACATCGCCCTCGCTCCGGCAGGCCAGGCCCACCGAGGCGGCCTCGGAGAGCTGCTCCGGCTTGCCCGTCAAGGCGAGGGCGGCGCGGCTGACCCGGATGAGCCACGGGATCCCGAGCCGTTCCGCGTCCTCGGAGACCTGATCCGGGGCGGGGTTCCCATCCGGGTTGTCCCGCAGCAATGACGCGACGGTAGCGGCCAGGCCGGCTCCCACCGAGAGCAGGCTCCCGGCCTCGGCCGCCTCGGCGACGGCAGCGAGCATGCCCTCCGCCTCCCGCACCCTGCCGGCGGCGAGGGCCGCCAGCCCCGCCGCCAGACGGGCGGTCGGACCGGCGAGCGTTGCGGCCCGCTCCATTGCGACCAGGGGTTCGCGCGAGAGCGCCGCCCGGACGACCATGCCCCAGTCGCCGTAGCCGGGGAGGGAAGGCTGCAGCCAGATCGAGAGGCTCTGGCACTCCTGCCGGCATGCCTTCGCCGCCGTCTGGTCGCCGAAGAGCTCCTGGGCCTTGTGGTAGCCGGCGATGGCATCCTGCAGCCGCCCCGCGTCCCGGTGCCGCCGGGCGCCGGCGAGCACGATCCACGGGTCCTGCTCCCGGAGCGCAGCGGGGAGGAGATCGAGCCACGCCGCCGGCTTCCCGGTGGGATGGGACCCGTCTGTCCCGAGGAGGCGAGCCACCGACGACCAGTCCTCGCCGCGGCAGTAGCCCTGCAGGGCATCGGACAGCGCGCCGGAAGCCTCGAGCAAGCCGGCGGCCGTCCGGTACCGGCGGCGGGCCTCCTCCTCGCCCACTTCCTCGACCAGCATCGCCTCCAGGTGCGACCGAAGCACCTCGTGATAGCGGTAGCACCCTTGCTCGCTGACGGCGTAGGTGAAAATCTGGTCCCGCTCGAGCGCCTGCAGCACTGCATCGCTTCCCTTGGCGTCCAGCAACTCGTTGCAAAGCGGCCCAGAAAGCCGCCCGAGCACACAGGTGGTCACCAGAAACGCTCGGGTGGCTGGCGGCAACTCCTGGACCACGTTACGAGCCAGGTAATCGTTCGCCAGCCTGGAACGGGATCCAAGGTCAGCGAGAATTCGGCGCCGTTCGTTGAGGTGTTTCCCACGAGTGGCGAGATGGAAGAGCTGGAGCCCGGCCGCCCAGCCTTCGGTCCGGCGTGCCAGTTCCGCCAGGGCCTCCGGGGGCCACGTTGCCGCATAGACATCCCGAAAGAGTTGCTCCACCTCCCAGGCCCGGAATCGGAGGTCTTCTGCATCGAGCTCGAGCAGCGCCCCCGCTACCCGGAGACGTGAGAGGTTGAACCCGGGTGGACGACGGGAGGCAGCGAGCACCGCCACCTTTCGGGGCATATACGCCAGCAGCCGCTCGAGCTCGGCCTCGGCAGCAGTCCCCTGGAGAACGTGGAGGTCGTCGAGGACGAGCAGCGCCCGCGTACCCGGCCATGCCTCGAGCGAGCTTGCCGCATCGGCCGCAGAGCTCCAGCCGGGGGCAAGGCCCGGGAGCGCCCGGGAGAGGGCGGCCTCGAGATATGCCAGCAGGGTCCGGGGGTCGCCGTCGGAGCTTTCCGCCCGGTACCATGCGACCGGGTTCTCGATCGCTGCAGCGAATTGCGCGACCGACGTCGTCTTGCCAGACCCCGCCGGTGCGAGCACGAGGCCGAAGCCGTGCTGCCAGATGCCGCTGAGCACCTGGTGCAGCCGCTCCCGAGAGAGCCCCGCGGCCGGTGGAACTCGAATTTTCGCTTGGACGACTTGAACGTTGGCCTTGGTCACTGTATGTCTTGATGTCCGCGGCCGCCCCCGGCGCTACGACAGAGGGTGCTGATTAGCACTACTTTTGCGGAAGGAAGAAACTCGGTTGTTCAAAAACTTAGATCATTTTCTTGATTTTAGGGTCCGGATCGAGCCGCTGTCTAGCCGTGAAGGAAAAGAACGGGTACCCTCCGGCCGGTAACTGTTGCCCCTTTGGGCACCCGACTCGGCCCAAAGGACTGACCCCCTTCCTCTCGGCCCTCAGCGCCGAAACAACTAGCGTGGACGGGCATGATCCACGACGTCGATGAATCCCTCCAGGCCGTGGTCCGCCGAGACGTGCTCGACGGCGCCAACGTCGAGATCTCCTTCGAGGCGCCCACCAGGGACTGGGCGGTGCGGCGCAATGCCCCCACGCTGAACCTCTATCTGTACGAGATCCGGGAGGACCTCCAGCGGCGGGAGGTGCAGTTCGAGGAGCGGCGAGATGCCAGCGGGTTCGTGGTCGATCGGCGTCCGCCGGCCCGGAAGTTCAAGCTCTCCTACCTGATCACGGCCTGGACGCAGCGCCCGGAGGACGAGCATCGCCTGCTCTCGGCTGTGCTGTCGTGCTTCATCGCCTTCGATGCGCTGCCAGCGGAAGTCCTGCAGGGCGAGCTGGCGGAGCAGCAAGAGCCGATCCGGACCACGATCGCCCTCCCCCGCCCGCCCGACCGGCCCGTCTCGGACGTCTGGACGGCGCTGGGCGGCGAGCTCAAGCCGTCGCTGGACCTGATCGTGACCGCTCCCCTGGAGACCGGTCGCCGCCGGCCTGTCGGCCCGCCGGTGCTCGAGGAGCCGCGCATCGGCTTCCGGGGCTCCGACGGGGAGTCCGAGGAGCCGCGGGAGGGGGCGCGGCGCAACGGAAAGGGAGCCGCGGCCGGCTCGGAGACTGCCGACTCGGAGCCTCCCGACCCGGATGCGGGCGGCCCGGATGCGGGCGGCAGGGGCACCCTGTCCTCGGAGGTCGTGCATGGCGGGAAGGAAGGCACCGGCCGGTCGTTGGGGATGCGGGCCATGGTAAGGGAATGAGGCAGTCGCTCGATCCATCCGTCACATATCTCTCCGGGCGACTCGGCGTCGTGGAGGCCCGGGTCGGGGCTGCCGTGGCCCGCCGCCGGGCGACGGATCCCCAGGCCGACGACCGCTTCCGTGGCCTCTACATCTCGGAGGACCACGTCGACCACCTCCTGCTCTCCCGTCCTCCGGGGCCGCCGGCCCCCGACCCGGGGACCGCCGAGGCCCTTACCGCCCTCGAGGCCGAGGCCGACGAGGCCGAGGCGGCGGGGGCCGACCTGCGTCTCCGGAGGCTCGCCCGCTCGTTCGCGCTCGACGCCTTCGACGTCGAGCTGCTGCTGATCGTCCTCGCACCCGACCTCGATCCCCGCTTCGAGACCCTCTACGCATACCTGAACAACGACGTCTCGCGCCGGCGGGCGAGCACCGGGCTGGCCCTCGAGCTCTGCGGCGCCGCGCTCGGAGCCGGTGCGAACCGCCGCCATCTCGGCTCCTCCGGGGCCCTGGTGTCGGGCGGTCTGCTCCTCGTGGAGGAGCCGGACGGGCCCTACCTCAGCCGCCCGTTACGGATCCCCGACCGCGTCGCCTCGCACCTCCTCGGCGACGACGT
>DASXNO010000342.1:0-11057 GCA_036495025.1 Actinomycetota bacterium | reverse complement strand
GGGTCGATGCCCGGGCCGGAGTCGGCCACCTCGATGATCGCCCGGCCGCCGGCGAGGCGTACGGTCACCGACGCTCCCGCGCTGGGAGGGGTGTGCGTGCGGACGTTGGTCAGCAGGTTGTCGGTCACCTGACGGAGGCGGTCCCGGTCGCCCATGACCTCGACGGATCCCTCGACGTGCAGGGTGAGGGGCCGTTCGGGGTCGATGGTCCGGGCGGCCTCGACCGAATCGGCGGCAAGTGCGCCCAGGTCGACCGGCGCCATCTGGAGGGACCGTCCCTGGTCGAGGCGGGTGAGCAGCAGCAGGTCCTCGACGAGGACGCCCATCCGGGCCGCCTCGGACTCGATGCGGGCCATGAGGCGCGGCAGGTCCTCGGGATGGCGGTCTCCCCCTCGCCGGAAGAGCTCCGCATAGGCCCGCACGGAGGCGACGGGCGTCCGAAGCTCGTGCGAGGCGTCGGAGACGAACCTCCGCAGGCGCTCCTCCGAGGTCCTCAGGGCTGCCTCCGAGGCTCGCCGTTCGTCGAAGGCCGCCTCGATGCGGGCCAGCATGACGTTGAGTGCCCGGCCAAGCTGGCCGACCTCGGTGTGGTCGTCGGACCGGGCGACGCGCTCGGTCAGGTCTCCTGCGGCGATCCTCTCCGCCGTCTCTTCGATCTCGGCCAGGGGCCTGAGCCCGAGGCGCACCAGCCATGATCCGATCACCGCCGCGGCGGCGAGGAGGGCGATGCCGACGAGGAGCTCGACGCCGATGAGGCGGGCGAGGGTCCCCCGCACATCGGTCAGCGGGAGGGCGACGATCAGCGCGCCGACCGACCCGTCGTCGGCGAGCGTCACCCCCGAGACCCGTACCTGGTAGCCGGGCACGCCCCTGGCCGCCGATGGGACGGTGAAGTATTTGGCGGACGTGTGGTCACCGGGGGTGCCCTGCTGGGTTGGCATCTCGAGGTTGACCGGCAGGAGCGGTTGCGGCGCTGGCACTTCCCCCTGCCCTTGCCAGTGGGCGAGGGCCCTTCCCTGAGCGTTGCGGAGCTCGACGTAGTAGCCGGGCGCGCTGATGGCCAGCAACTGGCCGAGCAGCGGGCCCCGGACGCCAACGCCCGGGATGCTGAGCGCGGCCTCGCTGTTTCGGTCCACCGAGTCGAGTTGGTGATTGATGCGGTCCAGGAGGAACAGGCGCAACGCGAAGTACGTCGCAACCCCGGCGACCGCGAGGGCGACCATCAGGAGGGCGAGCGAGGCGGCGAGGAGCCGCCCCCGGAGGGACAACCCGGTCCTACTCTCCCGTCCGAAGGCTGTAGCCGACGAGGCGGATCGTATGGATGAGCGGCGGTCCGAGGCGGTCCAGTTTCTTGCGCAGGTACGACACGAACGTCTCCACCACGTTGTAGTCCCCGTTGAAGTCGTAGTCCCACACATGATCGAGGATCTGGGCCTTCGAGAGTACCCGGCGGGGGTTGAGCATGAAGTAGCGAAGGAGGTTGAACTCGGTGGCGGTGAGGTGGACCTCGACGCCGTTGCGGCGCACCTCGTGGGTCTCCTCGTCGAGGACGAGGTCGGCGAAGGTGAGCACCGACTCGGCCTTCGGGCCGCCCCGCGTGCGGCGCAGGATGGCCCGCACCCGTGCGACGACCTCGGCGAGGGAGAACGGCTTCGTCATGTAGTCGTCCCCGCCGACCGTGAGACCGGTGACCTTGTCCTCGGTGGCGTCCTTGGCCGTGAGGAACAGGATCGGGGTGCGGACGCCGTCGTTGCGCAGGCGTCGCGTGAGCTGAAGGCCGTCCACGTCCGGCAGCATGACGTCGAGCACGATCAGATCGGGCTTGAACGTGCCCGCCACCTTCAGCGCCTCCCGGCCACCGCCGGCCTCGGTCACGTCGAACCCCTCGTACCGCAGCGCGGTCGAGACAGCGTCCGTGATCGACGGCTCGTCGTCCACGACGAGAATGCGGGCCTCACCCACAGCGAACACCTCCTTGTTGCCATCTGTCACCCAGTATGGGGCAGTATGTGCGCCCACTCTGGGGACTCCCTAAGGGTTTGCTGTGAGTTTGCTGTTGGATTTGGGACCGGCCCGCGGGCTGCGGCCTCGATCCGCTACCCGGTCGAGCTCTTCGTGCCCAGGGTTGCCGTGGCGGTCTGGGCCGCCCCTCCCCGCTGGTAGTGGATGGTCACCTTCGTGCCCGGGGCCTGCGACGCGATGTAGTCGGCGGCGTCGCCGCTGGAGGCGATGGCCTGGCTGTCGACCGAGGTGATGACGTCGCCGACCTGCAGGCCGGCGGCGGCCGCCGGGCTGCCGGCCGAGACGGCGGTGATCTGAGCGCCGCCCGAGGTGGCGGTGGAGAGGCTGACGCCGAGGAAGCCCTGAGGCCTGGGGGCGGTGCTCCCCTTCTTCAGCTGGTCGACGAGGGGCGTGATCTTGTCGATCGGGATGGCGAAGCCGACCCCCTGGCCGTCGGTCGACACGGCGGTGTTCATCCCGATGACCTTGCCGGAGGCGTCGGCGAGCGGGCCGCCGGAGTTCCCGGGGTTGAGGGCGGCATCGGTCTGGAGCAGCCCGGTGAGCCGCTCGGTGTTCGTGCTGAGCGACCGCCCGAGGCCCGAGATGATTCCCGACGTGACGGTCGGGCCGCCGGGCGCCAGGCCCAGGGCGTTGCCGATGGCGACGACAGGATCGCCGACCTGCGCCCCGGCCGACGAGCCGAGCGGGATGGGTGTCAGCTTGCCCGGGTTCTGGATCTGGATGACGGCCACATCGTCGGCGGCGTCGACCCCCAGCACCTTCGCCTGGTAGATGGACTGCTGGGCGAACACCTGCACGCTCAGCGTCGAGGCGCCGGTGACCACGTGGGCGTTCGTGAGGACGTCGCCCTGGGTGTCGAGCACCATGCCCGTGCCCTGCCCGGACGCCTGCGTGTCACCCGTGGACCCCGCGCTGAAGTCGGTGATCACCACGACGCCCGGCTCGACCGCTCGCAAGACCGCCCGGATGTCGAGGGCGGAGGCGGTCCCGGTGGGCGCCGCCCCCTGTGCGCCGCCCCTGCCCGGTGCCTGGCCAGCGGCCACGGGCGCCCGTGCGGCGGTCGCCGCCGCGCTGGCGGAGGGACTCCGACCCGGGGTGCCGCCCGCAACCACGCCGTTGAGGGCGAGCACCGCCACGGCAACGGTGGTCCCCACCACCCCGCCGGCCGTGTAGGGGAGCCAGCGCCGCCGTCGGGCCGGCGGGGTCTCATGCGTCATACGAGTCGTCTCCTTTGCAAACCTGGTTCCCAGCCGTGTCCACCCCGGTTCCGTCGCAGCCTGGGAAGGGCCCTCCCGTGCACTGGATCCAGGGTAGCCCGCGTCCGTTGCCCCCCATGGTGCCGGACACCGATTGATCCACCCTCTTGGTTGCCTGTGGCTTTGCTGTGGCCCCTCAGCTCCGCCATTGCCCTGAGCGGAGGCGCTCGATGCGCTCCGCCGTGGGCGGGTGGGTCCGGAACAGGGTCGAGAAGGCCATCTTGCGGCCGGTGAGCGGGTTGACGATGAACGCCTGTGCTGCGGCGGGCTGGACGTTCATCGGGACGGACCGCACGCCGGCTTCGATCTTGACCAGCGCCGAGGCCAGGGGGTCGCCGTCGCCGATCAGCCGGGCCCCCGAACGGTCGGCCTCGAACTCCCGGCTCCGAGTCAGCGCCATCTGCAGCAGCATCGCCGCCACGGGCGCCAGGATGAACATCCCGAGGGTGACGAGCACGTTGTTGCGCCGGCCCCCCCCACCGAAGAAGAGGCCGATACGGGCGATCCACATGATCCCCATCGCCGCGGCGGCAGCGACCGACCCGATCAGGATGTCCCGGTTGCCCACGTGGCTGATCTCATGGGCCAGGACCCCCCGGAGCTCCTCCCAGCTCAGCGCGCTGAGGATGCCCTGGGTGACGGCGACCGCGGCGTGGCTGGGGTTGCGGCCGGTGGCGAAGGCGTTGGGCTGTTGCGACGGCGAGACGTAGAGCTTCGGCATGGGGATGCCGGCACGCCGGGTCAGGTCCCGGACGACGGCGTAGTACTCCGGCATCTGGGCCTCGGTGACCGGCACCGCCCGGGAGGCCTTGATGGCGATGCGGTCGGAGAACCAGTACGAGCCGCCCGTGAAGGCCAGGGCGGCCAGCAGCCCCACCGTGGCGCCCGTGCCCCCGCCCACGAGGCCGCCGATGAGGATGATCAGTCCCCCCATCGTGGCGAGGAGGATGTACGTCTTGACGGTGTTCTTCATCTCTTTCTCCTACTGGAAGGTCTCCCCCATGTTCCTACCGGTCGCTGTGGCGATCCTGTGAACGCGGCGATCAGCAGGACGCCAAGAACCAGCGGGCTCACGGCGCTGCGTACAACGGTCGTCGCCCCGCCGAGGCCCGGCGCCAGGTCCACCACGCGGCCCGGCAGGTAGGCGAGGGCCAGCATTCCGGTGTGGGCCAGCAGGATCCGGTGATACCGGGACACCGGCTGGAGGGCGGCGAGCGCCCACGGCACGGCGTCGTACCAGGCGAGCACGTAGGGGGCGGTCAGGGTCCAGGCGAGCGCAACGACGAGTCCGGCTCGTGCCGCCTCCGCTACCCGGTCCGCAGGGTCGACCTCCGGCAGGCCACGGGCGAGCCGGACGGCAAGCAGGGCGGCGACCGCCAGCGACCCGGCGGCAACGACGAAGCCGGCGGCCCCGTGCCCGGCGATCGCCTGGAGCAGGGAGCGGATCGGTCGCCAGGGCGTGCCCACCGAGACGAAGCTCGACGCGCGCCGGGCCTGGGCCAGGGCGTGGAGCCCCGTCCCGAGATAGCCGGCGGCACCCCCGGCGACCGCCCCGGCGACCACCGCGACCGCCTGCGACCGCCGGCCAGACCGCTCCAACAGCCAGGCCCAGCCGGCGACCGGCAGCCCGGCGGTCAGCTTCACGAGGACGCCGGCCCCCGCCACGACCCCGGCCCACCACGCCCTGCCCCAGGGGCGCGCCGGCACCTCCTTCCCCCGGTGGGTCTCCCCCCTTGGGGGGCCCGCGAGGAGTGCAAGGGCGCCCACGACGGCGACCACCGCCAGGGCGTCGACGTGGCCCCCCGCCACGACCGCGAAGAGCAGGACGGGGTTGCCACCGAAGGCCAGGACGGCCCGGCGCCGCCGATCGTTGTCCTCTCCGGCCAGGAGGAACAACAGCCAGCCCGCGGCTGCGAAGGCTGCGGCGTTGACGAGGTCGAGCAGGCCGACGGCCAGCCGCAGGTTGCCTCCCGACAGCCGTACCACAAGGGCCTGCTCGGCGGTCGCCAGCGGTCCGTAGACGCTCGGGGTGGAGCGCCAGGGGTCCTCGACCGCACGGGCGAAGGGGTCGGTGAGCGACGACGGCCTGACCGTGTAGGGGTCTCGGCCCTGATCGGCGATGTGGCCGTAGGCGGCGTAGCTGAGGACGTCGGCCCCGCCCACTGGCGGCACCGCGGCGAGCAGCCCTGCCGCCACGATCCCTGCGGCGAGGAGGCGGGTCGGCGACGGCGCCCACGAGTTGCGGAGCGCGGCCCATCCCGTGGCCGTGGCGATCACCGAGAGCCCCACGGCGGCCGCCAGGAGCAGGGTCACCAGCCACGCCGACGGATGCAGGGAGGCGCCGATCGGGAACGGGCCGGGAGGAAGGGGGACGACCGCGGCGCTCGGGCCGAGCACGCCGGTGAGTGCCACGAGGCCGAGGGCGACGGCCGCCGCCACCACCGCCAGCCGCCCAAGGCGCGTGCCGTCGCAGAGTTGGGCAGAGGATGGGAGCTGGGTCACGGTCGGCTAGGGGGATTGTACCGGGGGTCCACGTCGGGCCGGCCGCCAGCAATTCTGGTTGGTCGGAAAAGCTTCGCTGGGCGATCAACATCCTTGCCACCATGAGCGTCCGGCCACGCAGTGTGCCCGGGCGCACAGGACAGAATTTTCCAATTCTCCAATTTCCTCCTAATGCTCGCCGGATCACTGCCGACAGGGGATGCGCAACGGGCCAGCCCGTCGCCTTTTCGCCGGCGGTCCAGGAGGATGTGTGTGAACCGGATCCTGTTCGTCGACGACGAACCCCATCTACTTGCGGGCTTGCGCAGGATGCTGCAGATCCGCCAGGGGGCCGGATGGGCGATGTCCTTCGTCGACGGTGGGTCGGCCGCCCTCGAGGCCATGCAGGTCCAGCCCTTCGACGTCGTGGTGTCGGACTTCAGGATGCCGGGGATCGACGGCGCCCAGCTGCTCGCCGAGGTGCAGGTGCGCTATCCGCAGACGGTGCGCCTCATCCTCTCGGGCTACACGGAGCAGCGTGATCTGGCGACGCTCGCGAGCCTTGCCCACCAGTTCCTGACGAAGCCCTGCGACCCGGGTGAGCTGCGGCGGACCGTGGAGCTCACCCTGACCCTCGGCCGGCAGTGCGACGACGAACACGTCCGAGCCGAGATGTCGGGGATCAGCTCGCTGCCGAGCTCGCCGTCGGCCCTCCAGCACCTCAGCGCCGTGCTCGGGTCGGCTTCCTCCGACACCAAGCTGGTCGCCAGGGCACTCCAGCGGGACGTGGCCCTCTCCGCCAAGGTGCTCCAGCTGGTGAACTCCTCCTTCTTCGCCCCCAGCCGCCGGACGACCTCGTTGGAGGAGGCCGTCCTCCGCCTCGGCGTGCAGACGATCCGGTCCCTCGTGTTGACGAGCCACACGTCGACCAGTCCGGACCTGGCAGGAGCGAGTGAACGGGACGAGTTGCAGCTCCTGAACGACCATGCCCTCGAAACGGCGCGGCTGGCCCGTCGCCTTGCCCAGCCCGCGGAGCGGGACGACGCCGGCTGCGCCGGGCTGCTGCACGTCTGCGGGCAGCTCGCGCTCGTCGCCGGGGGACCCAATGCCTTCGCAGAGACGGGACAGACGGCGGCCCATGCGGGTGCCTACCTGCTCACCCTGTGGGGTCTCCCGCCGGAGGTGGTCGAGGCGGTTGCCGGCCTCTCCGACCCGGTCGAAGCACGGCCGGACAGGCACCTGGACCTCGTGTCGGCGGTTCACGTTGCCCACGTCCTGGTCGAGTCCGAGCACATCGGTTCGTGCGGACGGCCGGAGGCGCCCGTTCCCGACCGGGCATGGCTCGAGGCAGCCGGGGTCTTCGACGAGGTCTGCGCCTGGAGGGCCGAGCGGAGGGAGCGGGCGTCATGAGCGAGGCGACACCTCCACGGATCCTCGTCGTCGACGACGACCGCCTCCTGCTCGACGGGCTCCGCCGCCAGCTCCACGGGACCTTCGACCTGGCGACCGCGCTCGGGGGTCACGAGGGCCTCGACGTGCTGCGGGCCGCGGGCCAGGGCGACGGGTTCGCGGTGGTCCTCAGCGACTACCAGATGCCGAGGATGGACGGCGCCCTCTTCCTGGCCGCGGTGCGCGACGTCGCTCCCGAGGCGACCCGGATGCTGCTCACCGGCAAGGCCGACCTCAACGGCGTTGCCTCGGTGGTGAACCAGGGCGGCGTCTTCCGGTTCCTGATGAAGCCGGTCTCACGGGACGTGCTCACCGAAGCGATCCGAGCCGGGGTCGAGCAACACCACCTCGTCACGGCCGAACGGGAGCTGCTCGAGCAGACGCGTCTCGGAATCCAACGTCCCCTGAGCGGCCGGCTCCATCGAGTTGGTGGCGAGCCCTCTCCGGCGACTTCCCCACCGAGTCCGTCGTTGCCTCCTCCCCGGATCCCGCCCACGCGGTGACGGTCGGGGGACCGAGGACAGGCAGATCTCCGGTCCACCCCTCCGTCCCTAATGCTCGCCCGGTGACGGCCGACAAGGTGGACAACGGGACCGGACCTTCGCGTTTTGTGCGCCGGGCCGTGGAGGAGGGCTATGTGACCGAGACGACACCCCCGCGGGTCCTCGTGGTCGACGACGACCGCAACCTGCTCGACGGGCTCCGCAGGCAGCTGCGTGGGATGTTCGAGTTGACCACCGCGCTCGGGGGCCACGAGGGCCTCGACGTGTTGCGGACTGCGAGCCGCGGCGGTGGCTTCGCGGTCGTCCTGAGCGACTACCAGATGCCGCAGATGAACGGCGCCTCCTTCCTGGCGGCGGTGCGCGACGTCGCTCCCGACACGACCCGGATGCTCCTCACCGGCCAGGCCGACCTCAGCGGCGTTGCCTCGGTGGTGAACCAGGGGGGCGTCTTCCGGTTCCTGATGAAGCCGGTCTCACGGGACGGACTCACCGAGGCGATCCGGGCGGGGGTCGAACAGCACCGCCTCGTCACCGCCGAGAAGGAACTGCTCGAGCAGACGCTGCAGGGGAGCGTGAAGGCCCTGACGGAGCTCCTCTCCCTTGCCAGCCCGCTCGCGTTCGGCCGGGCCACCCGGCTGCGCCGCCTCGCGGGGTCCCTGTTCGGGGCAGACGAGCCCATGCCCTGGCACGTCGACCTGGCGGTGATGCTCTCGCAGGTCGGGGTCCTGACGCTTCCCCCGAATGTCCTCGAGCGCATCGAGGCCAACGAGGAGATCTCTTCGGAAGAGGAAGCCATGATCGCCCGCCTTCCCGCCGTCGCCGAGCAGGTGCTGGCCGGCATTCCGCGTCTCGAAGAGGTGAGGGCCGGAATCCGGATGCAGGTAGCCCGGTACTCCGATCCTCCGAGCTCGCCGGGCGCCCCGGCAGGGGACGAGCTCCCCCTGGGAGCGCGGGTGCTGCGAGTCGTCCAGGACTACGACTCCCTGGAAACATCCGGCCAGCGGCCCCCGGATGCCCTCAGGACCATGACGGGGCGGGCGGGGACCTACGACCCGCGGCTCCTGAACGCCCTGACGACCTGGCTGGCAGACGCTCGGAGCGCGGAGGTCGTGCCCATCCGGGTGGGAGAGCTGTTCTGCGGGATGGTCCTCGCCGACGACGTGGTTGCCGAGTCCGGCGTCAAGCTGCTGCCCCGGGGACACGAGATCACGCCCAACCTGCTCGAGCGCCTCCACAACTTCTCCCGGACCTCTCCGATCCGGGAGCCGATGCTGGTGTTCGCAGCGTCACGGAAGGCTGCCCGGCCCGCCGCGGGACCGGCCCTGCCGCCGCCGCAGTCGCCGCACGACCTGACAACGACGCCCTGAGGATGGTCATGCCGATCTCCGGGACGGATGCGGCCGTCGTGTCGTCGGGTCGTGCGCCGGCGACGGCAGCGTCGCCGCGCGGCACCTTCCTGCGGACCCGGGCCTGGCAGCTCTATCTGGCCGCCGGTGGTCTGGCCGCGGTCCTGTACCTCGCCGTCCCCAGCCTCAACGAGAAGGGCCCCTTCTTCAACCTGATCGGGATCTCGTCGGTGGTCGCCATCGCAGCCGGGATCCGGCTGCACCGGCCCACCCGGCCCCTGCCGTGGTACCTCTTCGCCGGCGGGATGTTCGTCTTCATGGTGGGGGACGTCTTCTACTACACGATCCCCCAGTTCACCCACCAAACCGTGCCATTCCCCTCCACGGGGGATGTCTTCTATCTGTCGGTCTACCCCCTGCTGATTGCCGGGGTCGTCCTCCTTATCCATTACCGAAACCGCGCTCCGGACCGGGGGGGCCTCCTCGATGCGCTGATCATCTCCACCGGTGTCGCCCTGGTCGCCTGGGTGTACCTCATCCTGCCCTACGCCGCGGACTCGACGCTCACGCTGGTGCGCAAGCTGGTCTCCGTCGCCTACCCGGTCATGGACGTGCTGATCCTGGCGGTGGCCGCTCGGCTCGCCATGGACAGCGGCCTGCGCCGCCCGGCATTCCATCTGCTGGTCCTGAGCATGCTGTGCCTCCTGGGGGCCGACACCGCCTACGGGCTCATCGTGCTCCATGGGACCTACACGCCCGGCAGCACCCTCGACGTCGGCTGGATCGCCTTCTACGTCTTGTGGGGAGCGGCCGCGCTGCACCCGTCAATGCGGACCCTGGCCATGCCGGCCACGGAGCAGAGGACCAAGCTGACCGTCTGGAGGCTTGGGCTGCTTGCCGCCGCCACCCTGATGGCGCCCGCCATGCAGTTTTTCCAGGGGGTGGTGGGGTATGCGCCCGTCGTCGTCATCGGCGGCTCGGTCGCCCTGTTCCTCCTCGTCGTCGCCCGGATGGCCGACGTGATCCACCGCAGCGAGGGTGCCCTGCACCGCGAACGGGCGCTGCGGGAAGCCGGCGCCGCCCTCGTCGCCGCCAGTGGCCGCGAGGACATCTTCGCCGCGGCCCTGCAGGCCGTGCGGGCGCTGACGGGGAAGGGCCACAGCGTCGGGCTCTTCCTCGTGGGGGATGCGGGAGAGGTCCGCTCCGCCGTCCCGTCCACGCCCGGGATCGACGGCTCCCGCAATGCCGTCCTGCTGCCGCAGCTGCCGCCCGCCGCGCGCACGGCCCTGGAGCAGGGCCAGGGGCACGACGCCGGGGAGCTGGCGGACCTCGCCCGGAGCCTCGGCGAGACAGGGGGCCGGGCCGTCTCGGTCTACCCGATCCTGCTCGGGGAGCTCCTCCGGGGTTTCCTGATCCTCAGCGGGGAGCGGCAGCTGCCATCCGCCGTGGCACCCAGCCTGACCGCCCTCGTGTCCCAGGTCGTCCTCGCGCTCGAGAGCAGCCAGCTCTCCGAGCAGGTCCACCGCCAGCGGAGCGAGGCGAGGTTCAGCAGCCTCGTGCAGAACGCGACCGACGTGATCACGGTCATCGAGCCCGACGCCACCGTCCTGTACCAGAGCCCCTCGGTCGAGCGCGTCCTCGGGTACCAGGCCGACGATCTCGTCGGGACGAAGATCTCGGCCCTGCTGCACCCGTACGACCAGCAACGGGTGCTCGGCCCCCAGGCCGTCGACGAGGCCCGCCCGACGCATGCCGTCGAGTGCCGGGTGCGCCACGCCGACGGGTCCTGGCGCTATTTCGAGACGACGGTCACCAACCTGCTGCACGACCCGAACGTGGAGGGCCTGGTGCTGAACAGCCGGGACGTCACCGACCGCCACCGGCTGGAGACCGAGCTGCGCCACGCCCAGAAGCTCGAGTCGGTGGGCCAGCTCGCCGCAGGGATCGCGCACGAGATCAACACCCCCGTGCAGTTTGTGGGGGACAACGTCCGCTTCCTC
>DASXNO010000341.1:0-17980 GCA_036495025.1 Actinomycetota bacterium | reverse complement strand
AGCGCCACGGCCCCCCGGACGCCCCGGGCGGTATCGGCGACGACGGCCGACTCGGCGGGCCCGGGGTCCTGGCTCGGGATGTCGAACGTGAGCATGGGGTGCGGCTCGGAGGGCCGCGCCCGGTGGAGGCGCAGCGCGTCGATGGCCAGGTTGCGGGTGATCGTCAGCAGCCAGGTGGCGACGGCGCCTCGGCGGGCGTCGTAGGCACCGGCGTTGCGCCAGGCCTTCGTCAGCGCCTCCTGGGCGAGATCCTCGGCCAGCAGGGGGTCGCCGACGATGCTGAGCGCCAGCCCGTAGACTCGGGCCTGGAAGCGCTTCACGAAGGCAGACGCCGCCGCGCGCTCACCGAGCCCCATTCCCTCGAGGAGGGCTTCGTCGGAGAGACTGGTGGAGGGCAGGCCGCGGTCCCGCACGCCTGATAGTACGTCCGGCCGCACCGTGGAGATCAATGGTTTCATCGCCATGAGATACGGATGGAACATCCCCACGGATTCTGCTATGAGAAAGAGGGGCGCCGGGCGGCCGAGGATAGGCCGCGATCGCGCACATACGCGCGATGGAGGACTTACCCGCAAAACCGGCTCAGGCCGGCGCCGCTTGGAGCTGGATCGTGGCGACGTGCCGGCCGCCGAGGCCGTCCATCCAGGTCACGCGCACGGACTCCCCCGGGCGGTGACCCGAGAGGACGGACGTCAGCGTGGACGACGACGTGATCGCCGTCCCGCCGACCGCCACGATCGTGTCGCCGGCCTGGATGCCCGCCGCATCGGCGGGGCCGCCGGCCACGACACCGGCGACGTAGGCGCCGGGGGTGTTCTGCTGCTGGATCTCCACGCCCAGGTACCCTCGCTGCGCCGGCGAAGGGCTCTGCACCGTTCCGCCGCCCGAGCGGATCTGCGCGGCGACCTGCAGCGCGTGGTTGATGGGGATGGCGAAGCCGACCCCGCTCCCGGCGTTGAACCGCACCCGTGACGACGCCGCCGTGTCCATTCCGATGACCTGGCCCGCCGAGCTGACGAGCGGGCCACCGGAGTCCCCCGGCTGGAGGGCCGCGCTGGTCTGGATGAGGCCGCTCAGGTTCTCCGCGGTGCCGGCGGTGGGATCGGTGGCGGTGATGTCCCGGCCGAGGCCCACGACGAAACCCTGGCTGACCGAGGGCGGTCCGGCTCGCCCGAGGGCATTGCCGAGCGACACGACCCGGTCCCCGATCAGCACCTTGCCGGAGTCCCCGAACGGGGCGACCTTGAGCCCGGCCGCGCCCTGGAGCTGGATGACCGCCACGTCCTCGGCGACATCGGTGCCCACGATCGTGGCGGCGTAGCTCCGGCCGGTCCCGGCGATCTGGACCGAGATCCTCGTGGCGCCGTCGATGACGTGGTTGTTCGTGAGGATCGCCCCGGTGGAGGTCAGCACCATGCCGGTGCCGGCCGCCGTGCCACCCTGGAAGCCGAGGATCGAGTTCACATCCACCACCGAGGGGTCGACAAGGGCCGCGATCGCCGCCGTGGTCAGCGCGCTGGGCGGGGAGGCCGGAGCCTGCGGTGCGGCCGCTGCGGCGCTCGGGGACGGCGCGACCGGGGGAACGACGACCGCGGCGGAGGGAGACGGCGCGGCGGCACTGGGGGACGAGCCCGCCGGCGTCGCCAGCGAGGGCGGGGTGGACGCCGCAACGGGGCGGTGCGGCAACCCTCCGACCACCGCGTAGGACAGCGCCACCACGAGCACGACCACGGCCAGCACGATGGCGACGACCAGGAAGGCGGCACCGGTTCGGCGGGGCGGCTTCGGCTGTGGCGCCCCTGGCGGCCGCCAGGGGTTGCCCGAGTACGGCTCTGCGTAGGAGCCCGGATACGGGCCCGTATACGGGCCTGGGTACGGCCCCGGAGTGGAGCCCGTCTGCGGGCTGGGGCCCGCCGGAGGGGGCGGAGCCCAGATGGGAGGGGTGGGCGGGCCGGGCTGGGCGGAAGGGGCCGCCGCGGCGGGAAACGGCAGCGTGCGCTCTCCTTCAACCCCGCGTCCGTGGAGGCTCATGGTGTCCGCTTCTCCGTGCTTGTCAGCGGCCAGGACCCTCACGGGGCTTGGGGCGCCAGAACTCCCGGTCCAAGTATCGCACCCGCCAGGAACCCCGAGTCCTGTGGGCGTGCTTACGGGTTGCTCAGAAGGTCTCGGTCTCTGCGGCCCCGGCATCGGGCCCCCGAGGCGCCGGATCGGACTCGGCCACTGGCCGCTGGCGCCGGGAGGGATCGGAGGCATTGGCGGCGATGGTGGCGAGGGTGCCCGGGCTCAGGATCGCCAGGAGCGGGAGGAACCCCGGCAGGAACTTCGTGCTCACGTAGCCGAGCCCGATGGCAACCACCAGGCCCACGGTGCCGCCGATGCCGGTCGCCTTGAACCGGGCGGCGTCGCCTCCTGCGAGGCGGACCGACAGCCACGCCCCCACCCAGACCCCCACCACGGCGGCGGCGAGCACGAGCACGAAGAGGACCTCGAACGGGACGCCCGCCCAGTAGCGGAGCCCGCCGGCGATGCTCCCCCCGAGCAGCAGGAAGGCGCCGGTCGACGCCGAGACGACGGCGAGGGTGACAATCGAGCGGCCCCGCCGGGCAGGGTCCACGGGCGGACCGGCCCTCATGCCGGCTCCCCTGCGGGCGGGGCTGTGGTGGTGGCGCAGGTCGCCGTTGGTGCCGGGGTCGACCTCAGACAAGGGCGTCGACCTCAGACAAGGGCTTTGAGCTCCCGCCGCAGGTCGGCGATCTCGTCCCGCAGCCGTCCGGCGTACTCGAAACGGAGCTCCTTGGCCGCCTCGTGCATCTCCTCCTCGAGCGACTGGATCAGCCGGGACAGCTCCTCGCGGGGCATCATCGCGGTCTCGGACTCGGTGGCGCGGCGCTGGCCGCGGCCGCGGCCCCGCCCCTTCGGCGCCGCGGCCTCGGGGCCGATCGAAAGGAGGATGTCGGAGACCTTCTTGCGGATCGTCTGGGGATCGATGCCCTGCTCCGCGTTGTGGCGCACCTGGATGGCCCGCCGGCGGTTCGTCTCGGAGATCGCTCGCTCCATCGAGTCCGTCACCATGTCGGCGTACATGATCACCTGGCCCTCGACGTTGCGAGCGGCCCGGCCCATGGTCTGGATCAGCGAGGTCTCGGAGCGGAGGAACCCCTCCTTGTCGGCGTCGAGGATCGCCACGAGCGAGACCTCGGGCAGGTCGAGGCCCTCCCGCAAGAGGTTGATGCCGACCAGCACGTCGAAGGTCCCAAGGCGCAGGTCGCGCAGCGTCTGGATCCGCTGGACGGTGTCGACGTCGGAGTGCAGGTACCGCACCCGGATCCCCATCTCGACGAGGTAGTCGGTCAGGTCCTCCGCCATCTTCTTCGTGAGGGTCGTGACCAGGGTGCGCTGGTCCCGCTCCACCCGTCCCCGGATCTCGTGGATCAGGTCGTCGATCTGACCCTTCGAGGGGCGGACGACGACCTCGGGGTCCACCAGGCCCGTCGGCCGGACGATCTGCTCGACTACCTGTTTGGAGACCTCGAGCTCGTAGGCGGAGGGAGTGGCGGACAGGAAGATCATCTGAGGGACACGCTCGATGAACTCGTCGAAGCGCAGCGGGCGGTTGTCCATGGCCGAGGGCAGGCGGAAGCCGTGCTCGACGAGGGTCTCCTTCCGGCTGCGGTCACCTTCGTACTGGCCGTGGAGCTGGGGCACCGTCACATGCGACTCGTCGATGACGACCAGGAAGTCGTCGGGGAAGTAGTCGATCAGCGTCGAGGGGGCCGACCCGGGCGCCCGGCCGTCGATGTGGCGAGAGTAGTTCTCGATGCCGTTGCAGAAACCCACCTGGCGCAGCATCTCGAGGTCGTAGTCGGTGCGCATCCGCAGACGTTGGGCCTCGAGGAGCTTGCCTTCGGACTCCAGCACCTTGAGGCGGTCGGCGAGCTCCGCCTCGATCCCCACCATCGCCCGGGTCATCCGGTCGCTGGAAGCGACGTAGTGCGACGCCGGGAACACGACGAGCTCCTCGAGCTCGCCGAGGACCTCGCCGGTGAGCGGGTCGATGCGGACGAGGCGCTCGACGGTGTCCCCGAACAGCTCGACCCGGAAGGCGCTCTCCTCGTAGGCGGGGAGGATGTCGATGGTGTCGCCCCGGACCCGGAACCTGCCCCGGGCAAAGCTGAATTCGTTGCGCTCGTAGGCCATGTCGACGAGACGGGACAGGATGGCCCGCTGCTCGTAGTCGTGGCCGACCTTCAGGCGCAACAGGTGGGCCTCGTACTCCTCCGGCGACCCCAGGCCGTAGATGCAGGACACGCTGGCGACGATGACGACGTCGCGGCGGGAAAGGAGGGCCGAGGTGGCGGCGTGCCGGAGGCGGTCGATCTCGTCGTTGATCGACGAGTCCTTCTCGATGTAGGTGTCGCTGGAGGGGATGTACGCCTCGGGCTGGTAGTAGTCGTAGTAGGAGACGAAGTACTCGACCGCATTGTTGGGGAAGAACTCCCGGAACTCGTTGGCAAGCTGCGCCGCCAGGGACTTGTTCGGGGCGATGACGAGCGTGGGGCGCTGGACCGCCTCGATGACCCCGGCGATCGTGAAGCTCTTGCCCGACCCGGTGATGCCGAGCAGGGTCTGGCGGTCGTTGCCTCGCAGGACCCCCTCCGCCAGCTTGGCGGTCGCGGCCGGCTGATCCCCGGCGGGAGCGAAATCGGAGACGAGCTTGAAGGCGGCCACGGCCCCCAGTCTACGAGGTCTTGTTTGTGGCTCCCCGGGCCAGAAGGGCGCGAAACGATCACCGGGGGGCCTCGGCCCCCCGGTGATCGTCCCCCCGGTCTGCACAACGACGAAGCGCGGTGCTCAGTGGTGGAATTGAGCGATCCAGGAGGAAGCAAGCGAGGCCCAGCCCGCAGCCCCCTGGTTCTCCAGCTTGGAACCGGCGTCGAGGAGCTTGTGCACCAGGTCGGTGATCGCCGGCGTTAGGTTCGAGAGGATCATGCTGGACTGCGCCGGGGTCAGCAGGCCGGCGCTCACGGCGGCGTTGACCGCAGCGGTTGCCATGGAGACCAGGCTGGAGATCAGGGTCTGGGGGTCGACGGTCGCCCCTGCGCCCGCCTGGGTACCGGTGCCGGCGGAGATCTTCTGCAGGTTGCCGAAGCTGCCGAACATGTTGTGGAAGAAGTTCTTGACGTCACCGATGTCGCCGTGCTCACTCATGTTTGCGAGATCTTGCAGGTCGCCCGGGTCCGCAAGCTTATTCTTATCCGGCGCCTTGAGGGGCGCCTCAGGGGCGTGATTGGCAAGGCTTCCCAGGTTGGCGAAGTTGCCAAGGCTTGCGAGCTTGCCGAGGCTCCCGAGGCTCTCCGGCAGATGCGAACCTGGCGCCAAGCCGGCTCCGATGTCGCCGAAGGGGTGGTTCACGACGTCGGAGACCAGGCCGGGGAGCATGGCGATGATCTTGTCGGCCTGCGCCCTGCTCAGCACGCCGAGGCTGACGGCGGCATTGATCTTGTTCGTCGCATCGGCCACCACGGTGGCGATCAGCTTGTTGGGGTCGATCCCGGCCGAGGTGGCGATCTGGGCCAGGCTCTTCCCGGCGGCGAGACCCGACTTGAGGTCCGAGAGGGCCATGTGGAGAGCGGATGCCATCACGGAGAGCTCGCTGCCCTCGTCCCCGGTGTTGGCGCTCTCCGCACCCTTGACCCTGGTGGAGTCAGGGTTGGGCCTTGCGGGCAACGAGGTCACGGCAGGGGCGTGCACCGGCGCAGGCGCGGGGACGGCCAACGGTGCGGCAGCGGGGGCCGTGGCGGCGGCCTGCACTGCGGGGGCTGCCTGCGCTGCAGCGGCCTGGAGCGCCGCGGTGACGGCTGCGACGGTCGCGGCTTCGATCGAGACCTTCGGGCCGGAACTCTGGCGCTCCCCGGACTGGGCGGCGACCGGGATGCCGAATAGCACACCCGCCGCCGTGCCTGCGAGCAGGCTCGTTGCCACGGTTCCTGCGAGAACGGCTCTGCGCATCCAATTTCCCCTTTCCTTACCCGGCGCCTTGAGGGGCGCCTCGGGCCCCATCCGGCGCCTTGAGGGCCACCTCGGGCCTCTACGGCCCTCGGAGGCGGCGCTTTGTGGTCCCACCTGCGCCAACGGCCGGTTAGTGGGGTTACCGACGGGACGTCCGGAAGGGGTACGGGTGCCGCGATGTGAAGCGAGGAGGGATTGCCGCAGATAGACGCGAGATCCTCCTCACGGTCGTCACGGCGGCGGTCCGGCCCCCACGATGGGAAGCAGGTCGGTCAGCGTCCGGACCCGGAGGCCCTCGAAATCGTCGTAGCGACCGGGGCGGTCGATGAGGACCCCGGTCATGCCGAGCTTGCGTGCCGCCTCGATGTCGAGGCGCGGATGGTCGCCGACGAAGACCGCCTCCTCGGGGACGACGCCGCTGCGTTCCAGGGCCAGGCGGAAGATGGCGGGATCGGGCTTCTCGACGCCCTCCTTGCCGGAGATGACCATGAAGGAGAAGAACGGGGCCACCTCCATCTCGATCAGCATGCCCTCCAGCCAGGCCTCGAAGTTCGAGACGATGCCGAGGGTCAGGCCGGCGGCCCGGCAAGCGGTCAGGGTGGGGATGACGTCCGGGAACAGGCGGTAGGACTCGTAGCTGGTGAACCGTCCGTACAGCACGTCGAAGATCGCCCCGGAGGAGTCGTCGATCCCCCAGTGCGCCAGCATGGCGCCGTAGAGGCTGCGCCAGAACCGCCGGGACTCCTCCCGTGACGTCGACCAGGCCGTCGGGGCCTTCCCCACCACCTCGCTGACGCTCGGGGCAACCGTCGCCAGCGCCTCCTCGGTGTCGGCGGGCGTCACCTCGTAGCCAAGGCCGCCCATGATCTCCGCGAACAGCTCGTTGAACGAGGGATGGGGCGCCAGCAGGGTCTCGCCGACGTCGAAGAACACCGCGCGGTAGGGGACCTTCGGCATGGCCGCAGCCTACCCGCGAGCACGCTGGGAGCCGAACCGCCCCAGGAGCTCCGCCCACAGGGTCTCGACGCCGGCCTCCAGGTCCGCCAGGCTGCCGCGGTTGTCGAGGACGTAGTCCGCGGCGGCCAGCTTGCGCTCTGCCGGGGCCTGGGCCGCGATCACCGCGGCGGCCTCCTCGGCGGTCATGCCCCCCCGGGCCACCACGCGCTCGATCTGCTGGGACTGCTCCGCAGCAACGACGACGAGGGCCTGCATCCCCACCCGGTCCCGGCCCCCCGTCTCCACCAGCAGCGGTGCATCCACGACGACGACGGTGTCCGGCTCGAAGGTGCCGCCGAGGCGGGATGCCATCGCCGCGTAGATGAGGGGGTGCGTGATCGCCTCGAGGTCCCGGCGGGCGGCCGGGTCGGCGAAGACGACCGAGCGCAGCCTGCGGCGGTCGATCCCGCCGTCGGGGCCGGCGACCTCCGGGCCGAACCGCGCCATCACGGCGCCCACCGCAGCACCGCCCGGGGCAAGGATCTCGTGGGCGATGAGATCGGCGTCCAGGACCACCGCGCCGCGCGCCTCCAGGAGGCGCGCGGCGGTGGACTTTCCGGAACCGATCCCCCCGGACAGGCCGATGAGGATCACTCGATGCGGGGGGTTATCGCTCGAGGTCCCGCTTCATCTCCTGGAGGATCGACTCCAGCGACTCGCCGGACTGCGCAATCGTCGAGGCAAGCAGCTCGCCCTCGAGCGGGGGCTCGGGCTCGGATGGCTTCTCGTCGGCGGCGGGCTCCTCGGCGGCCGGCTCGGGAGCCACCTCGGCGGGGACCGGCGCGGCCGCCACCTCGGCGTCGGAGGGCGAAGCCGGGGGGCTGGGTTCCGGGGCGATGTCGGGCTCGGCGGTGATCTCGGGACGGGCGGGCGCCGGCGCCGGGGTCGACGCCTCCTCCCGCTCGATCTCCGAGGCGGGCGCGGGCTGGCCGCCGAGCGCCTGCTTCATCGACAGGCTGATGCGCCGGCGGTCGAGGTCGACGTCGATGACCTTCACCGACACCTCCTGGCCCAGGGACACCACCTGCTCGGGAAGCTCGACATGGCGTTCCGCAAGCTCGGAGATGTGGACAAGGCCCTCGATGCCCTCCGCGACCTTCACGAAGGCGCCGAAGGGCACCAGCTTGGTCACCGTGCCCTGGACGACGTCGCCGGGGTGGTTCTGCCGGGCGAAGGCCCGCCAGGGGTCCTCCTGGGTGTTCTTCAGCGACAGCGAGACCCGCTCCCGGGTCAGGTCGACGTCGAGCACCTCGACGGAGATCTCCTGGCCCACCTGCACGACCTCGCTGGGATGGTCGACGTGGCGCCACGACAGCTCGGAGACGTGCACGAGGCCGTCCACGCCCCCGAGGTCGACGAAGGCGCCGAAGTTGACGATGGACGAGACGGTGCCGGTGCGGATCTCACCGGGCTTGAGGTTCTCGAGGAACTCCTTGCGCTGCTCGGAGTGGGCCTCCTCGAGGTAGGCCCGGCGGGACAGCACCACGTTGTTGCGGTTCTTGTCGAGCTCGATGATCTTGCACTCGAGCTCCCGGCCGACATAGGGCGCGAGGTCACGGACCCGGCGAAGCTCGACGAGGGAGGCGGGCAGGAAGCCCCGCAAGCCGATGTCGACGATCAGGCCGCCCTTGACGACCTCGATGACCGGGCCCTTGACGATGCCGCCTGCCTGCTTGATGGCTTCGATGTTGCCCCAGGCCCGCTCGTACTGGGCCCGCTTCTTGGACAGGATCAGCCTTCCCTCCTTGTCCTCCTTCTGGAGGACAAGGGCCTCGACGCGGTCGCCCACGGAGACGACCCGGGAAGGGTCGACGTCCTGCTTGATCGAGAGCTCGTGGGCAGGGATGACACCCTCGGACTTGAAGCCGATATCGACGAGCACCTCGTCCTTGTCGATCTTGACGACGGTGCCCGCGACGAGGTCCCCCTCGTCGAAGGGTTTGATGGTGGCGTCGATGGCCGCCATGAGCTCGGCATGCGAGATGCCGACGTCGTTGGCGGTGATGGATGAGTCGTGGTCCGGCTCGGTGCCAGGTTCGGCCGGATCGTAGTTGAACGTACGGGTGGACATTGAAAACTCCTTGTTGCCCCTTAGTCTTGCCTGTGGGGCGGGGAACTCTTCCCGCGCTTAGGTCACGTGGAAAGGCGCGGTCAGTCTAGCACGGTGCGTTACCCCTCTTTTTCCGCAAAGGGGTCTGGATTTGCCCCCTTGAAGAAATTTTCTTCGCTGGATTTTTTCAGGGATGAGGGCTCGCAGGCGGGGCGGCGGGGCGCAGGATCGGCAGGCTGGTGTGGGGCGCGATGGGGCCGTCGACCACTGCCCCCGCCTGCGGGACGAACCTGATCCCACGGTCGGGCACGACACCCTCCTGCCGGTAGAGGTCGGCGACGTTCTGCGGGGCCTGCCACGGGCCGTCGAGGTAGCACACCGCCACCTTCATGCCGGGCGGCAGCTCGTGCAGGGGCGAGGTCACCGACCCCTGGGAGAGGGCGTCCTCCCAGGCGGCCGCCGTCCCGGCGGTGGTCTCGAAGGCGGCGATGAGCGTGAAGCCGCTCTGCTGGACATCGGGCCGGCCGCAGGAGGCCTTCGCAAAGTCGCTGTCGACGATCGGGCCGCCGGCAGCGGGCGCCGACGAGGTGATCCCGGGCAGCGACGGGTGGACCGCATCGCTCGAGGACCCGGACGTGGTTGTTTTGGCCGGCTGGTTCGACGACCGGAGCACCAGGGAGAGCGCCACCAGGCAGGCGAAGACGAACGCGTAGACGAAGAGTCGCCACGGGGAGCGCCCCCGCGGCGCCGCAGGGGGTCGGGTCTGTCCGGCCCGCCCGGTCACCGAGGGCCGGACCCGGCCCCGCGACGTCTTCGTGTTGCCCATGTCCTCCCGCTTCAGGTTGTCGTTCTACGCTTCGTCAGCTCTTGGCGTCGGCCCAGTTTGGCCCCCATGCCACGTCGACCTTCAGGGGGACCCGAAGGTCCAACACCCCCTCCATCACCGTCCGCATCTCCTGGGCAATCGCCTCCACCTCGGTCTCGGGCACCTCGAAGACGAGCTCGTCGTGCACCGTCAGGACCATGCGGCCCGCCCGGCCCTTCCTGGCCATCAGGGCTTCGTCGGCCTTGACCATCGCACGCTTGATGATGTCGGCCGCCGAGCCCTGGATCGGGGCGTTGAGGGCCATCCGCTCGGCATTGCTGCGGATCGCCGGGTTGCGGGCATTGAGGTCCGGGAGGTACCGGCGGCGACCGAGGATCGTGGTCGTGTAGCCCTCCCGCTTGGCCTGGGCCACGACCGCGTCCAGGTAGTCCCGGACCCTGGGGTACGAGGCGAAGAAGCCCTCGATGTAGATCCGGGCCTGGTCCATCGGGATGTGGAGGCGCTGGGCGAGCCCGAACGGGCCCATGCCGTAGGTCACCCCGTAGCTGACCATCTTGCCGATGGAGCGCAGCTCGCCGGTCACGGACTCGAGGGGGATGCCGAGCGCCTTCGAGATCGAGTGGCGGTGGATGTCCTCGCCCCGGGCGAAGGCAGAGGTCAGCTCCGGGTCCTCGGAGAGGTGGGCGAGCACCCGCAGCTCGATCTGGGAGTAGTCGGCGACGACGAACAGGTTGCCCGGCTCCGGGACGAAGGCCCGCCGGATCCGCTTGCCGTCCTCCGTACGGATCGGGATGTTCTGCAGGTTCGGGGACTCGGACGACAGCCGCCCCGTCGAGGCAACCGTCTGGTTGAAGCGGCAGTGCAGGCGCCCGGTCGTGGCGTCCACCAGCGGGGGGAGGGCATCGAGGTACGTCGACTTGAGCTTCGAGCGCTCGCGGTAGCGGAGGATGGCGTCGACGATGGGGTGCTCCTCGCGCAGCGACTCCAGCACGCTGGCGTCCGTCGAGAACCCGGTCTTCGTGCGCTTGGTCGGCTTCAGCGCGAGCTTCTCGTAGAGGATCCGGCGAAGCTGGGGAGGGGAGCCGATGTTGAACGGCTCGCCCGCGTGGTCGTAGATCTCGTGCTCGATGGCGGCGAGCTCGTCGCCCACCGCCTCGGACATCTCGGCGAGGTAGGCGGTGTCGACCTTCACGCCCGCCTCCTCCACCCGGGCGAGGACCGCGGCGAGGGGGAGCTCCAGGTCGACGAGCAGGTCCCAGGCGCCCCGCTCGACCAGCTCCTTCTCCAGGAGCGTCGCCAGCTCGGACACCGCGACCACCTCGGCCCCGATGGCGAGGTCGGCGCCCGGCTCCGGTGCCCCCGGATCGCTTCCCGCAGCGCCCAGCGGGAGCTCCTGCTGGCCCTCGACCGGCTCCGCTTCGAGGCGCAGCTCCCGTCCGAGGTACTGGGCGACCAGCTCGTCCAGGGGGTACGACCCCCGGGCGGGATCGACGAGGTAGGCGGCGATCTCGGTGTCCATGGCGATGCCCGCCGGCGTGATGCCCGCCGCTGCCAGCCGGAGCAGGGCGTCCTTCGAGGCGTGGGTGGCGAGGCGGGCCGAGGCAAGGGGCTCCCGGATGGCGGCCCAGACCGCCTCGGGATCGGCCCCCAGGTGCTCCAGCCGGGCGACGCGGGCTCCGGCTCTCGCGCCGCCGGGCATGCCGAGGGCCAGGGAGGTGGGGGCCGCGCGGGGGTGCGACCGCTCCCCCGCCACTCGGAGGGTCACGACGCCGGACCGGGCGGCCTCGCGGGCAGCCGCTTCCAGCTCGTCGATGCTCGCCACCTCCACCGCATCGGCGGAGAGCCCCCCCTGGGGGGTGGCAGCCGGCAGGTCGGTGCCGAGCCGCTCGTAGAGCGTGCGGAACTCCAGGGAGTCGAAGAGCCGGCGGACCTCGGCGGCATCCCAGCGGCCCATCTGCAGGTCCTTGGCCGACACGTCGAGCATCTCGACCGGCGCCCCGTGGGCGGCGAGCTCCTCCCGGCTGCGGAAGCGGAAGAACTCCCGGTTCTCGAGAAGGCGCTCCCGGGCCTCCCCGAGGCGCTCCCGGTTCTTCGGGGGGAGCTCGTCGAGGTGCTCGAAGATCTCCTCGAGGGTGCCGTAGGTCTGGATGAGCTTGGCGGCCGTCTTCTCGCCGATGCCCGGGACGCCGTCGATGTTGTCGGACGGGTCGCCCCGGAGGGCCGCGTAGTCCAGGTAGCGCTCGGGGCCGAAGCCGTACCGCTGGCGCACGGCCGCCTCGTCGTAGGTGACGGTGTCCGAGATGCCCCGGCGGTTCATCACCACCCGGACCCTCGGCCCGACCATCTGGAAGAAGTCACGGTCGGCGGTCACGACCACCGCCGTCGCCCCCTCGGCGGCGAGCTGGGAGCCGAGCACGTGGATGATGTCGTCGGCCTCGACGTTGTCCATCTCGAAGACCGGCACGGCCAGCACCTTGAGGACCTCCCGGATCAGCCCGACCTGCTGGCGGAACTCGTCCGGCGGGGTCTGCCGCTGGGCCTTGTACTCGGGGCGGATCGCCAGGCGCTCCAGGGGAGCCCCGCGGTCGAAGGCCACCGCAAGGTGACGGCTCTTGTGGTCCTGCCAGGCCTTGATCAGCATGGAGGTGAACCCGTAGACGGCGTTGGTCGGCTGGCCGCTGGTGGTCCGCAGGTCGGCCTCCGCCAGGGCGAAGAAGGCCCGGTACGCGAGCGAGTGCCCGTCGAGGAGGAGGACAGTGGGAGCTGCGGTCTTGGAGGAAGAAGGCATCCGGGAAATATAGTAAGGCAGTGGGGCTGGGCGACCGTGCCCCGGCCACGCCGAGCGGGGCCCGACGAGGGACCCATTGGAGGTACGCCATCCCTGTCCAGGTCCCCCAGGGAGCCCAGGAATACCTCGAAGCCATCTACGAGATGGAGGAGGAGGGCGGCCGGATCGCCCAGGCCCGGATCGCCAAGCGGCTCGGCGTCTCGGCCCCCGCCGTGTCGGAGCAGGTCCGCCGGCTCTCGAAGGAAGGCCTCGTGTCCGTCGCCGACCGGCAGATCGCCCTCAGCGCGGAGGGCCGGGCGGTAGCGACCCCGCTGGTCCGGCGCCACCGCCTCGCCGAGCGCCTGCTCGTCGACATCCTGGAGATCCCGTGGCACCGCGCCCACGAGGAGGCCCATGCGTGGGAGCACGTCATCTCGCCCGAGGTCGAGGAACGGATCCTCACCAAGACCGGCGCGACCACCTGCCCGCACGGCAATCCCATCCCCGGCCTCGAGCCGCCCTACGACCGCACGAAGCTCGTGACCCTCGCCCAGCTCGCGGTCGGCGAGCGGGGACGGCTCAGCCTCCTGACCGAGGACGTCGAGCTCGTGACCGGCGTGCTCGCCTATTTCGAGGAGAAGAAGCTGATGCCGGGGGCGACGGTCGAGGTGACCGGCATCGGCCCCGACGGCACCCTGACGCTGAGCGTCGAGGGGACGAGCGCCTCGCTCGGCGCCAACCTGGCAGACAACGTCTGGATCCTGCCGGACTCCGCGCCGGGCCGGGACGGCGGGGGCGACCGGGGGAGGGTGTCGCCGTGACGGATCAGGCCGAGCGCCTCGTCGAGGAGGCGGCGAGCGAGGCCCGCGGGGCCACCGGCGACATGGCCCGGGCGACCGACAGCGAGATCGCCGAGGCGCTGGGCGCCATCGCCAGCCGTCTAACCTCCGAGGCCGCGGCGCTCCTCGCCGCCAACAAGGAGGACCTGGAGCAGGCCCAGAAGACCCTGTCCGCCGGGGGGATCGACCGGCTCCGGCTGGACGAGATCCGCCTCGCCGGCATCGCCCGGCAGGTGCGTGCGCTTGCGGCACTGCCCCCGCTGGAGCGCGTCGCCGGGCGCCGGGTCCTCGACAACGGGCTCGAGCTGGAGGAACGGCGGGTGCCGGTCGGGGTCATCGGCGCCAACTACGAGGCCCGCCCCAACGTCACGATCGACTTCGCCACCCAGCTCGTCAAATCCCGCAATGCCGGCGTGCTTCGCACCGGTGGCGCCAGCCTCCGGAGCGCTGCGGCGCTGGTCGACCTGGTCGTCGCGCCCGGGCTCGCGGAGGCCGGGCTCAGGCCCGAGGCGATCCAGCTCGTCCGCACGGCGGAGCGCGAGGCCGCGGAGGCGCTGGTGTCGTTCCCCACCGCCATCCCCCTCGTGATCCTCCGGGGCTCCGGCGAGACGACCGCGGCGCTGGCACGCCGGGCCGCTGAGCGGGGTGTGCGGACGCTTGCCCACGCGGAGGGCGGCGGCGTGCTCTACGTCGAGGAGAGCGCGGACCGGTCGATGGCGCTGCGCCTCATCGAGGCGAGCCTCGACCGGCTCGGGGTCTGCAACCGCCTCAACCTCCTCCTGATCGACGACATGATCTGGGACGCCTTCCTGCCCAGCGTCCTGACGCTGTTCGCCTCGCTGGGCATCGACGCCTCCCTGCCGCCGCACGCACACCCGCTCGGGTACGAGTGGGCGAACGACAAGGACCGGGACGCCACGGTCACCGTCGCCCGGGGCGGAGCACCGGAGGCCGCAGCCATCCTCGCCAGCGAGCAGACGTCCGGGCTGGCGGCGGCAATCGTCACCGAGGACGCCGATGCTGCGGCGATCTTCATCGACGCCTACCGCGGCACGGGGGCCTTCTGGAATGCCTCGACGCGCTGGCTGGACGGCTTCGAGCTCACCGCGGCGCCGGAGACCGGCATCAACGTCGACCGCGTGCCCGGCCCCCGGGGACCGGTCACCTACCGCGACCTCTACCTGCGCCAGTACGTGGTGAAGGGCGACGGCACCCAGCACCGGTAGTGGTCCACTGGTCGAGGGCCTCCCGGTTCACTCCGGGAGGGCGACGAAGATCTTTCCGTCCTGGACCGTGACGTCGTAGGTCTTCAGCTCCTTGCGGGCCGGCCCCCGGACGACGGCGCCCGTGCGGACGTCGAAGACCGAGTTGTGCCACGGGCACTCGACGAAGCAGCTCTCCTTCAGGCGGGTGTCGCCCACGGGGCCCCCGGCATGCGTGCACGCATTGTCCACCGCGAAGATGCCATCCTCGTTGCGGGCCACGGCCAGCTCGCGGCTGCCGAGCCGCACCTTGAGCACCCAGCCCAGGGGGACGTCCGAGAGTGCGGCCACCTGCACGAGACGGGCTGCGTTGACGCTCATGCGCCCACCACCATCGGCACGCGGGCGTCGGACACCAGGAGCGAGTCGAGCGAGACGACCGGCTCCGGTTCGGGCCCCGGCTCCCACCGGCCGTGGAAGACGGCGGAGATCTGTGCCTGGAATGCCTCGATGCCGTAGCGGGCGACCGTGTCGCTCAGCGTTTCCCGTCGCTCCCGCAGGGCCTCCCAGACCCCGATGATGGCACTGAGGATGGCGGAGACGTCGCTGTCGGACACCCGTCCCACGACCTCCGCGATCGTCCCGGCCCGCAGGTCGCCACCGAGCCACACCTGGTAGCCGAGCATGGACGTGCCCGCAATCGTGACGCGGCCTCCCGAGAAGCCGACGTCGGCGATCTGGTGCTGGGCGCACGAGTTGGGGCAGCCGGAGACGTGCACCCGCAACCCGGCGTTGCGGGCGAGGGCAGCGTGCTGGATGAGCTCCGCGCCGAGGCGCGGCGCCGGCGTCAGCGCCAGCGAGCACACCGGGCCGCCCGTGCAGACCCTGACGTCCCGTGCCTGATCGGCGTCCTCGAGGCCCAGACCCAGCGCGGCGAGCGTCGTGCGGACAAAGGGGACCTCCTCGATCCGGACGTGGCGCAACATGGCGTTCTGGTTCCGGGTGAAATAGATGTGCTCGTCGCCGATGGTGTCGGCGAGGGAGGCGAGCTCCCGGAAATCCTCCGTGTCGAGGTCGCCGAGCGGCACGTTCACGGTGACCATGGCCCAGCCCGGAACTCGCTGGGGGCGAACGCCGCTCCCCCACCCACCTTCGGGCGCCCGGGCGAGCACCGCGGCGATCGACGACGACAGCGGCCTCGACACCGGCTGCGGGTCGGGCCACTCCTGCTGCCTGGCGCGCTCGAACTCCTCGAGGAACAGCCGGTGGACCTCTTCCTGACCCCGGCGCCGGACCAGGAACTTCAGCCTGCCCTTCCCGGGCTGGTCGAAGTCCGAATGCTGGATATGGAGGTTGAAGAGGGCGTTGCCCGCGGCCAGGACCTCCGCGCGGGGCACGAAGTCGATCGCCTTGAACCCCAGCATCGACGTCGACTTGCCGAGGCTGCCGGCGATCCAGCATTCGTAGCCGAGCTCACCCTCCGGCGTCACGACCGACACGAACGAAAGGTCGTTCAACCTGGCGTGGTCCCGGCAGGCCGCACAGCCACCGAACGCGACGTTGATGCGCTGCGGCATCCTGGTGTCGAGCCCGGGCGTCCGGCCGAGGATCGAGTCCTGCAGCATCCGGGCATCGGGATAGCAGTCAAACGGCTCCTCGAGGCCGATCCCCGCATCGGGGCACGACATGATCCCCCGCATGGTGTGGCCGCAGGTCGAGCGCGTCGTGAGGCCCAGGCGGCGGATCTGCTCGAGCACGGTCGTCACGTCCCGGGCGTGCACGTGGTGCAACTGGACCTGCTGGCGGGTGGTGAGGTGGATCCACCCGCCGGCGTAGTCGTCGGCGATCCGTGCCAGGCCGCGGGCCGCGTCGGAGTCGAGGACGCCCCCGGCGCGGATGCGGACCATGAAGACGCCCGGCTGTGCCTGGGCACAGAGGCCGTGCATCTTGAGGGCGTAGCGTTCCTCGGGGGACAGCCACTCGTCTCCCTCGGCCGTCAGGCGGTCGAGGTCGACCGGCAGGCCGGCGCGCTTGGCGCCGGGAATGTCGGGGGGCACTAGACCGCCTCGGGGGAGGGACGGGCCGGGCGGAGCTCCCGGATGAGCCGGATGGCCTTGAACTGGCACTGGGAGTGCCAGGTGCCGTGGGGGTGGTAGAGCTTCACGTACATGTCGTGGGCCTGGCACCACCCGAAGCCCCGGCCCTCGGGGTCGGCATCGAACTTTGCACAGTCCCGGCAGTCGCGCACCGGGACCCCGCGGAGCTGGAGCACCTCGTCGAGGGTCATGCGGTCGTCGAGCTTCTTTGCGGCTTCAGTCATCGTCGTGCCTCTCGTCTCGGATCGATGCGTCCAGGTGGTCGAGGACATCCGCCAGGATGTCGCCGTGGGGATCGCCGACCAGGCCCTCCCAGAAGCCGGGCGTGAACTCCTCGATCAGGGTCAGCCGGCTGACCCACTTCACTCCCTTGTAGCCCCACTTCGTCGGCGGGGGGACAAGTCGAAGCGGGCCTCCGTGCTCGGGGGTCAGGTCGGCACCGTCGAGGCGCCAGGCGAGCAGGCTCCTCCGGGCTCGATTGAGGGGGAAGCAACTCGTGTAGCCGTTGCCTGCGGCGGTGACCATGACAAACCTCGCCTCCGGCAGCGGATGGGCGAAATCGATGACCCGGGCGGCGGGGACCCCCTCCCAGACCAGGCCCAGGCGGGTCCACCCCCAGACGCAGTGGAGGTCCCACACCCGCCGTTCCGACGCCATGGCCCGAATGGCATCAAGCGACCACGACGCGGGCTCGGCCACGGCTCCGTCGACGACGAGCTCCCATCTCCCGGCCGGGATCTCCGGCTCCAGATGCAGGATCGGCAGGTCGTCGGTGCGGCGCTGGACTCGTGCCCCCGGCTTTACGTCGTGCTGCAGATTCTGCCGAGTCCCCATATGGGAACGGTATCCGGATCTTGTTACGGACCAATGAGATCGTTGTTAAGCCGCGGTTACCGAACGATTTCGTAGCTATTACCGGCGCCAGCGGTGACGCCGGTGCTGGCAAAGGCCGGTTCTGACTCCACGGGCAGCGGACACCTACGACTCAAACTCGGCGTCTGCGGTCGCGACCCAGGGTCCGTCCGCCGGAAGGGCCTCGTCGCCTCCCGGCCACGGCGGCATGGTGGCGATAGCGAACCGCAGGGGTGCTCCTTCGGAGGCCCGGAACTGGAAGGCCGTGCCGGTGGGAATGGTGAGGAACACTCCGGGCCCCACGCGGCACACTTCCTCGGCCTCCCCGCTCCGCCGCCACAGT
>DASXNO010000340.1:0-19334 GCA_036495025.1 Actinomycetota bacterium | reverse complement strand
AACATATGACTCGACTAGGCGCGTTCGGCGCGTCGTACTCCCGCAGGTGCTGCTCTTCGTCGTCCCTCCGGCGGCCACCTTGTTGTGGCTCGCGCTCGTCGTCAAGGCCCGTACGATGGGGTTGGTGATGCTCTGGGCTGTCGACGCTGTCCTTACCGTGCTTATCGGGGTGCTCGTGGTGAACAAGTGCTGGCCGGTCGATGACCGCCCGGCAGATCCGAGCCTCTAGCAAAGCAAGCCAGGTCTCGGACGGTTCGAATCCGGGCACCCAGCTCCACCACGCGGGCGCGTAGTGGTGGCCGGTGTGTCGCATCGTCGTCCTGGCCCCCGGGTACCACAATGGGAGGAGGTCCCCACTGTCGATCCGGAGGTCACCATGCCCATCGCAACGATCGATCCCACAACCGGCGAGACGGTCAAGGTCTTCGACGCCCTCTCGGACTCGGAGCTGCAGGCGCGGGTCGCCCTTGCCGCGAAGGCCTTCCCAGCGTTTCGTGCGAGCACCTTTGCGGAGCGCGCCGAGATCCTCAACGGCGTGGCGAAGATCCTCGACGCCGAGCGGGAGGACGCGGCGCAGATCATCACCCTCGAGATGGGCAAGCCGCTGAAGGCAGCCAGAGCCGAGGTCGCCAAATGCGCTCAGACGTTCCGGTACTACGCCCGTCACGGCGAGGCCTTCCTCGCCGATGAGCCGGCCGACGCCCGGGCCGTGAAGGCGCAGCAGGCCTACGTCCGCTACCAGCCGCTCGGGCCGATCCTGGCGGTCATGCCGTGGAACTTCCCTCTGTTCCAGGTCACCCGGTTCGCAGCACCCGGCGTCATGGCCGGCAACGTGGCCTTGCTGAAGCACGCATCCAACGTGCCCCAGACCGCCCTCTACATCGAGGACGTCTTCGAGCGTGCCGGCGCGCCGCGCGGCGTCTTCCAGACGCTGTTGATCGGCTCCGAGGCGGTGGAGCGTGTGCTGCGTGACCGGCGTATCCGAGCCGCCACCCTCACGGGCAGCTCCAGCGCGGGCGCGGCGGTGGCGAGGGTCGCCGGCGAGGAGATCAAGAAGACGGTGCTGGAGCTGGGGGGCAGCGACCCCTTCGTCGTGCTGCCGTCGGCCGACCTGGACGCCGCCGTCGACGTCGGCGTCGCCGCTCGCTGCCAGAACAACGGCCAGAGCTGCATCGCGGCGAAGCGGTTCCTGCTCCACGAGGACATCGCGGACGAATACCAGCGGCGCTTCATCGAGAAGATGTCATCGCTCAGGGTGGGGGATCCCGTCGATCCCTCCACCGACATCGGCCCGCTCGCCACGCAGCAGGGCCGCGAGCTCGTCCAGGAGCAGGTGGGCGATGCCATCAGCAAGGGGGCGTTCCTGCACTGCGGTGGCCGGCCGCTCGATGGCCCCGGCTGGTTCTACCCCCCGACCGTGCTGAGCGGCATCACCCCCGACATGCGGATGTTCCGGGAGGAGGTGTTCGGTCCCGTGGCCCAGCTCTACCGGGTGGGCAGCATCGAGGAGGCGCTGGAGCTGGCGAACATCACCGACTACGGGCTGGGCTCCAACGTCTGGACCACCGACCCCCACGAGCAACAGCAGTTCATCGAGGGGTTCGAGGCGGGCATGGTGTTCGTCAACGGCGCCACCACCTCGTATCCCGAGCTGCCCTTCGGCGGGATCAAGGTCTCGGGCTACGGCCGCGAGCTCGGCAGCCACGGCATCAAGGAGTTCTGCAACGCGAAGACCGTCTGGGTCGGCTCCCGCCAGGAAGGCGAAGGCAGCGCCTCCGGGTCCCGGACGGAATAGGAGCGCTCGCTGACCGAAGCGAGGTAAAAATAGCGCGTATACGCGTCATTTTTACCTCGCTTGTGCGTCGGGCAGCCGTGGCCGGGACGCGGGACGCGGGACCCGGGACTAGGGCTAGTCGCGGAACCGGATTGCCCGCTTGACGACGCTCTTGACCGCCCGCTCGGCCCTGGAGATCGGCAGCCGCTCCAGCCGGTACTCGGCGTAGCGATAGGGCCGTGCCCCGAACTGCTCCTTGTAGTGCGACAGGCTCGGCGACCAGCCCGAGTCCCCCATGTAGTAGTAGCGGCAACCGGCCTTGCAGGCCTCCTCGACCGAGAGCCGCTCGATGAGGTCCTGCGCCCGGTAGTGCCGGAGGTCCTCGGTCATGGCCGCCCGGAAGTCGTAGGCGTTGGTGCCGAGCAGGACGAGCATGCAGGCGGCCGCCCGGCCCTCGACCCTGGCGATCCACACCCGGCACCGGTCGCCGAGGTGGCGGGCCATGGCCTCGAAGCGCTCGAGGGGATCCCGCGCCCTCTGCCGCCGCACGGCGAGCCACAGGGGTTCGTGCTGCTGGCGCGCCCACCGGACGACCGCCTGTTCGAGCATCTGGTGCATCTCCGCCACCAGGCGGCCGGTGGTGTCGCACTCGACCTCGACGCCGTTGCGCTCGGCTTTCCGCGCGCCGGTGCGGGCGGAGCCCTTGAACCGTTTTCCCCAGACGTGATCGAAGCCGCCATCGAGGTCGAGCATGTGGCCGAGGCGGGGGACGACGGTGGCCGAGGCGGGCGAGCTGGGAGCCCACCGGGGGGCCAGGAGCGGATTGGGCCAGACGGTCTGGACGACGACGTGCCGCTCGGCGAGGTCCCGGAACACCACCGCCGTGTCGTCGGGGGTCGGCCCGCCCGGGGCGAGGAGGCCGCCGGCGCCGCACTGCAACGGGTTGGCGGCGTCGAAGGCCACGACGCCCGCCACCCTCCGCCGGAGCATCGGGAGGATCGTCACCCTCCCGCCGACGTCGTAGCAGCGGCTGACGTCCTCGTAGGCCCCGCCGTCGCACATGGCGTCGGTCCAGGCCGGCGACTGCGTCTCGAGCGCGTACGGGTCGGCCCGGAGCACCTCCCACCATGCGTCGCGCGGGGCGGGACTGACCGCGGGACTGACCGCGGGACTCATCGGCACCTGCTTCCCCCCGTTCCCCCCTGCACCGGGCCCGAGTGTAGCTCCCCGCTGCGGCGCCTGGCCCCCCGCACCGCCCCGGGGCTCCCGCATCTGGGCGGCGATAAGTTCCCGGACGCCACGGGCATCTTGTCAATGCCTATTTATCTGCGTACAATGCTTCACTGTGGCGAGACCGGACAGCGGCAGGCCCTATCACCACGGTGATCTCCGCCGTGTGCTGCTGGACGAGGCGGTGGCCGCGCTCCGCGAGTCAGGCCCCGCGGCGTTGAGCCTCCGGGACCTTGCCCGCCGGGCGGGTGTCTCCCACGCCGCCCCGGCCCACCATTTCGGGGACAAGCGGGGTCTGCTCACGGCGGTTGCGGCCGAGGGGTACCGGCGCCTTGCCGGCTCCCTGGGCTCCCTGGGGCCAACGGACGCAACCACCCCGGGCTTCGCCGAGGTTGGGGTGGCCTACGTGAGGTTCGCGGTCGAGGAGCGTCCCTACTTCGAGGTCATGTTCCGTCCCGATCTCTACGACCCCGCCAACCTCGACCTCGTGGCCGCCCGCTCGGCCCTGGGGGCCGTGCTCTACGGCCCGGCCGCGACCGTGGCGGATCCCACGGCCGGCATCGCCGCCTGGTCGCTCGTCCACGGGCTGGCGACGCTGGGTCTTACCGACAATCTCCCGCCCGAGATCGAGGGCGACCTGACGGCAGCGGCGCGGCGGGTCACCGGCTACCTCGTCGCAGCACCCCCGGTGCCGGCCGCAGCCGCGGAGGTCCAGCCGCGACCGACGAAGGGCAAGAAGAAGAAAAAGCACTGATGTCGCCCGACCCCCCCGCACGACACGGGGCAAAACCGGACCTCAGCCGGTGGGGTCGAACCAGAGGCGCTTGCGGCTTCGCGGGTTGCCGTTGTAGTTGATCGTGATCTCCGTGCCGGGGGCGATCCGGCGGATGGCGCTGATGATGAGGACCGGCCCCTCCTCCGCCGGGTCGTAGCGGGCCGTCGGCTTGTAGGAGTGGTTGTAGAGGCTCCCGAACCCGAGGGCGAGGGCGCCCTCCCCCGTGCCCCACTCGTAGTAGTAGCCGCTGAAGATCGTCCGGTCGATCAACTCACGCTGGGGGGACGGGATCACCAGCACCGGGCACTCCTCGATCGGATCACCCGAGGCGAACGCCTCGTCGGTGAACACCCCGAACCCGTGCAGCGGGGACGGGGCGACGTACAGGCTCACCGCTTCACTGTGGCGTGATCTCGACCGGTGTGCCGAGGGGGATCGTGTGCATCAGCTGGCCGAAGTCGGCGGGTCCCATCCGCACACAGCCGTGCGAGGCCGGGGTTCCGAGGATGCTCGTGTCCTGCCAACCGTGGATGCCGGCCCGGCCGCCGCCCGGCCAGTTGTCGAGGACCGGCGAGAAGCCCGAGAGAGCGAAGATGCCGACCGCATACGGCGCCGAGTTCCAGTCCTGGGTGGCCCAGACGAAGAAGTTGCCGTTGGGCGTTGGCGTCGACGGGGCGCCGACCGCCACGGTGAAGGACCGTTGCAGCGCACCGTTGTTGAAGAGGTCAAGCTTGAACTGCGACTGGTGGACCCGGATGTAGTAGGTGACCGTCCGCGTGCTCACGCTCGAGGCCTGGATCCAGCCGGTCGTGCCGTTCGGCTTGACCGGGAGCTCCACCTGGTACCACCCCGGCACCGAAGCGTCGGTCACGACGAATGCCTCCCGCTGGCCGAGGACGTTCGACCCCGCGACCCGGTTGACCACCGAGCCGCCGTTGTGGTCGGCGTAGACGGGCACCGACGAGCCGACCGCGTCGGCGACGAGGGTGGTGGCAGGGGCCTCGGTCGGCGGTGGTGGCGGCGGGGCTGGCGGCGCCGGGGGGGTGGGCTTCGGGAACAGGGCATCGAGCAGGGCCTGGAGCCCGTTCTGAGCGGGGCCGGTGTCGGCGGTCGTGGCGGCGCCGGCGATCGCCGCACGCTCGGCGGTGCTGGTCGCCCTGGCCGGCGACGAGAGGCCCAGAGCCCCGAGCACGCTCGAGGCGAGCAGCGTGACGCCCACCCCGAGGACGAGCGGGATCCGAAGGTTGGGCGGGACCTTCCACCAATTCTCGCGAGCTGGCCCGGTGGGGGGACTGCCCGGCGGTCGCCAGCCGGTCGGTTCGCTGTTCCTCGCCATACCTTCCTCCTGACTCTTCCGCGGTGAGCAATCTCTCCCAGGTCGCCGTGCTCTGTCAAAGGCGCCCGCCAACGGCGGCCCGCCAAAGGCGAGTTCTACCCGTTCTGGAGCCGTCATGCGTCCGGCCCGGATCGGCTGCTTGACTCTCCAGTAACTGGAGGGTCCACAGTGTGGCAATGGACGCCGCAACAGGGAGCTACTCGATCGGGGAGCTTGCGCGCCTGACGGGCCTGCCCGTGCGGACGATCCGCTTCTACTCGGACAGCGGGCTGGTGCCCGAGGCCGGACGGACGCCGGCCGGGTACCGGACCTACGACCCCGAAGCGCTGCAGCGGCTGGGCCTCGTCCGGACCCTCCGCGACCTCGGGATCGACCTGCCCACCATCCGCAGGGTGCTGGACCGGGAGGTGTCGGTGACCAGCGTGGCCGCCGCCCACGCCGCGGCCCTCGACATCCAGATCCGGGGACTCCGGCTGCGCCGGGCGGTACTGCGGGCCGTGGTGGAACGAGCTGCAACCGACCGTGGTGCAGGGCCGGCAACCGGCCCTGCCTCAGGAAAGGAAGTGGAGCTGATGAACAGGCTGGCACAACTGTCCGATGCCGAGCGCCGGCGGATGATCGAGGACTTCCTCGACGACGTCTTCCGGGGCCTCGACATCGACCCGAAGTTCGAGCAGGGGATGCGGTCCGCAATGCCGGACCTTCCCGAGGAGCCGACGACGGCGCAGATCGAGGCCTGGGTTGAGCTGGCCGAGCTGGTCGCCGAGCCGGATTTCCGCCGCAGGATCCGTCAGATGGCACAGCGCGCAGCCGAAGACCGGGCTGCGGGCGGTTCCGACTACGACGCCCAGGCCCTCGAGGCCACGGCCAGGGAGGTCGCCGCGAGGGCCGGGGAGGCGGTGGCGGCAGGACTGGACCCGGCCTCCGGGCAGGCTGCGCCCATCGTCGACGAGCTCGTGTCCCGCTACGCCGTCTTCCGGGGCGAGGCCGACGGCCCCGAGCTGCGCCGCTGGCTCGTCGAGATGATCGCCACCTTCGCCGACCCGCGGGCCGAGCGCTACTGGCAGCTCCTCGCCACGATCAACGGCTGGCCGGCGATCCCGAGCAGCGTGCCGGCCTGGGAGTGGTTCCGGGCGGCGGTACAGGCCTCGCTCGATGACGACCTGGAAGCGACCTAGAAGCGGCCTAGAAGTCGGGGGCTGCGGCCAGGTGCCGCCCGTTGCTGCTGGGACGGCCGGACAGGGCCGCAGCCCTCCGGGGCACCGCCGGGGGGAGCGCGGCGGTGAGCGTGTCGGAGCGCAGGCCGAGCCGGAGGGTCTCGACCCCGATCACGTCACCGGGGGCGACGTTGCCGAGGTTCACGTTGGGCCCGATCCGGCGGATGAAGGAGGCCTGGAGGTCCTTCGTGGGGGCCTCGAACAGCAGCCGGTCGACGTCGGCCCCCGACCCGAGGATCGCATCGAGCACGTCCGAGCGGAGCTTGCCGTCCGCATGGCAGATCCCGCTCCGGCCGCTCTCCCGGGCCTCGGCGATGACCAGGCTGGCGCCGGCCTCGAGGTCCTGGCGGATGTACTCGACCCAGTCCCAGGTCCCCATCCGCTCCGAGCGGGCGGTGTCCTTCAGGCCCACCTCGGAGAACACGACGAACTCGCCGGCGAGCTTGCTCACGTACCGGGCCTTCTCCTCGTTGCTGAGGGCCACGGTCCCGTTGGAGACCTCGACCACCCGGCAACCCCATGCCTCGCAGAACGCCCGGTACTCGTCGAAGCGGTCCTGCAGCACGTGCTTCTCGAAGAGCGTGCCACCGAAGAAGAAGTCGATGCCGTGTTCCTCGAGGACGGCGATCTTGGCGCCGATGTCGGGGGTCGCCACGACGGTGCCCCACCCGAACTTGACGACATCGATCAGCGGCGCAGTGCTGGCGATGTGGTCCCGGAACGCTCCGGTCGGCAGGCCATTGTCGATGACCATCGTGACGCCTGTAGCTCGAGGCTTGACCGGCCGAAACGGCAGGTCGAGGGCGGAGCGGACCAACGGGGTCATCGGGCACCTCCTGGTGCGCTTGTGGATAGACGGGATAGAGGGGGCAGACGAGGCAGACGGGACAGGTAGCTCCGGGCCAATGTGGGCACGAGGTCAGGGAGTAACCAGATTACGCAACAATCGGATAGCCGGAGGTCCTCCAGGCGCTCATGCCTCCGGTGACGCTCAGCACCCGCCCTGGCCGCCTCGGGGCGAGGAGGCTGGCGGCAACAGTCGACCGGTAGCCCGTCGAGCAAATGAAGGCCACCGGGTTGTGGTTCGGGACCTGATCGAGCCGGGCGGGCAGGTCGGCCCCGGTGATGAAGGTCGCTCCCTCGATGTGGCCGGCCGCCCATTCGGCGGGCTGGCGGACGTCGACCACGTTCACCGTGGACCCCTCGATGCGGCCTCGCAACTCGTGGACGTCGAGCATCGGCAGCAGGTCCATCTCGCCGGCCGACGCCCGCCAGGCGGCCATGCCCCCCGACAGCCAGCCCTCGGGGAGCTCGTAGCCCACCCGGAGGAGCTGCCAGGCGGCCTCCCAGAGCTGCCCCGGCCCGTCGAGCACCAGCAGGACCCGGGCGCGCTCCGGCAGGACCGTGCCGGCCCAGGTCGAGAACGACGAGCCGAGGCCCACGTTGAGGGCGCCGGGGATGTGACCCCCGGCGAACGCCTCGGGCGACCGGGCGTCCACCACGATCGCCCCGGCGTCGCGGTGGCGGCGGAACGCCGATGCAACGAGCGCGGGCGGCTCCCACAGGTCGACGGCCGGCGGCCCGCTGAGGTTCATGGCGCGCATCCGTCGCCAGTAGGGCGGCACGGCCGGCAGGTGCTCGAGCCCGAGCGATTCCTCGAGCCACTCCTCCGAGGCGCCGATGCGGGACAGGGTGGGGTTGGTGCGCCGCTCGTAGCCGACGGTGGTCGACAACCGGCTGCCGATGTTGCCTCCGCAGAGCGATCCCCGGACGTGCGTCGGATAGACCGCCACATGATCGTCCAGGCGAAGGAGCTGGCGGATCGTGCGGCAGGAGGCCCGGGCCGCAGCGGCGACGTCGTCGGGGCTGCCGAGCAGGTCGGGCCTGCCGACGTCCCCCACGAGCAGCGCCCCGCCGGCGAGCAGCAACACCGGGTCGGCACCGCGGGCGTGGTCGTACACGAGCAGGCTCACGTGCTCGGGGCTGTGGCCCGGGGTGTGGATGATCTCGAAGGCCAGGTCGCCCATCTCGATGACCTCGCCGTCGGTGACGCTGCGGTGGTCGTAGCCGAGGTCGGCACCGGCGAAGCCCAGCACCTCCATGTCTTGGCGGAGCCGCACCTCCGAGAGGCCGCTCAGGTAGTCGTTGTGCCCGTGCGTGTCGATGGCGTAGGCGATGCGCAGCCCGTGCATCCGGGCGGATTCGAGATAGACCTCGACGTCCCGGCGGGGATCGAGCAGGAGCGCCCGACCCGTCTTCTCGTCTCCGACGAGGTAGGACGCATGCCCCAAACTCTCCAGGTAGAACTGTTCGAAGATCATCATGGATCTCCTTTTTACCTTGTTGCTTCCCCGGCTGCCTGAGTTCTGGCAGGTTCAGTAGGCCAGGCCAGCCTGAGATATCGATGAGAACTACTTGAGGACTTCCTGTGGATCTGCGGGCCTCCTGGCACCTCGCCAAAGACGGCTCCCGTTACGGAACGGGGGCTATGATCCGCCCGAGGCGCCCCTCAAGGCGCCGGATGAGCTCAGGGGCGCCGGGCCGAGTACGATCGAACCTTCGTTCGACATCAGGGAGGGAAGGTGGCGGAACGGCGGGAAGCGACCCAGACGTCGCGCTTCGGCGTGTCCCGCCGGGAGAACCACGACGCCAGCGCCTTCTACGCGCGCTTCACCCCCCCCAACCTCAGCGCGGACAAGGAAGTGCACCCGCACAAGGCCATCGACGAACTCTTTGTCGGTGACGCCCGTGAGATGAAGGAGATCCCGGACGCCTCCGTGGCCCTGGTGGTGACGTCCCCCCCGTACTTCGCCGGCAAGGAGTACGAGGAGGCGCTCGGGGAAGGACACATCCCGGCCACCTACCTCGAATACCTGCAGATGCTCGAGGACGTGTTCGCCGAGTGCGTGCGCAAGCTGGAGCCGGGCGGACGGATCGCGGTCAACGTGGCCAACCTCGGCCGGCGGCCGTACCGGTCGCTCTCCTCGGACGTCATCGGCATCCTCCAGGACAAGCTCCGGCTCCTGCTGCGGGGCGAGGTGATCTGGCACAAGGCCCGGGGCTCGTCCGGATCCTGCGCCTGGGGCTCGTTCCAGCGGCCCGCCAACGCCGTCCTGCGTGACCTGACCGAGCGGGTCGTCATCGCCAGCAAGGGCCGGTTCGACCGCGCCCTCACCGCCCGTCAGCGTCACCGGGAAGACCTGCCCTCGTCGGCCTCGCTGTGGCGCGACGAGTTCATGGAGGCCACCACCGACGTCTGGGAGATCCCGCCGGAGTCGGCCACGCGCGTCGGCCACGCGGCCCCGTTCCCGGTCGCCCTGCCGCGGCGGCTCATCCACCTCTACACCTACTATGGCGACCTCGTGCTCGACCCTTTCATGGGCTCGGGGACCACCGCGGTGGCAGCGATCGGGACCCGCCGCCATTTTGCCGGCTACGACATCGACGCCGGCTACGTACGGCAGGCCCGTGCCCGGGTGGACGCATTCCGCCAGCAGGCGAACCGCAAGGACGAGACGCTCTCGGTGGAGCTCCCGGCCATTCCGGCGAAGTCCGATCCCGACGAGGACTTCCAGGCCAGGGCCGTCCGCGAGGGGCGAGCGGCCAGGGATGTGGCAGAGGCGCTCCTGCGCCAGTGCGGCTTCGAGGAAATCCAATCGAAGGTGTCCCTGCCTGAGGGCGTCGAGGTCAACTTCCGCGCCTGCGACCGGGAGGGCCGCCCGTGGTTCTTCGACGTCTCCGGCGGCTTCACCTCGACGCGGCCCGGGCTCATGCGCACGGACACGCTCTGGAAGGCCCTCGGGAAGGCGGCGGTCCTGCACGGGGCCTATCCCGAGATCCGGCTGGTCCTGCTCACCACGGACGTGCCGAAGGGCGGGGCGGGCGAGGCGGCGCTTCGGGTCGTGCGCGGCCACGGCAAGCCCATCTTCGACGTCGTGCAGATGACGTCGCCCGTCGATCAACGCAAGCTCCATGACTACGCGCATGGGGCACAGCCGGAGGGGGTCTGACCGGCCCGTGAGCCTGTTCCAGTCCGCAGCGTCGTTGCAGGGCCGCCAGTTCGCCGACCAGTGCGACCTCCTGCTCCGCACCTCGGGCTACGACGTGGGCGACCGGGTGCTCGTCGGTGCCGTCGGCATCGAGATCGACCGGGAGGCGGTCAGTCCCTCGGGGCGCATCGTCTGGTTCGAGTACAAGGGCAGCGTCCAGGGCGCCCGGCCCGGCCTGCTGCGCACCGACACCCTCAAGAAGGCGATCGCCAACGGAGCGCTCCTCAAGGCCATGGCCGACCGGCCTCCCTTCGTGGTGTTGACCTCCCACCTGCCCGAGGCGGGGGCCGGGCTCGCCATGCTGGAGACCGCGGTCGCGCTCGGGTACGTGGACGACGTCATCTGCGTCTACCGCCCTGCCGACACGGTGCGCCTCAGAAAGCTCTGAAAACCCTGGAAGCTCTGAAAACCCTCGCGGTCGCTCAGTAGTCCTGCTTGACGCCCGGGCCCTTGGTCTTCCAGCCGTAGACGCGCTGCGGGCCGCAGCTCCCGGTCCGGGGCGGCAGCTCGACGACCTCGGGCACGGGATGCCGGAACGATGCTTCGAGAACCGGGGCAGGGTCAGCGCCGGCGCTCATCGCCAGGCAGGGCGCCACGAAGGCGCAGGCCCCGCAGTGCTCCGGGGCCGGGGTGGGATAGACGGGGAGCGACGGATTGCACATGTCCAGCGCAGCCGCTGCGAACTGGCGCCGGAGGCGGCGAATCTCCTTGGGGGCCTTGCGGATGTGGGTCCTGCGGAACATCCCGCCCGGGTCCGCGGTCACGGTGACGCCCCGGCGCGCCGGCCCCGCCGCCGGCCCCGGGGGCCCGGGTTCCAGGCGGAGCTCGTTGATGACGACGCCGGCCACGGGTGCGTCGTACTGCGACTCGAGCGCCCAGCACACGCAGGCGCTGCGATGGTCGAGGACGAGGGTGTCGAGGTCGGCCCAACCACCGTCGACGACGCGGTGCTCGACCGGCCAGAGGCGGTGGTGCTCGTCGACGGCCAGCAACTCGATGCGGCCGCGGAACCGCACCGCCCTCCCGTCGGGGGCGATCAACCCGGCCCCCGCCTGGCCCGGATCCGGGACGACGACGTCGAAGGTCGTGGTCACCCGCACGACCGAGAAGTCGTCCACGCTCGGGGCCCAGTCGAAGTACCGCTCGAGCGCCAGGGCCCCGCGCTCGGCCGCGGCGGCCCACTCCTCCTCGGGGAACCTGGCGGCGGGCTGCGAGGCCAGAAAACCGGCCCGCTCGGCGCGCATCGACGTGTGGAACGCCTCCAGCGCGATCGGCCGCACGAGCGAGCGCGCCCAGGCCCACATCGCCGGGAAGTACCAGGCGGCGAGACCGTCCCGGAGTGCCTTGGCTACGTCGAAGGGCCGGAGCGGCTGCACGGGCTCCAGGTTGCGCCGTGGCGCGGCGCCGAAGTCCCAGGCCCGCCGGCACCGGTGGAACGATTCGGCATCTTCGAGCTCGATGACGTGGTCCACACCTCAGAGGTTAGTCCTGAATCGCGCATGGGTGCGCGAACGGCGACGAGCATCGATCAACCCCGGTGGACGGCGCCCGTCAGTCGAGGTAGGTCACATCTCCCGCCGGGAGGACATCGCCGGTGTCGAGCACCAGGCCCCCGTACTCGTCGACGTCGACCGCCGTCGCCTTGACGACCTTCCCGTCGATCCTGACGGAGATCGCCTTGCCGATCGTGTCGCACATCTGCCGGTACTGGTTGAGGATGATGCCCGCCCTGCCGGCCGCGATGTCCTTGAGAGCCGAGTCGAGATGGATGAGGATCCCGGCGAGCACCTCGGCCCGGTCGTAGCTGCGGCCCGTTTCGACGACGCAGCTCGTCGCCGTCGCCTGAAGCTCCCTGGGGAACTGGTCCCGGGTGATCCGCATGTTGATGCCGACGCCGCAGACGACGAAGTTGACCTTCCCGTCCTGGATCTCGGTCTCGGAGAGCATCCCGCCAAGCTTGCGGCCTCGGGTCACGATGTCGTTTGGCCACTTGAGCTTGTTGGCCTGCCGGCGCTCCGCCAGCGCACGGGAGACCGAGATGCCCATGGCCATGGTGACGACGCTGACCTGCTCCGGCGGCAGCTTCGGCCGGAGGATGACGGAGAACAGCAGGGAGCCGAGGTTCGGCTGGCTGAACCAGCTGCGGTCGCCCCGGCCGCGGCCCTCCGTCTGGTGATCGGCCACGACGATGGAGCCCGACTTGGCCCCGTCCCGCGCCCACGCGACCGCCCGGTCGTTGGTGGAGTCGGTGACCTCGTAGAACCTCACCGGCTTCGCCCATCGCCAGGTGGCCATCTCGATGGCCTCCTGGGAGATGTCGTAGACGGTCATGGCGGCACTCAGAATAGGCCAGCGCGTACCATGGCTGCATGACCGCCTCCCGGACCCCAACGCGCTATGACCTCACCCGGCCGGACCTGGCCCGCCTCCTCGAGGGCGAGCCCCGCTACCGCGTCGAGCAGGTGTGGCACGGGCTCCACCAGCGGGGTCTGGACCCGGAGAAGATGACGGACCTGCCGAAGGCCCTGCGGGCGCGCCTTGGGGAGGTGTTGCCACCCGGGCTGGCGCTGCTCGCCGAATCCGTGAGCGACGACGGGGACACCGTGAAATCCCTGTGGTCCCTCACCGGGCGCCAGACCGGCGGCCGGATCGAGACCGTGCTGATGCGCTACCGGGACCGGGTCACCGTCTGTATCTCCAGCCAGGCCGGGTGCGGCATGGGTTGCGTGTTCTGCGCGACCGGCCAGGCGGGCCTCAGCGGGCAGCTGACGGCGGGCGAGATCGTGGAACAGGTCATCCGTGCCCGGCGCCGGGCCGAGCCGCGACGCCTCGGCAACGTCGTCTTCATGGGGATGGGGGAGCCGCTCGCCAACTACGCAGCGGTCTGGGCCGCCATCGAGCGCCTCCACGACGACGTCGGCATCTCTGCCCGCCGCATCACGGTGTCGACCGTTGGCCTCGTCCCGGGGATCCGTCGCCTGGCCGGCGAGCGCCTGCCGGTCAACCTGGCGGTCTCGCTCCATGCCGCCAACGACCCACTCCGTGACCGGCTCGTCCCCGTCAACCGGCGCTACCCCCTGGCCGAGCTGGGCACCGCCTGCCGCGACTACACCGAAGCGACGGGCCGGCGCCTTTCGTTCGAGTGGGCGATGATCGCCGGCGTCAACGACCGGCCCTCCGACGCCGCGGAGCTGGCCGCGATCGCACGGCCGCTCCATGCCCACGTCAACCTCATCCCGCTCAACCCGACGCCGGGCTACGCGACGAGGGGCACGCCCGCCGGCGGGGTGCGGGCGTTCCGGGACCGCCTGGCGGAACTCGGCGTCAACGCCACCGTGCGGGACAACCGGGGGACCGAGATCGACGCCGCCTGCGGCCAGCTCGCCGCCAGGGCCGGGGTCACGCCGCCCCCACTTGTTTCGGCGAGCGCAAGCCGGGAATCTACCTAGCATGTCCACCAACGCCCTTGACGGCGCGGTCCTGGACGGCGACGGCGCGCCACCGCGGGGGCTGACCGGACCCGAGATTTCGACGGAGTCGGAGGACAAGCTCGAAGCGGACCCCTCCTTCGAGATCCCCGACCTGAGCGGTGTCGCACCCGGCGCCCACGTCATCGTCCTTCGGGAGGCCCTCCTCGAGGCGGTCTACTTCGACACTGCCGACCTCAGGCTCGCCCGGAACGGCGGCATCACGCTGCGGTACCGCCGCGACCGCGCTGAAGGCAGCACCGACGAGGGAACCTGGACGCTCAAACTGCCGGAGGATGCGACCGGGATGGGAGCACTCCTTCGCCAGGAGCTGAGCTGGCCCGGGTCCCCCGAGGAGGTCCCGCCCCAGGCTGCGGCGCTGATCCGGGCGACCACCCGGCGAGCCCCGCTGCAGCCCGTCGCCCGGTTGACCACCCAGCGCCGGCGCCTCGAGCTCCGCGACGCGCAGCTCCGTCCGCTCGCCGAGATCGACGACGATCTCGTCAGCATCGCCGAGCCGCTCCAGGAACGGTTCCGCCAGATCGAGGTCGAATGGACCGCGCAAGCCACACCGAAGCTCCGGAAGGCCGTGCTGGCGCGCCTCCGCCGGGCAGGTGCGCGGCCCGGGCCCGCAACGCCGAAGGTCTTCCGGGCACTGGGCCTCGCCGGTGGGGGGAAGGCCGACGTCGAGGTCCCCGACCTCGACCGGCACGCCACCATGCGCGACGTCGTGGCGGCCTCCATCGCCGGCGCGACGAGGACGCTGATCGAACGCGATCCGGGCGTTCGCCTTGGCGGCGACATCGAGCACGTCCACAAGGCACGCGTTGCCACGCGCCGTCTCCGCTCCGACCTCCGGACCTTCCGGCCGCTGCTCGATGCCGGCTGGGTCCGGCAGATGCGCACCGACCTCCGCGCTCCCGCGAGCGCCCTGGGGGAGGTGAGGGACGCCGATGTCCTGATGGCGGAGCTGCGCGCCCAGACGGCCTCGCTGGGCGGCCCGGATGCCGCCGCTGCGGGGGGGCTGATGGCGCAGCTCGCCAGCGAACGCGAACAGGCCAACGCCCGCCTGCTCGAACTGCTCGACGGGGAGCCCTACGCCCTCCTGCTGGACCGGCTCGTCGCGGCCGCCGCCAACCCCCCGATGGCCGACCCGGCTGCAGGCGGCCTCCCGGCCTCCAGCACGCTGCCGGGCCTCGTCGCCAGGCCATGGCGCCGGCTCCGGCGCTGGGTCGCCGGCCTCGGCACCGATCCCGCCGACGAGGCCCTGCACGAGGTCCGCAAGCGGGCGAAGCAGCTCCGCTACGCCTCCGAGGCGGCGGCATCGGTGCGGGGCCGCCCTGCAGTGAAGCTGGCAGGAGCGGCGGAGAACCTCCAGGAGGTGCTGGGCGAGTTCCACGACGCCGTCGTCTCGGCCGCCTGGCTGCGCGAACACGGCGGCACCGAGGGCGCTTCGACCGCACTCGCCGCCGGGAGGCTCGTCGAGCGGGAGGAACAGCGCCGAGCCGAGCAGCGCTCGGCCTGGCCGAAGGCCTGGAAACGGCTGAAGAGCAAGAAACGTCGCGGGTGGCTCAAGGCCCTCCCGAAAGCGGCGGCTTGACGGACGACGGTCGCGATCCTGTTCGTTCAGCGAGCAATTTTCCGACCACATCCCTTCAATCGGCGTCGGTTGAGCGCCTCGCAATGTGCGAAGCTCCTTCGGTGAGCATCTATCGCGTCCTCAAGGAGCCCGACCTCGAATCCCCGGCCCTTGTCGCCGCGTTGAACGGCTGGGTCGATGCCGGAGCCGCCGGCACCACCGCCGCCTCGTACCTCGCCAGCGACGGCGAGGTCATCGTGGAGTTCGACACCGACGCTCTCGTCGATTACCGGGCTCGGAGGCCGACCCTCGACATCCACGACGGCGTCCTGACCCGAATGGGATGGCACGAGCTCAACATCCGCTCCGTGCGGGCAGACAACCGTGACCTCCTGGTGCTGACCGGCCCCGAGCCCGACTACCGGTGGCGGCAGTTCGAGGAGGCCATCGTCGAGGTTGCGCTGCGCCTCGGGGTGACGGAGAGCATCTGCCTCGGCGCCATCGGTGCGATGGTCCCGCACACCCGGGCCACCCCGCTCCTCGTGACGGGCCGGCAGCGGGGGACGCTCGAGAGCGACATGCCGTTGCCGGCGGACCACATGCAGGTGCCGGCCTCCGCCCTCAACATCATCGAGATCGCGCTGGCGGACAAGGGGATGCGCAGCGTGGGCATCTGGGCCCAGGTGCCCCACTACGTCCACGGCACCTACTTTCCCGGCGCACTCGCCCTGGTCGAGCGGACCCTCGGTCACCTCGGCGTCCACCTCCCGCTCGACTCGCTCGTCGAACTGGCGAAGGAGGAGCGGGCACGCCTCGACACCGTGGTCGCATCCCGGCCGGAGGCCTCGGCCTACCTCGACCAGCTCGAGGCCTCGGGCCCGCTGCCACCGGTACCGCCCGGCGAGGACATCGCCGAGGAGTTGGAGCGCTTCCTTCGGGAGGCGACGGGCGACAACCGGAACCCCTTCGAGGACCCGGGACAGGATCCACCGTAACCCGTTTGCAACGTACGGGTGATAGAACCGTTGGAATGGCCGGGGACATCACCTTCGACATCGGCGTCGAAGAGGAGTACTTCCTCATCGATCCCGTGACACGCGCGCTGGCGCCCGCGGTGGAGCGCGTGCTCCCTCTCGCGAAGGCCGTCGCCGGGGATTCGGTAGCCACGGAGATGCAGCAGGCCCAGATCGAGATCGGGACCGACGTGTGCCTGACCCTTGCCGAGGTCCGGGCGGAGCTGGTCCGGCTCCGGACCGCCGTCGCGGGCGCGGCGAGGTCTGCGGGGACGATGATCGCCGCCTCGGGCACGCACCCGTTCTCCGACTGGAGAGCCAGCGACTTCACGCCGAAGGAGTCCTACCTGCAGCTCGGCCGCGACTACGGGCAGATCGCCCGGGAACAGTTGGTGTGCGGCTGCCACGTCCACGTCGGCATGCCCGGGCAGGAGGAGACCATCGAGATCCTCAACCGGGCCCGGCCGTGGCTGTCGCCGATCCGGGCCCTTGCCGTCAACTCGCCGTTCTGGGCGGGTTCCGACACCGGCTATGCCGGTTACCGCCACGCGGTGTGGCTGCGGTGGCCGATGGCCGGGACGCCCGACGAGTTCGCCTCGTGGGAGGACTACGAGGACCTCGTGCGGACCCTTGAGGAGACCGGCAGCATCGACGACCCGGCCCGCATCTACTGGGAAGTTCGGCCCTCCTCGAAGTTCGAGACCCTGGAGTTCCGGGTCACCGACGTCTGCATGACGGTCGACGAAACCGTGATGGTGGCCGGTCTCATCCGCGCCCTGGCCCGGGCCTGTCACCTCGATTTCCTGAACGGCGTGCCCTCCCCGTCCGTCCGGCCGGAGCTGATGCAGGCTGCCACATGGCGTGCCGCCCGCTACGGCGTGGACGGGGATCTGGTCGACGTCGTCGAGCGGCGATCCCTGCCGGCAGGCAAGATGATCGCCGCCCTCCTGGACTTCATCGGCCCGGCCCTCGACGAGTTCGGCGAGCGCGAGGAGGTGAGCAGCCTGGTCGACGCCACGTTGCGTGACGGCACCGGTGCCGCACGCCAACGCAGGGCCTTTGCCCGGGCCGGCCGCCCCGAGGACGTCGTCGACTACATCGTGGAGCAGACGAGCCCGGAATAGGAGCCCCGAATAGGAGCCCCGGATAGGGCCGGGGGGCTCCGTGGGTATCGTTGCGGCGTGAACATCGACTTCCACGCATCGCAGCGTTCCAGCCTGGGGATCGAGGTGGAGCTGGAGATCGTCGATCGCGCCAGCCGCCAGCTCACCAGTGCCGCCTCCGAGATCCTCGCCGCCATGGCCGACGGCTCGGGGACCGAGCGACCTCCCAGGGCCAAGCACGAGCTGATGGAGAGCACGATCGAGATCAACACCGACGTGTGCACCACCGTGGCGCAGGCACGGGCGGACCTCGAGGCAACCATCGCCGAGCTGACGACGCACACCCAGGCCCGCGGCCTCGCACTGATGTGCTCCGGCACGCATCCGTTCTCCCACTGGGTCCACCAGAAGATCACGCCCGACCCTCGCTACGAGCGGCTGGTCGAGCAGATGCAGTGGCCGGCGCGCCAGTTGCTGATCTTCGGTGTCCACGTGCACGTCGGCGTCCGCTCCGCCGAGAAGGCGGTCGCGATGTCCAACGCCCTCGCCGCCTACATCCCGCACTTCCTCGCCCTGTCCGCCTCGAGCCCGTTCTGGCTGGGCCAGGACACGGGTCTTGCCTCGAGCCGGTCGAAGATCTTCGAGCAGCTCCCCACCGCGGGGCTGCCCTACGAGCTCAGCGGGTGGAGCGAGTTCGAGGAGTTCATGTCCACCCTGGTGGCGGCCCGGGCCATCGAGTCGATCCGCGAGGTGTGGTGGGACGTGCGGCCCCATCCCAACTTCGGCACGGTCGAGCTGCGGATCTGCGACGGCCTGCCGACGCTGAGCGAGATCGCCGCGATCGGCGCCCTCAGCCAGTGTCTCGTCGAGTGGATGGACGGGGTCTGTGACCGTGGACAGCACCTTCCCCACCCCCGCCAGTGGGTCATCCGGGAGAACAAATGGCGCGCGGCCCGTTCCGGCATCGACGCCGAGATCATCGTGGACGAGGACGGAGACCTCGTGCCGGTCCGCCGTGCCATTGCCGACCTCGTCGAGGAGCTCGGTCCCGTCGCCGAGCGGCTGGGATGCACCGACGAGCTGCGCTCGGTCCTCGACATCGTGAGGACCGGCCCCTCGTACGTGCGGCAGCGCACGACTGCCAACGTGACCGGCGACCTGCAGGGGGTCGTCGACGCCCTGGTCGCGGAGCTGGAGACGGACACCCCGATGAACGGGAACGGACTCGCGCGCTAGAAGCGGATTGGGCCTTTCCACCTCGGGATTCCTTCCAGCTTCAGGATGACGGGCGGCCGAACCTACGTGTCCGCGGGATGCCAGGCGGGGAGTGGCCCGCGACCCTGGGATGACATGCCCTCGACAAGCCCTGACAAGGACGTGCCGGTGGAGACGCCCCACCGCGCCGACGTGGCGACCGTGACCGCCACGGCCGCCAAGGCGAAGGCCAGGGCCGCCAGGGCAAAGGCCAGGGCCGCCAAGGCGAAGGCCAGGGCCGCCAGGGCAGCGGCAGCCATGGCTGCCAGAGACCTGCGGCTGGCGGTTGCCTACGGCGTCGGCGCCCTCGCCGCGATCGCGGTGGGGTCCGCATTCGGCGACATCCACGGCCACGCCCTGCGACCCCGGCTCATGGCGCTGGCGACCGCCACGGCGTTCCTCGTCCTCGCACAGTTCTCGATCCGTTCCGCCGCCAACGGGCTCGCCAAGATCGTCTCGGTGACCGGGGGGAAGGCGGCCGGCATGGCATTGCGCCTCATCACGCTCGTGGTCGGCTACCTGCTGATGGCGCTGATC